>NZ_JBEOUW010000030.1:0-59954 GCF_040303045.1 Kitasatospora sp. NPDC096140
TTCCGATCTAACAGATGACAGCTGACAGATTTCGAAATCTGTCAGCTGTCATCTGTTATCTGTTTCCCGTCTCCTGTCGTCCCGTCTCCCGCCCCGCCCCGTTCGGCCCACCAGCGCCCGCCCCCGGCCCTCCTGCCCCGCATCCTGGGCGGGGAGGGCCGGGGGCCGAGAACGAGCTGGAGAACCGACGCCATGAAGCAGACCTCCGTGACCACCGACGGCCCCTGCTGGGTCGAGCTGGGCACCTCCGACCCCACCGCCGCCCGGGCCTTCTACCGCGAGCTGTTCGGCTGGCGGGAGGACGACGGCGAACGGCCCGAGGACGGCGACTACGTCCAGATGCTCCTCAAGGACACCCCGGTCGCCGCGATCACCCCGCGCTACGCGCCGCAGCAGCCGACGGCCTGGTCGGTCTGCTTCGCCGTGGCCGACGCCGACGCCACCGCGGCCAGGGTCGAGAGCGCCGGCGGCACCCTCCTCAAGGCGCCCGCCGACGTCCTCGACCGCGGCCGCTTCGCGGTGGCCGCCGACCGCTCCCACGCGGTCTTCCTGCTCTGGCAGGCCCGCTCCTTCAAGGGCGCCGGGGTGTTCAACGAGCCCGGCTCGCTCGGCTGGGTGGAGCTCCTCACCCGGGACCGGGACGGCGCGGTCGCCTTCTACCCGGCGGTCTTCGGCTGGTCCGTCGCCCCCTCCGAGCACTACACCCAGTGGGGCCTGGCCGGTGAGGACTTCGGCGGCATGCTGGTGATGGGCGACGCCTTCCCGCCGGAGGTGCCGCCGCACTGGCTGCCGTACTTCTCGGTCGCCGACGTGGACAACACCGTCGACCGGGCGGTGGCCCTCGGCGGGGACGTGCTGATGCCCGCCTACTCCATGCCGGGCGGCCGGCGGATCGCCGTGCTGCGCGACCCGCAGGGCGCCGCCTTCGGCGTCTACCGGCCCCCGACGGAGGGCTGAGCCGGGCGCGGCTCCGTGCGCGGGCGCCGTCGCGCCGCCACCGTCGTCACCGCCGCCCCCGCCGTGATCAGCAGCGCCCCGGCCGGCACCACGTCGCCGACGCGGTCGTACCAGGTCATCGTGGCGGGCTCGGTGAGCGGCAGCCGGACGGTCAGCGCGCCGGTGCCGTCGGTGCCGAGCCGGGCCAGTTCCCGGCCCTGCGCGTCGAAGGCCGCCGAGACCCCGGTCAGCGAGGCCTGGACGGCCGGCCGCCCGGTTTCCGCCGCCCGGATCGCCGCCAGTGAGACGTGCTGCTCGGGCGCCCAGGTCTGCTGGAAGGTCGAGGTCGAGGACTGGTAGACGAGCACCCGGGCGCCGTCCCGCGCGGCGGTGCGGGCCATGTCGGGGAAGGCCGACTCGAAGCAGATCAGCGCCCCGACCGGCAGCGGAGCGCCCGTCCGGTCGGTGGCCGGCAGCAGGTGGAACGCGGTGCCGGGCGCCCGGTTCTCGCCCGCCGCGCGGCTGACCCCGGCGACCCAGCCGAGCACCGGCCGCAGCGGGATGTACTCGCCGAACGGCACCAGCCGGATCTTGCGGTAGCGGTCCACCACGCCGGCCGGGGAGACCAGCACCGCGTCCTTGGAGATCCGCCCGTCCGCCTTGCGCGCGTCCTCCCCGGCGATGACCCGGGCGCCGGTGGTCGCGGCGAGGCCGCGCAGCGTGTCCAGCGCGGCCGGGTCGTGGTCCAGGTCGGCCGTGGTGCTGCTCTCGCCCCACACCACCAGGTCCACCGGCTGTCCGACCAGTGCGGCGGTGGCCCGCGCGCTCGCGTCGAAGCGGGCCTGCGGGTCCTCCACGACGCCGGGCTGGACGAGCGCGACCGTGACGGCCCCGGCCCCGGCGGGCGCCTCGCGCAGCGCGAACAGCAGCGGACCGGAGGCCACCACCAGTACCGCCGCCGAGGCCGCGACGGCCCGCGGTCGCCAGTGCACCGCGGTGAGCGCGATCAGTACCCCGGTGTTCACCGCCGCCACCGCCGCGCTGACCAGCCAGATCCCGCCCGCCGAGGCCAGCCCGAGGATCGCCGGGTGCTGCCACTGGGTGGCGCCGAGCAGGGCCCACGGCCCGCCCAGCGCCGGCCAGGACCGCCCGTACTCGGCGGACACCCAGACCGCCGGGACGACCACCAGCGCGAGCAGGGCCCGACGGGCGGTCAGCGGCGGGTGCAGCAGCCGGTGCACGGTGTACCCGACGGCGCCCTGCAGCGCCCCGAACAGCACCGCGAGCACCGGGAGTCCGGGCCCGATGGACGGCACCAGCCAGTACATCGCGGTCAGGATGAACCCCGCTCCGAACCACCAGCCGCGCACCGCCGCCTCCCGGCCCCCGGGCGCCCGCTGCATCAGGAGCAGCCCGGGGACGAGCGCGATCCACGCCAGCCAGGCCTGCCCCGGCGCCGGGAACGCGAGCACCGGTACCGCCCCGGCCGCGAGCGCCCCGAGCCGCGCCCGGTAGCGGTGTGGCGCGGGCGGCTCGTGTTCCTCCGCTTCCCGGGCTTCGTCGGCGGGGGTCGTGCTCAGGTCTGGGCTGGTGGGACCGGTGCGGCGCGGCATGCCCCGTATTGTCCGCTCGGACGGCGTGCGCCACCAGTGTTCCCCTCACCCGAATGGACGACGGGAACACCGTCAGCGAGCTGCCGCCCCGCCCTCCCGGACGGCTGCGGGACCGCCCGGGAGGCCGGGGACCGCCCGCGGGACCGGGAGGCCGGGGACCGTCCGGGAGATCGCCCGGGAGATCGCCCGGGAGGCCTCAGCCCTCGTCGCCCTCCAGGTCCCCCTCGGTCTCCAGGAACGCGGCCTGCAGCTGCGCGATCAGCTCCGGGTCCGGCTGCTCCCACAGCCCGCGGCTCGCCGCCTCCAGCAGGCGCTCGCTGATCCCGTGCAGCGCCCACGGGTTGGCGCCCGCGAGGAACTCCCGGTTGACCGGGTCGAGCACGTACTCCTGGGTCAGCTTCTCGTACATCCAGTCCGCGACCACGCCCGTGGTGGCGTCGTAGCCGAACAGGTAGTCGACCGTCGCGGCCATCTCGAAGGCGCCCTTGTAGCCGTGCCGGCGCATCGCCTCGATCCAGCGCGGGTTGACCACGCGGGCGCGGAAGACGCGGGCGGCCTCCTCGGTCAGCGTCCGGGTGCGGACCGTCTCCGGGCGGGTGGAGTCGCCGATGTACGCGGTCGGCGCCTTGCCGGTGAGGGCGCGGACGGTGGCCACCATGCCGCCGTGGTACTGGAAGTAGTCGTCCGAGTCGGCGATGTCGTGCTCGCGGGTGTCGGTGTTCTTCGCGGCGACGGTGATCCGCTTGTACGCGGTCTCCATCTCCTCGCGGGCCGGCCGCCCGTCCAGCCCGCGCCCGTACGCGTAGCCGCCCCACACCGTGTACACCTCGGCGAGGTCGGCGTCGGTGCGCCAGTCGCGGCTGTCGATCAGCTGGAGCAGGCCGGCCCCGTACGTGCCCGGGCGGGAGCCGAAGACGCGGACGGTGGCCTTGCGCTCGTCGCCGTGCACCGCCAGGTCGGCCTGGACGTGGGCCCGGACGAAGTTGTCCGAGTCGGCCTCCTCCTGGGCGGCGGCCAGGCGCACCGCGTCGTCCAGCAGGGCGACCACGTGCGGGAAGGCGTCGCGGAAGAACCCGGAGATGCGCAGCGTCACGTCGATGCGCGGGCGGCCCAGCTCCTCCAGCGGGATCGGCTCCAGGCCGGTGACCCGGCGGGAGGCGTCGTCCCAGACCGGGCGGACGCCGAGCAGGGCGAAGGCCTCGGCGATGTCGTCGCCGGCGGTGCGCATCGCGCTGGTGCCCCACAGCGAGAGCCCGACCGAGGGCGGGTACGCGCCGTCGTTGTCGGCGGTGTACCGCTCGACCAGCGAGGAGGCGAGCGCCTGGCCGGTCTCCCAGGCGAGCTTGCTGGGGACGGCCTTGGGGTCGACGGAGTAGAAGTTGCGGCCCGTCGGCAGCACGTTGACCAGGCCGCGCAGCGGCGAGCCGGACGGGCCGGCCGGGACGAAGCCGCCCTGCAGCGCGTGCAGCACGGCGTCCAGCTCGTCGGTGGTGGCGGCCAGGCGCGGCACCACCTGGGTGGCGGCGAAGGTCAGCACCTCGTGGACGGCCTCCCGGACGGTCTCCGGCAGCTCGGCGGTGACCTTCTCGACCGCCTCGGGCGCCCAGTCCTGCGCCTCCATGGCCTCGACCAGGGCGCGGGCCCTGGCCTCGGCCGCGTCGGTGGCGCCGAGGGTCAGCGCCGCCTCGTCCAGGCCGAGCGCCTCGCGCAGACCGGGCAGGGCGCTGACGCCGCCCCAGATCTGCCGGGCGCGCAGGATGGCGAGCACGATGTTGACGCGGTCGGTGCCGGACGGCGCCTGGCCGAGGACGTGCAGGCCGTCGCGGATCTGGGCGTCCTTGACCTCGCAGAGCCAGCCGTCGACGTGCAGCAGGAAGTCGTCGAAGCCGTCGTCCTCGGGGCGCTCGTCCAGGCCGAGGTCGTGGTCGAGCTTGGCCGCCTGGATGAGGGTCCAGATCTGGGCGCGGATGGCGGGCAGCTTGGCCGGGTCCATCGCGGCGATGTTGGAGTGCTCGTCCAGCAGCTGCTCCAGGCGCGCGATGTCGCCGTAGGAGTCGGCGCGGGCCATCGGCGGGACGAGGTGGTCGACCAGGGTGGCGTGGGCGCGGCGCTTGGCCTGGGTGCCCTCGCCCGGGTCGTTGACCAGGAAGGGGTAGACCAGCGGGAGGTTGCCGAGGACGGCGTCCGGGCCGCACTCGGCGGACAGCGCGGCGGTCTTGCCGGGCAGCCACTCCAGGTTGCCGTGCTTGCCGAGGTGGATCACGGCGTGGGCGCCGAAGCCGCCGTCCTCCTGCGTGGCCTCGATCCAGCGGTAGGCGGCCAGGTAGTGGTGGCTCGGCGGCAGGTCGGGGTCGTGGTAGATGGCGACCGGGTTCTCGCCGAAGCCGCGCGGCGGCTGGATCAGGACCAGCAGGTTCCCGGAGCGGATCGCGGCCAGCACGATGTCGCCGTCCGGGTTCTGCGAGCGGTCGACGTACAGCTCGCCGGGGGCCGGGCCCCAGTGCTCCTCGACCTGCTCGCGCAGGGCCTGCGGGAGGGTGGCGTACCAGCGGCGGTAGTCGGCGGCGGGGATGCGCACCGGGTTGCGGGCCAGCTGGTCCTCGGTGAGCCAGTCCTGGTCGTAGCCGCCGGCCGCGATCAGGGCGTGGATGATCGCGTCGCCCTCGTGCCCCTCGTCCTCGGTGCCGTCGAAGCCGGGCAGGTCGTGCCCGAGGTCCATGCCCTCCTCGCGCAGCCGCTCCAGCAGGCGGACGGCGCTGGCCGGGGTGTCCAGGCCGACGGCGTTGCCGACCCGGGCGTGCTTGGTCGGGTACGCGGACAGCACCAGCGCGAGGCGGCGCTCGGCGGCCGGGACGTACCGCAGCCGGGCGTGGCTGACGGCGGTGCCGGCGACGCGGGCGGCGCGCTCCGGGTCGGCGGCGTAGACCGTCAGGCCGTCCTCGTCCAGCTCCTTGAAGGAGAACGGGACGCTGATCAGGCGGCCGTCGAACTCCGGCACGGCGATCTGGGTGGCGGTGTCCAGCGGGGACAGGCCGTCGTCGCTGGCCTCCCACTGGGCGCGCGACCAGGTCAGGCAGAGCGCCTGCAGGATCGGGCGGTCCAGGGCGGCGAGCGCGCCGGCGTCCCAGGCCTCCTCGTCGCCGCCGGCCTGTGCGTCGGCCGGGCGGGTGCCGCCGGCGGCGAGCACGGTGGTGACGATCGCGTCGGCCTCGCCGAGCGCGGCCAGCAGCTCGGGCTCGGCGCCGCGCAGCGAGGCGCAGTAGTAGGCCCGGGCGCGGGCGCCCTGGTCCTCGATCGCCCGGCAGAGCGTCTCGACGAAGGCGGTGTTGCCGCTCATGTGGTGGGCACGGTAGTAGAGCACCGCGACCGTCGGGCCCTCGCCGGTACGGGCTTCGCGCTCCAGCGGGCCCCAGGCCGGGGCGGAGGCGGGCGGGGCGAAGCCGTGGCCGGTCAGCAGCACGGTGTCGGAGAGGAACGAGGCCAGCTCGGCCAGGTTGGCCGCGCCGCCGTGGGCGAGGTAGGCGTGCGCCTCGGCGGCGATGCCGGCCGGGACGGTGGACAGCTCCATCAGCTGGGCGTCGGGGGCCTGCTCACCGGTCAGCACCACGACCGGGCGGGGGCCGGCCAGCAGTGCGTCCAGGCCCTCCTGCCAGGCGCGGCGTCCGCCGAGCAGGCGGACCACGACGAGGTCGGTGCCCTCCAGCAGCGCGGGCAGGTCCTCGGGGGTCAGCCGGGCCGGGTTGCCGAGCCGGTAGCGCACCGGCCCCTCGGCGGCACGGGCGCTGAGCAGGTCGGTGTCGGACGTCGACAGCAGCAGGATCATGCGAAGGCCCTCCCGGCCTCGTCGGTGGCCGGGACGGCCGTGAAATGGGCCGGGACGGCCGTGAAGTGAGCCGGAGTGGCCGTGGGGACGGCCGTGGACGCGTGTGCGGGCATGCGACAGCGCTGGTGCATTTCTGCCTTCCTCGGGGTCCGCGCCCCGGGCCGGTGGAGGACGGCAGGAGTTCCTGGCTCCCGCGGCCGACCGGTTTCCCGGTGAACCGCGGTCACAGTGGCGGGACCGCACCGGGCTTGCACCGGTTTCCTCCCCTGCGCCGTCGCTGGCGTGTGCGGACGGTCCGCCGGACCGTCCGCCCAGCATCGTACGGGGTACGGCTGACCTGGGGGAGAGTGAGCTTTCGGTCGCGGGCTCTGGACCGCCCGGCGCACGGCTGTCCGTCGTGCGGACCGGCCGCCCGGCGTACGCGGCGGGTGCGCCGGAGTGTGATGCAGCGGACGGAGGCAAGCGATCGGATCATCTGTATGCTCGCCGCCATGCCACCGACACCCGACGCCACCGCGCCGGGCGCCGCCGTGCCCGACCGGGAGGTGCCCGACCGGGGGCGCGGGGACGCCTGCCCCGGAGCGCTGCGTCTGCACCAGGCCGACGACGGCGCCCTGGCCCGGATCCGCCTGCCCGGAGGCCTGCTGACGGACCGTCAGGCGCTCGCCCTGGCCGAGGCCGCCGAGGCCCTGGGCGACGGGGAGTTGGAGACCACCTCGCGCGGCAACGTCCAGCTGCGCGGCCTGGCACCGCAGTGCGCGGCGGACCTCGCGGAGCGGCTGCGCGCCGTCGGTCTGCTGCCCTCGGACACCCACGAGCGGGTCCGCAACATCGTCGCCTCGCCGCTGGCGGGGCTGGACGGCACGGACTCGGCCGATGTCCGGGCCTGGGTACGGGAACTGGACGCGCGGCTGTGCGCGAGCGACTGGGCGGCCGGGCTCTCCGGCAAGTTCCTGTTCGCGCTGGACGACGGGCGGGGCGACGTCGCCGCGCTCGACGCCGATGTGACATTGATCGCAGGCTCGGGGGCCGCCACCGCGGACCGCGACCGGCCCGCCCTGCTGCGCCTCGGGCGCGCGGGCCACGGGCACCCGGTCGAGGCCGGGCAGGAGGTGACGGCCGTGCTGGACGCGGCCCGCTCCTTCCTGGACGCGCTGCGGACGAGCGGCCGCAAGGCCTGGCACCTGCGCGAGGTCCCCGAGTTGCTGCCCGCCGGCTCGGTGCCGCTGCCCGCCTTCGCCGGTGCGGCGCCCGCCGTGGGCGCGCTTCCCGGCGGGCTCTCGGTGGGCCTGCGCTTCGGCCGGGCGAGCGCCGCTCAGTGGCGGGCGCTGGTCGCCGCCGCGACGGCTTCGGCCGGTGAGCTGCGGCTGACGCCCTGGCGCGGTGCGGTCGTGCCCGGCGCCTCCGCCGACCTGCTGCCCGCGCTCGCCGGGGCCGGTTTCCGTACCGAACCGGGCTCGCCCTGGGAGCGGGCCACCGCCTGCACCGGGCTGCCGGGGTGCGCCAAGTCGCTCGCCGACGTCCGCTCGGACGCGGCCCGGGCGCTGGACACCGACCCCCGGTCCGCGGCCGGTGACGGGGGCCACGACGCGCTGCCCGTCCACTGGTCGGGCTGTGAACGGCGCTGCGGCCACCCGGCCGGGCGGTGGGTGGACGTGCTCGCCACGGGGCACGGCTACCGGGTGACGGTGAACGGACCGGCGGCTGCCCCCACGGCCGCCGAGGTGACGAACGAGGAGATGGCCGAGGCGGTCGCCGAGGCCAGGAGGACCACGAAGTGATCGAGTACGAGAAGGACGGCGCGTCCATCTACCGCCAGTCCTTTGCCACCATCCGCGCGGAGGCCGATCTGGCCGCCCTCCCGGCGGACGTCTCCCAGGTCGCGGTGCGGATGATCCACGCCTGCGGGATGGTCGACCTGGTCGAGGACCTGGTGTACTCGCCCGGCGTGGTCGCCTCCGCGCGCGCCGCGCTGCACGCCGGTGCGCCGATCCTCTGCGACGTCAACATGGTCGCGAGCGGGGTGACCCGCAAGCGGCTGCCCGCCGACAATGAGGTGATCTGCACCCTCACCGACCCGTCGGTGCCCGAGCTCGCCCGGAAGATGGGCAACACCCGCAGCGCCGCGGCCATGGAGCTGTGGCTGCCCCGGCTGGAGGGTGCGGTGGTCGCCGTCGGCAACGCGCCGACCTCGCTGTTCCGGCTGCTGGAGATGATCGAGGCGGGCGCGCCGCGCCCGGCTGCGGTGATCGGCGTCCCGGTCGGCTTCATCGGTGCCGCAGAGTCCAAGCAGGCCCTGGCCGAGCACCCCTCCGGCCTGGAGCACATGGTGGTGCGCGGCCGGCGCGGTGGCAGCGCGATCGCCGCCGCCGCCGTCAACGCGATTGCGAGCGAGGAAGAGTGACGGAGCATCAGAACGCCTCGGTCGGACGGCTGTACGGTGTCGGGCTCGGCCCGGGCGACCCGTCGCTGGTGACCGTCCGCGCCGCCGACCTCATCGGCAAGGCCGACGTGGTGGCGTACCACAGTGCCCGCCACGGCCGGTCCATCGCGCGCTCGATCGCCGAGCGCTATCTGACGGGTGGTCAGATCGAGGAGAAGCTGGTCTACCCGCTCACCGTCGAGACCACCGACCACCCCGGCGGCTACCGGGGCGCGCTCGACGACTTCTACGAGGAGGCCGCCGCCCGGCTGGCCGCCCACCTGGACGCCGGCCGCGACGTCGTCGTCCTCGCCGAGGGCGACCCGCTCTTCTACGGCTCCTACCAGCACATGCACAAGCGGCTCGCGCACTGCTACCCGACCGAGGTCGTGCCCGGCGTGACCTCGGTCAGCGCCGCGGCGGCCCGGCTCGGACAGCCGCTGACCGAGGCCGAGGAGACGCTCACCGTCATCCCGGGCACGCTGCCCGAGGAGGAGCTGACGGCGCGGATCGCGTCGGCCGACTCCGCCGTGATCATGAAGCTGGGGCGCACCTTCCCGACCGTCCGCCGGGCCCTGGAGCGGGCGGGGCGGCTGGCGGACGCCCAGTACGTCGAGCGGGCCTTCATGGCGGGGGAGCGCATCGCGCCGCTCGCGGAGGTCGACGAGGAGACGGTGCCGTACTTCTCGGTCGCGGTGCTGCCGAGCAAGGTCGCGCCGCTGGAGCCCGAGGTCCGGCTGTCGGAGGGCACCGGCAGCGTGACCGTCGTCGGCACCGGGCCGGCCGGACCGCTCTGGCTCACCCCCGAGGCGCGCGGCGCGCTGGCCGAGGCCACCGACCTGGTCGGCTACACCACCTACCTGGCCCGGGTGCCGGAGCGCCCGGGGCAGCTCCGGCACGGCTCGGACAACAAGGTCGAGTCGGAGCGCGCCGAGTACGCGCTGGACCTCGCGCGGCGCGGGCACCGGGTCGCGGTGGTCTCCTCGGGCGACCCGGGCGTGTTCGCGATGGCCACCGCCGTGCTGGAGGTCGCCTGCGAGGAGGCCTACCGGGACGTACCGGTGCGGGTCCTGCCGGGGATGACCGCCGCCCACGCGGCCGCCTCCCGGGCCGGCGCCCCGCTCGGGCACGACTACGCGACGGTGTCGCTCTCGGACCGGCTCAAGCCCTGGGACGTGGTGGCCAAGCGGCTGCGCGCCGCCGCCGAGGCGGACCTGGTGCTCGCGCTGTACAACCCGGGCTCGCAGTCCCGCACGACCCAGGTCGGCCTCGCCCGGGACCTGCTGCTGGAGTACCGGGCGCCGGAGACGCCGGTGGTGATGGCCCGCGACGTCGGCGGGCCGACCGAGCGGGTGCGGATCGTCCGGCTCGGCGAGCTGGACCCGGGGCTGGTCGACATGCGGACGATCCTGCTGATCGGCTCCTCGCAGACCCGGGCGGTCGAGCGCGGCGGCGGCGTGGAGGTCGTCTGGACGCCCCGGCGGTACCCGGAGACCGAGGGCCCCGCGGCGGAGTGACGGCGATCGACTGACGGATGACAGCTGACAGATTTCATCATCTGTCAGCTGTCATCTGTTTTCCGTCAGCCGTCAGCCGCACGTTGTCAGCCGTCAGCCGTCGGCCGTCAGCGGGTCGGCTTGGCGAGCAGCAGCTCCGTGTTGTGGTCCTCGCCCGAGCCCAGCAGCGACGTCACCCGCCCGTTCGGGTCGTTGTACGACAGCTCGCGGTAGAGCGCCGCGAGGTTGGCGTCCGAGGTGCTGCCGAAGTCCGTGCCGTACGGCGCGGAGGACTCGATCAGCGTGGTGAACAGCGAGATCGTGGCGTCCCCGTTGTCCACGACCTCGATGATCCGGCCGTGCTGCGGGTAGTCGATGTGCGAGGCGGTGTTGATCTCCCAGAACGCCCGCTCCGGCACCGCGTGGCCGTGCGGCGTGATCTTGTTCATGTGGGTGTGCCCGTTCACCCACCCGACCACGTTCGGGTAGCGCTGCAGCAGCGCCACCAGCTCGTTGCCGTCGTGCCGCTTCTCGAAGATGTTCCGCGGGTCCGGCAGCAGGTTGCCCATGCTGGTGCTGGTGTGGTGGCTGAAGACCAGGATCAGGTCGTCCGTGCTGCCGCCCGTCACCCGGTTCCCGTTGGTGTCGTACCAGTGCCCGCTGTGCGCCTTCAACTGCTGCTCCAGCCACCGCAGTTGCGCGGTACCCAGCGAACCGTCGGCGAACCCGGCCTGGTTGGTGGTGTCCAGGCTGATGCCGACCACCTTCTCCGAGATGCGGAAGGTGTAGTAGAGCTTCCCGCTGCCCACCATGTCCGAGGTGAAGCCGTGCCCGTACGGGCCCGCGCCGGTGGCGGCCGGGTCCAGGTGGGCCTTGGCGAACTCCTTGAGCGTGAACGGCTTCCGGCGCTCGTCGGGGGTGATCCGGCGCACCGCCTCGCCGTTGGCGATCAGCTTGGCGAGCAGCAGCACGGCACCCGCGGGGTCGCGGCGCAGCGAGTCCATCAGCTGGGCGGCCGTGGCGTCGTCGCAGCCCTCCAGCTTGTACTGGCCGGTGTAGAGGTCGTTGAGCAGCCCGAGGTCCGGCAGGGTGCCCTCGATGCTGTCGTCGTGGTTGCCGACCGTCGTGTACCAGGGCGTACGCAGGCCCGGCGCGTCGAAGGGGCGCCCGGCGGCGGAGAGGAAGCCCGGCACCTGCGGGAAGCCCTTGGCCTTGTAGCCGTCGCTGTAGGCGAGTTCGGGGTTCCAGTAGGCCGCGTTGCCGGAGTTCTGCACGCCCTCGTAGCGGTTCGGGTCGCCGGTGTTCTGGGCCAGTCGGCCACCACCCATGACCTTGAGGTACCAGTCGAGCTCGGCCAGTTCGTGGTTGTCGGTGTTGTCACCGGTGGCCATCACCATGCTGAACGGCATCCCGGTGTAGGGGCCGCCGGCGAGCGAGTTGACCCGCTCGACGAGGGCCGACACACCGCGGGCGTTCAGGGCCTCCTGCGGCCGGTAGGCGCTGCCGTTGAACCGGGCCAGGTACTCGAAGCGCACCGGGGACTCGGTGTCCACCAGGTGCAGGTCGCTGAACTGGACGAAGCTGGCGAGGCCGGTGCGGCGGTCGTCCCGGCCGGAGCCCGCTGCCGCCAGGTCGCCGCGCACCACCAGCGGCCAGCCCGGACCGGCCGTCAGCCGCTTGTAGCCGCCGGTCCCGACCGGCGTGGCCACCTGCTCCAGGGTGGTCCCGGTGACTCTGACCGCCCGCGCGGCCGTGGCCGCCAGCGCCTGGTCGCGTACCGCGGCCGAGGCGAACTGTGCGCCGCCGAGCGACAAGGCCGACCACGCTGCGGCCACCGACGTACCGGTGAGGAACGTACGCCGACTCATCCCTGCCACAGAAAACCCCCACATAGTGATGGCCCGGTAGGGCGGACAACCCGTGCACCGGACCGACGTGTCATGAACCCGTATCTAACGGACGGCCAGATTACTCACTGGTAGGCCGCGGGACGAGACCCGTGCAGAGAACTATTCGGGAACGGATCGGAAGGACTCCTCCGCAAGTCGCACACGGCTCCCCGGCGGCCCGTGCCGCCGCTCGCGCTCCGGCCGCCACTTGCGCTCCGCCCGCTACGGCCCGCCGCCGGGCACCGTCCGCCGCCTGCTACGGCCCGCCGTCGGTCACCGCCGGTCACCCCGGTCGGGCCCCGCCCGGGCGAGTGGGGGAAAATCGGCGGCGGCGGCCGAGGTGGCCGCCCGGGAAGACGGGACGGCGCGGGGCGCCGTCGGAAGCGAGGCGCAGGTGGCCGCAGCGGGAGCCGATGGCGGAGCCCAGGCGGGGGCCGGGGCGGGCGGCCGGGCCGGCCAGCTGAAGAGCAGCGGCCTGCGGCACGGCTGGACGACTGGTGCCTGCGCCACCGCCGCCACCAAGGCCGCGTACACCGCGCTGCTCACCGGCGAGTTCCCCGACCCCGTGGCCGTCACCCTGCCCAAGGGCCAGCAGCCCTCCTTCGCCCTCGCCGCCGAGGAGCTGGGGACGAACGGGCGGCCCCACGCCACGGCCGGGGTGGTCAAGGACGCCGGCGACGACCCCGACGTCACGCACGGCGCGCTGATCCGGTCGACCGTCCGGGCCGGGGAGCCCGGCGCCGGGGTGGTGTTCCGGGCCGGTCCCGGGGTGGGGACGGTCACCAAGGCGGGCCTGCCGCTGCCCGTCGGCGAGCCGGCGATCAACCCGGTGCCCCGGCAGATGATCCGGGACGCCGTCGCCGAGGTGGCCGCCGAGTTCGGCGGCACCGGGGACGTGGTGGTCGAGATCTCCGTCGACCACGGCGAGGAGATCGCCCGCTCGACCTGGAACCCGCGGCTCGGCATCCTCGGGGGCCTGTCGATCCTCGGGACCACCGGGATCGTCGTCCCCTACTCCTGTTCGGCCTGGATCGACTCCATCCGCCGCGGCGTGGACGTGGCCCGGGCGGCGGGGCGCACGCACGTGGCCGGCTGCACCGGCTCGACCTCGGAGAAGGTCGCGGTCGCGGTGCACGGGCTGCCCGAGGACGCGCTGCTCGACATGGGCGACTTCGCCGGTGCCGTGCTCAAGTACCTGAAGCGCCACCCGGTGCCCCGGCTGACCATCGCGGGCGGCTTCGCCAAGCTGTCCAAGCTCGCGGCCGGCCACCTCGACCTGCACTCGGCGCGCTCCCAGGTGGACAAGGGGTACCTGGCCGAACTGGCGCGCCGCGGTGGGGCGGACGAGGCGCTGGCCGCGGCGGTGGCGGCCGCCAACACCGGTCTGGAGGCGGTGCAGCTGTGCCGTGCGGCCGGGGTCCCGCTCGGGGACCTGGTCGCCGAGGCGGCGCGGGCGACGGCGCTCGGCGTGCTGCTGGGCTCGCCCGTCGCGGTGGACGTCATCTGCATCGACCGTGCCGGAACCGTCGTCGGCCGGGCGGAGCCGTTGGGCCCGTGACATCGTCACGACTGTCATGGGAGCGTGACAACGCCGCGTGGTGATGTGAAGATCTGACGGCCATACAGGGAGAGAAACGGACAAAAGGAGCGCCACGCCGTCCTCGGGTTCCGTTGCCATCTCAACCATGAGATATGGTCTGGCGAGTGACAGGCGACTACCTCACCCGTATCGGCACCCTCATCCGCACCGCGCGTCAGCACCGTGGCTGGTCCCAGGCGCAGCTCGGAGAGGCACTCGGCACCAGCCAGAGCGCGGTCAACCGCATCGAACAGGGCAAGCAGAACGTCAGCCTTGAGATGATCGCTCGCATCGGCGAAGCCCTCGACAGCGAGATCGTCTCCCTCGGCTACTCCGGCCCGATGCACCTGCGGGTCGCCGGCGGCACCCGGCTCTCCGGCGCGATCGACGTCCGCAGCAGCAAGAACGCCTGCGTCGCGATCCTCTGCGCCTCGCTGCTGACCACCGGTCGCACCACGATCCGCAGCGTCGCCCGGATCGAGGAGGTCTACCGCATCCTCGAAGTGCTCACCAGCATCGGCGTCAAGAGCCGCTGGATCAACGACGGCCGCGACCTCGAACTCACCCCGCCCGCCGAGCTGGACCTCGCCGCGATGGACGTCGAGGCCGCCCGCCGCACCCGCAGCGTGCTGATGTTCCTCGGCCCGCTGATGCACCGCGCCGAGCACTTCGAGATCCCGTACGCGGGCGGCTGCGACCTCGGCACCCGCACCGTCCAGCCGCACCTGACCGCGCTGCGCCGCTTCGGCCTGGAGGTCGCCACCACCGGCGGCGCCTACCACGCCTCGGTCCAGCCGGGCGTGCCGATGGACCGCCCGATCGTGCTGACCGAGCGCGGGGACACCGTCACCGAGAACGCCCTGCTGGCCGCCGCGCGCCACGACGGCGTGAGCGTCATCCGCAACGCCTCGCCCAACTACATGGTCCAGGACCTCTGCTTCTTCCTGGAGGAGCTGGGCGTCAGGATCGAGGGCATCGGCACCACCACCCTCACCGTGCACGGCGTCCCGCAGATCACCCGCGACGTCGACTACACCCCGGCCGAGGACCCGGTGGAGGCGATGAGCCTGCTCGCCGCCGCCGTCGTCACCTCCTCCGAACTGACGATCCGCCGGGTGCCGATCGAGTTCCTGGAGATCGAGCTCGCGGTGCTCGAAGGCATGGGCCTCGACTACGACCGCACCCCCGAGTACCGGGCCCACAACGGGCACACCCGTCTGGTCGACCTCACGGTGCGCCCCTCCAAGCTGACCGCGCCGATCGACACCATCCACCCGATGCCGTTCCCCGGCATCAACATCGACAACGTGCCGTTCTTCGCCGCCATCGCCGCGGCCGCCCACGGCACCACGATGATCCACGACTGGGTCTACGACAACCGCGCGATCTACCTCACCGAGCTGACCCGCCTCGGCGCGGACGTCAAGCTCCTCGACCCGCACCGCGTGCTGGTCCAGGGCCCCACCCGCTGGCGCGCCGCCGAGATGATGTGCCCGCCCGCGCTGCGCCCGGCCGTGGTCATCCTCCTTGCGATGCTCGCCGCCCAGGGCACCTCCGTCCTGCGCAACGTGTACGTCATCAACCGCGGTTACGAGGACCTGGCCGAGCGCCTCAACTCGATCGGCGCCCGGATCGAGACCTTCCGCGACATCTGACGCACAGTCATCGACGTCATCACCGCCATCCTGCCGGCCGGCCTCACGCGTTGAGCCCGGTCAGCAGGATCGCCACGTCCAACCCGGTGTTCAGGTACTCCGTGAACACCGGGTTGTTCAGTGCCCAGGGCGAACGCCGCTCCCGCACCAGCCGGACCGCCTCACCGGTGTCCCGGCCGAGCCCGACCAGTGCCTGCGCCACCACCAGGCCCGAGCGGTTGTAGCCCGAGTGGCAGCGCACCAGCGTCCGGCGGCCCCGGCGGACGGCCGCCGTCGTGAGCTCCGCCGCCTCCTGCACCGCCAGCAGCTGGCCGGCGGAGAGCGGATCGTCCGGCACCTCCCGGACGACGTGCTCCACCCCCGGCGCCGGGCCGTGGCCGGGCAGCGTGAACAGGCTGACCACCAGGTCGAACTCGTGCCGGACGACGGCGGGTTCCAGCTCGCCGCCGGGCGGGGTGAAGTAGTGCCCGCCCATCCAGAGCCCGGGGACGATCTCGTTCCACGGGTCCGACGGTCCGGGGGTGCCGCGTTCCTTCTGGCGGGTCCGCACCGGTGCTCCCTCTCGGCCGACCCGTCCGGCGCTACTCGCCGGTGGTGCCGTCGAGGTGTTCGCGCAGGAGGTCGGCGTGGCCGTTGTGGCGGGCGTACTCCTCGATCATGTGGGTGACGATCCAGCGCAGCGAGAAGACCTCCTCGCCGTAATGGCCCAGGACGTCCAACGACTCGGCGGCGGCGACGAGTTCCCGGGCGTGGTCGCATTCGCCGCGCCAGGTCGCGAAGGCCTCGTCCGGGTCGGCGGTGTCGACGTCGAACTCGGCGAAGGAGCCGTCGGGGTGCTTCCAGAAGCCGGGCGCGTCCTCGCCGGCGAGGACGTTGCGGAACCAGCTGCGCTCCACCTCGGCGAGGTGCCGGACCAGGCCAAGCAGGGAGAGTCCGGAGGGTTCCAGCACCCGGGCGCGGAGCTGCTCGGTCGTCAGACCGGCGCACTTCATCGCGAGGGTGTCCCGCTGGTAGTCCAGGAAGCCTGCCAGGGTGGCGCGTTCGTCGGCGGCCTGCGGGGTCCGGGTGCGCTGATCGTCGCTCATCGGGCCATCCTGCCGGGCGGACGGCGCCGCCGCCCGGCTTTTCCACGGACCGGACTCAGCCGAGCTGCTCCAGCCAGTGCACCGCGCCCGCCACGTCCGGAACGACCGGCACGCCGTCCGGCACCGGGGGGCGCTCCACGATGACGACGGGCAGCCGGAGCCCGCGGGCGGCGGTCAGCTTGGGCGCGGTCGCGGCGCCGCCGCTGTCCTTGGTGACCAGGACGTCGATGCGGTGCGCGCGCAACAGCGCCTCCTCGCCCTGGACCGTGAACGGGCCGCGGTCCAGCAGGACTTCGAAGGAGGGCGGCAGCGGCGGTTCGGGCGGGTCGACCGAGCGGGCGATGAAGTGCACCCCGTCGACGTGGGCGAACGCGGCGATGCCCTGCCGTCCCGTGGTGAGCAGGACCCGCTCACCGCGCCGCGGCAGCAGGTCGGCCGCCGCGGCGAGCGAGGGGACGGGGAGCCAGCGGTCCCCCTCCACGGGGGTGAAGCCGGGGCGGCGGAGCACCAGCAGCGGTACGCCGGTGGCGGCCGCCGCGAGGGCCGCGTTCTGCGACATGCCGGCCGCGAACGGGTGGGTGGCGTCGACGACGGCGTCCACCCGCTCGGCGCGCAGCCAGTCGGCCAGACCCTCCGGGCCGCCGAACCCGCCGATCCGCACCTCCCCGGCGGGCAGTCGGGGGTTGGCGACCCGGCCGGCCAGCGAGCTGGTGACCCGCAGGGCCGGTCGGCCGTCGAGGGCGGCGGCCAGCTCCCGGCCCTCCGTCGTCCCGCCGAGGACGAGCAGGTGGCGCATCACGACCCGCAGGGCTCGTGCGGCCGCTCGCGGTCCGCCGAGTAGAGGTGGCTGTCGCGGAACTGTTCGGCGGCCAGCGTCCGGCCGACGAGGATGACGGCGGTGCGGACCACGCCCGCCGCCTTGACCTGCCCGGCGATGTCGCCGACGGTGCCGCGCAGCACCAGCTCGTCCGGGCGGCTGGCCATCGCGACGACGGCGGCCGGGCAGTCGGCGCCGTAGTGCGGGAGCAGCTGCTCGACCACGTCGTCCACGTACCCGGCGGCCAGGTGCAGCACCAGCAGGGCGCCGCTGCGGCCGAGGGTGGCGAGGTCCTCGCCCTCGGGCATGGGCGTGGCGCGCTTGGCGATCCGGGTGAGGATGACGGTCTGGCCGACGGTCGGCACGGTCAACTCCCGCTTCAGCGCGGCCGCGGCGGCGGCGAAGGCGGGCACGCCGGGGACGACCTCGTACGGGATGCCCACCGCGTCCAGGCGGCGCATCTGCTCGGCGACCGCGGAGAAGACGGACGGGTCGCCGGAGTGCAGCCGGGCCACGTCCTTGCCCTGGTCGGACGCGCTGGTCATCTCGTCGATGATCGTGTCCAGGGTCAGGTTGGCGGTGTCGACCAGGCGGGCGCCGGGCGGGCACTCGGCCAGGAGCTCCTCCGGGACGAGGCTGCCGGCGTACAGGCAGACCTCGGCGCGGGCCAGGAGCCGCTGGGCGCGCAAGGTGATCAGGTCGGCGGCACCCGGGCCGGCTCCGATGAAGTAGACGGTCACGAGGCGTCCTCCTGGCGGGTGTTGGGCGTGCCGGTTTCGGGTTTGACGGCGGACCACTGGGTGACCGGCATGGCCTGGCGCCAGCCGGTGAAGCCGCCCACCGGGACGGCGTGGGCGACGGCCAGCTTGACGAGCTCGCCGCCGTGCCGCCGGTACCACTCGGTGAGCAGCGCCTCGGACTCCAGGGTCACGGTGTTGGCGACCAGCCGGCCGCCCGGCCGCAGTGCGGCCCAGCAACCGTCCAGCAGGCCGGGCGCGGTGAGGCCGCCGCCGATGAACACGGCGTCGGGGGTGGGGAGTTCGGCGAGCGCGGCGGGGGCGCGGCCGGTCACCACGCGCAGTCGGGGCACGCCGAGCGCGGCGGCGTTGCGGGTGATCCGCTCGGCGCGCACCGGGTCGCGCTCGACGCTGACGGCCTGGCAGTCGCGGTGGGCGCGCAGCCACTCGATGGCGATCGAGCCCGAGCCGCCGCCGACGTCCCAGAGCAGCTCGCCGGGGGAGGGGGCGAGCGTGGCGAGGGTGGCGGCGCGGACGTGGCGCTTGGTGAGCTGTCCGTCGCTCTCGTACGCGGCGTCGGGCAGGCCGGGGACGAGGGAGCTGCGGGGGCCGTCGCCGAGGTCGACGGCGATGAGGTTCAGTGCGTCGCCGGGCGGGTGCGGCCAGCCGTCGGCCGGGCCGTCCAGGTGCCGTTCGGCGGGGGAGCCGAGCTGTTCGAGGACCCGCAGTCGGGCGGTTCCGTAGCCGCGCGCGGTGAGCAGCGCGGCGACGGCGGCCGGGGTGGCGGCGTCGGCGCTGAGCACCAGCAGGCGGCGGCCGGGGTGGAGGGTGAGCGCGAGGGTGTCCAGCGGGCGGCCGACCAGGCTGACCACCTCGGTCGCCTCCAGCGGCCAGCCGAGCCGGGCGCAGGCGTGGGAGACGGAGGAGGGGTGCGGCAGGACGCGCAGCCGCTCGGCGCCGAGGGTCTCGGCGAGGGTGCGGCCGATGCCGTAGAACATCGGGTCGCCGCTGGCCAGGACGGCGACGCGGCGGTCGGCGTGGGCGGCGAACAGGGCGGGGACGGCGGGGCGCAGCGGGGACGGCCAGGGGACGCGCTCGGCGGTGACCTCGTCCGCGGGGAGGAGGTCCAGTTGGCGGGGGCCGCCGACGACCACCTCGGCGTCCCGCAGCGCGGCCCGGGAGGTGGCGGCGAGGCCGGGCCAGCCGTCGGCCCCGATCCCGACGACGGTGATCGGGGGTGGCAGCTCGGGCACCGGGTGGCTCCTCGTCGTTCGGTCCGGGGTCCAGCGATCCTGCTGGTCGGGGCAGCCTACCTGGCGGTATCCGGGCGGGTCCGGGGGGTCAGCCGACTGCCGGCGGGCGACGGAGAACAGCTGACAGATTTCAAACTCTGTTCGCTGAAATCTGAAAGCTGTCACCTGTCACCTGTCACCTGTCACGCGTCACCTGTCCGCCCAGTCCCCCGACGCGATCAGCGCCGGCCGCTCCCGGAGCCGCGCCGCCACGGCCGGCCCGGCGAGGTAGACCCACGCGTCCCGCGACCCGCCCGCCGCCGTCCGCACCGCCAGCCGCCGCCGCACGTACAGTCCGGTTCCGTCCGCCCGGCACTCCTCCAGCACGTCCAGGTCCGCCAGTGCTCCGGCGTACGCGCCCGGGCGTACGGTGATCAGCTCGCCCAGGATCCGGCGCCCGGGCCTCGCATCGAGCAGCGCGTACGGGAAGCCGGGGCCCGCGTGCAGCGCGGCGCCCTCCAGCACCGCCGGGCGGATGTCCGCACAGCGTCCGGCCAGGTGCACCGCGTGGTTGCGGCCGCCGCTGCGCAGGGTTCCGTAGACGAAGAAGGGCAGGTCCTCGTCGGATGCGGACACGGGTTCGACCTCCTGGCTGGGGAGCGCCCACGGTACGTGCTCCGGTCCGATTCGTGATACCGACTGGCGCACCGGGCCGTCGATGCGCTGTCATATCGGATGTTCGGCCAGCACCATTCAAGGGGGACACACATGACACCGCCCGCTTCCTCACAACCGGCCACCACCCCCGACCCGCCGTCCGACGCCATCCCCACCCCGGTCGACGACGCCGTTCCCTCCCCGCTGGGCGACGCCGCCGCCACCCCGGTCGACGACGCCGTCCCCTCCCCGCTGGGCGACGCCGTCCCCTCCCTGCTCAAGGACGCCCGCCCGGCCGCTCGCCTGGGCGGCGCGGTCTGGCTCGCGCTCGCCGTGGTCTACGTCGTCTGGGGCTCGACCTACCTGGCGATCCGGATCGCGGTGGAGACGATGCCCTCCTTCCTCTCCGCCGCCGCCCGCTTCCTCGTGGCAGGGCTCCTGCTGACCGGCTACCTGCTGGTGCGTCAGGGCCCGGCCGGGCTGAAGGTGAGCGGGCGCCAGCTGGCCTCCTCCGCCCTGGTCGGCGTGCTGCTGCTGACCGGCGGGAACGGACTGGTGGTCCTGGGCGAGACCTCCGTCCCGTCCGGCCTGGCGGCCCTGCTGGTGGCCGCCGTCCCGCTGTGGATGGTGGTGCTGACGTCCTTCGGCGGCGAGCGTCCGAAGCCGGCCGAACTCGTCGGTGTGCTGCTCGGGCTGGTCGGCCTCGGGGTGCTCTCGGCCCCGGCGATCGGCGGGTCCGTCGAGCCGCTCGGCGTGATCCTGATCATCTGCGCCACGCTGCTCTGGGCGTCCGGCTCGTTCGCGAGCAAGAAGGTCCCGATGCCGGGCAACGTGCTGGCCGCGAGCGCCTACCAGATGCTGGCCGGCGGCCTCTGCGATCTGGTGATCGGCCTGGTCCGCGGCGAGCAGCACGGGCTGGACCCGGCAGCCGTCTCCGGCCGCTCCTGGCTGGCCCTCGCCTACCTGGTGCTGTTCGGCTCGCTGCTCGCCTTCACCGCGTACGCCTGGCTGCTGCGCTCGGCGCCGCTGACACTGGTCGCCACCTACGCGTACGTGAACCCGGTGGTCGCCGTGCTGCTGGGCTGGCTGATCCTGGCCGAGCCGCTGACCGGCCCCACCCTGGCGGGCGGGGCGATCGTGGTCGTGGGCGTCTGCCTGGTGGTGAGCGTCAGCCGGCGGCCGCGGCGCGGTCCGTCGTCGACGCCTCCGGCGAAGGGCGTGTCCGGGCGTCGGTGAGGTGACGAGCCGCCGTCGGGGTGACGGTCGCGGGGCCGCCCCCGAGCTTCCGGCTCGCGGGGGCGGCCCCGGGTTCGTGCAGGTCGGAGGCGCGGGGCCGAGGCCCGGCTCAGAAGGCGTGCGGGGGCTTCCCCGTCCACCAGTTGCCGGGTGCGTCGGGGTCGCGGCTGGTCCAGTACTCGATGATCGCGTTGGTGAACTCGGTCGCGGACAGCACGCCGTCGCCGTCGGTGTCGAGGTGGCGGAAGGCCTCGTCGGCGTCGTCGCGGCACAGGCCGGCGAAGTGGCCGCGCTGGAAGACGAAGAACTCGCCGGCGTCCACCGTTCCGCTGCGGTCGGCGTCGGCGACGGCGAGGAAGGCCTCGGCGAGTGCCCCGAGGATGTCCCGGGCGGCCTCGGGGTCGTCGACGAGCGAGCCGGTCGAGACGACGAACTGCTGCCGGGTGATCGCCTCGGTGCCGGCGGGCAGCCGGGCGAGGTGCAGGTCGTGCCAGATCGTCAGGTAGGCGCGGACGATGACGGCTTCCGCCTCCGAGCCCTCCTGGTGCCCGAGCGAGCGGGCCACCGAGTGGCCCATCAGGACGTGGTCCCGTTCGGTGATGAGGCCGTCGCCGTCGGCGTCGAGGTGGTCGAAGCCGTGGTTGATCTTTGCGATGAGAAGGTCGTCCGACAATGTGTCCCCTCGGCTGGCGGTTCCTGGGTCTCCTACGTCACATCGCCTGCACGCTAACGCCTCGGGTCGCGCTCGCGCAGCCGAACGAAGGGCGAACGCAGGGCCGTGCCGCCCCGCGCCCCGCAGCCCTCAGTCGACCTGGTGGTCGGCCCAGACGTACGTCTCCGGCAGCAGGTCCGCCACCGGCACGGTACGCAGGTCGGCCCCCTGCCCGACGACGATCCGCACCTCCGGGAAGTAGTCCAACAGCACCTGGCGGCAGCGCCCGCACGGCGGGATCACCCCGCGCTCCCGGTCGCCGACCGCCACGACGGTGGTGAGCTCGTACGCCCCCTGCCCGGCCGCCGCGCCGATGAGCACCAGCTCGGCGCACGGCCCGCCGGTGAAGTGGTAGGCGTTCAGGGCGGTGACGATCCGCCCGTCGGCATTGCGCCCGGCCGCCGCCACGGTGTGGTTGTCACCCCGCGCGTACCGCCGCGCCACCTCCAGCGCCGCCGCGACGAGCTCCTCGTCCACGGGCGCCCCGTTGCCGCTCGCCGTGTCCGCCGCATTCGTCGTGTTCACCATGTTCGTCGCACCTTGCTCTCCGGTCGGACCTGACAGGGCTGGATCATGATCCACCCGCCGTCGATCGTGCCAACCCTTTTGCCGCCGCCTCCCCCCGTGTCCCCGCTGCTCCCGTGTCCCCGCCGCCTCCACCCCCGCGCCCTCAGTGCGCCGACGCCAGCAGCTCCCGGGTGTAGTCGGTGTGCGGCGCGGCGAACAGCCGGTCCCGGTCGGTGGACTCCACCAGCCGGCCCCCGTGCATCACCGCCACCCGGTCGCAGAAGTGCCGGACCACGGCCAGGTCGTGGGAGACGAACAGGAAGGCCACGCCGAGGCGTTCGCGCAGCTCCATCAACAGGTTGAGCACCTGCGCCTGCACCGACACGTCGAGCGCCGAGACCGGCTCGTCCGCGATGATCAGCCGCGGCCGGGGCGCCAGGGCCCGGGCGATGCCGATCCGCTGGCGCTGCCCGCCGGAGAACTCGTGCGGGTAGCGGTCCAGGTGCGCGGCCTCCAGTCCGACCTGCTCCAGCAGTTCGGCGGAGCGCTCCCGCCGTTCGGGCGCGGTCAGCGGGGTGTGCAGGCGCAGCGGGGTGTCGAGGGTCTGGGCGACGGTGCGGCGCGGATTGAGCGAGGCGTACGGGTCCTGGAAGACCAGCTGGATCTCGCGGCCGAGGCGGCGCCGCAGCTCCCGGTCCGGGCGGGTGACGTCCCGGCCGTCGTACGAGACCCGTCCGCCGGTGGGTCGTTGCAGGCCGGCCAGGACCCGCGAGGTGGTGGACTTGCCGGAGCCCGACTCGCCGACCAGGCCGACCGTCTCGCCGGGCGCGATCCGCAGGCCCACGCCCTCGACCGCCCGGACCGGCTCGGCCCGCAGGCCGGGGAGGCGCCGCCGCCCGGGGAAGTGCACGGTGAGGTCGTCCACCTCGACCAGCCACCGCGCGGGCCGCTCGACGACCCTCGGCCGGAACGACCGCCGAGGTGACGGGTCGTCGACTGTCGGCAGAGCCGTGCCGGGTACGGAGTCGAGGCGGAGCGCCGCTCCCACCAGCGCCCGGGTGTACGGCTCGCGCGGTGCGGCCAGCAGGTCGGCGGTCGGCGCGGACTCGACCCGGACGCCGCCGCGCAGCACCAGCGTGCGGTCCGTCGTGCCGGCCACCACGCCCAGGTCGTGGCTGACCAGCAGCACCGCGGTGCCGTGCTCGCGCTGCAACTCGCCCAGCAGGTCGAGGACCTGCCGCTGGACGCGGGCGTCCAGGGCGGTGGTCGGCTCGTCGGCGATCAGCAGCTGCGGGTCGTTCATCAGCGCCATCGCGATCATCACGCGTTGCCGCATCCCGCCCGAGAACCGGTGCGGGTGGTCGCGCACCCGGGCCGCCGGGATGCCGACCCGGTCGAGCATCTCCACCGCCCGCCGACGGGCTTCGGCGCGGCCCGCCCCGGGGTGGTGCAGGCGGTACGCCTCGGCGAGTTGGGCGCCGACACCGTGGAAGGGGCTGAGCGAGGTGAGCGCGTCCTGGAAGACCAGGGCGGCCCGGCCGCCCCGCACCGCGCGCAGCGTCGCCTCCCCGGCACCGACCAGCTCCTGTCCGCCCAGCCGGATCGAACCGGAGACGGTGGTGGTGCGCGGGTCGTGCAGGCCGAGGACGGCGAGGCCGACCGTCGACTTGCCCGAGCCCGATTCGCCGACCAGGCCCAGGACTTCACCCGGGGCGAGGTCGAAGGACAGCCCTTGGACGGCGGTCACCGGCGGGCCGCCGCGTGGGTCGGCGAAGCTGACGGTCAGGTCGCGGACGCTCAGCACCGGCTCGGCCGTGCTCCGGTCGAGACCCGGCACGGCACCGTCGGCGCCGACACCCGTGTCGGCGGCAGTGGCAGTGGCCGTGCCGACGGACCTCGTGCCGGCGACCCTCGTGCCGGCGGCCCTCGTGGCAGTGGACTTCATCGAACCGTTCCCCTCAGCTCAGCCGGACACGCGGGTCGAGCCAGGCCACCGCGAGGTCGGCCAGCGCGACGAACAGCACCACGAAGCAGGCGGCCAGCAGCACCGTGCCGACGACGGCGGGCAGGTCCTGCCCGGCGACGGCCTGCGCGGCGAACCGCCCGACCCCGTTCAGCCCGAACACCGTCTCGGTGATCACCGCCCCGCCGAGCAGCGCCCCGGCCTCCAGGCCGAGCAGCTGCACCAGCGGCCCGGCGGCGCCGCGCGAGGTGTACTTGAGGTGGGCGCGCAGCCGCCCGAGCCCCTTGCCGCGGGCCGTGCGGACGTACTCCTCGTTCATCGTCTCCAGCAGCTGCGAGCGCGAAAGCCGTGCGAAGACGGCCGAGTTGACGAAGCCGAGGACGATCCAGGGGAGCAGCATCCCGCCCGCCCAGGCCGCCGGGTCCTCGCCCGGCGGGGTGTAGGAGGGCAGCGGCAGCAGGCCGGTGGAGTAGACCAGGAGCCACTGCGCGATGTACCCGAGGAAGTAGATCTGCACGCTGGCGCCGACCAGGGTGAAGCCGGAGAGCAGCCGGTCGGTCCGCCGTCCGTGCCGCAGCGCGGAGACGAATCCGGTGCCGAGGCCGAGCACCAGCAGGACGGCCAGGGCCCCGGCGGTCAGCGAGAAGGTGACCGGCAGGTGGTCGGCCAGGGCCTCGCTGACCGGCTGGTGCAGCCGGTAGGAGTAGCCGAGGCAGGGTGCGGCGCAGTGGATGGTCGAGCCGTCCACGTCGTCGATGTCCCGGCCGGCGACGATCCCGGCCAGGTAGTCGGTGTACTGGGCGACGAGCGGCTGGTCCAGGCCCATGCTCCGGCGCACCGCTGCGACCTGCCCGCTGTCGCAGCGCGGACCGCAGGCGGCGCGGGCCGGGTCGGCGGGCGCGGCGTAGAAGAGGGCGAAGGCGGCGGCGGAGACCGCGACCAGGACGGCGAGGGCCTGGGCGGTCCGCCGCAGGACGAAGGAGAGCATGGCCGATCCGGGGGAGGGGTGGCAGGGGAAGGAGACGGCGGGACCTCAAGGCCCGAAGGCCTCAAGACCTCAGGACTTGAGGCCTTCGGACTTCAGAGCTTCAGGACTTCAGGTACAGCCAGGCCAGCGACACCGTCCCGTAGATCGGGTGGATGAACGCCCCGCCGACGTTGCTGCCGTGCAGCTGGCTGACGGTCGGGTAGGCGAACGGCAGCACCGGCACGTCCTTCATCACCGTCTGCTCCAGCGCGTACAGCTCCTTGGCCTTGGCGCGCGGCTCGCCGATCCGGTTGATCCGGTCGATCTCCGCGTCCACCGTCGGATTGCGGTAGCGCGCGGAGTTGATGTCGCCGCCGGCGCGCCCGTCGAAGGAGAACGGGACCAGCGTGGACGGCGTGGGCCAGTCGACCGACGAGGTCTCCTCGAACAGGTCGTACGGGGAGTCGGCGCGGTGCACCTCGTCCAGGAAGGCCTTGGGGTCGATCGGCTTGGGCACGACGGTGATCCCCGCCTTGGCGAAGCCGTCGACCAGCACCTGCGCGACGCGCTGCCCGTTCGGCGTGTTCCTGTACGCGTAGGTCAGGCTGCCCGGGGCCTGCTTGGCCTTGGCGAGCTCGGCCCTGGCCGCCTCCGGGTCGCCCTCGGGCTTGGCCGGGTACAGGTCGTACTTCTGCCAGTCGATCAGCGCGGGCGAGCTGAGCGTGGTGGCGAGTTCGCCGGTGCGGGCGCCGCCCTGGACCTGGCGGGCCTGCTGGCGCGGGTAGGCCAGGTGCAGTGCCTTGCGGACCTCGACGTCCGGCACCCGCTCGTTGTTGATCACCAGCTGGGTGACGAAGGCGCCCTGCCGGCCGGAGACGACCAGCTCGCGGGCCTTCGGGTCGGTGTCGGTCGTCTGGTACAGCTCGGGGGAGAGGGTGTCGGCGGCCGTGGTGGCGTCGGCGCCGCCGTCCCGTCCGGAGAGGATCTCCTGGTTGAGGTTGAGCGCCTCCTTGCCGTACGTGAAGACGAACCGCTCCGGGTACTGGTTGCGGATCGGGTCGGTCTCGGGCTTCCAGGCCGGATTGCGCTCCAGCACCATGCGGGTGTTCTGGACGTGCTCGACGATCCGGTACGGGCCGGTGGCGAACGGCTGCCGGTCGTAGTCCGTCCCGGTGTCCTTGTCCCGGCGCACCGGTGAGGAGGAGGACTGCGCGGCCATGTACGGCACGTCGGCCTGCGGCTGCGGGAAGTGGAAGACGACGGTGCGCTCGTCCGGCGTCTCGATCGCGGCCAGGTCGCCGTCCTGCGGGCCCTTGTACGCGGCCCGCGCCGCCTCGTAGTCGGCCGCGCCGGTGAGCCACTGCGGCCAGTAGGGCGGGCCGACCTCGTAGCCCTTGCCGAAGGTGCGCTCGATGCCGTACCTGACGTCCTGGGCGGTGATCGGCTTGCCGTCCTCCCAGGCCACGCCCTGCTTGAGCCGGTAGGTCCAGGTGCGCCCGCCGTCGGTCGGGGTGCCGGTGTCGGTGGCCAGGTCGCCGACCAACTTGGCCTTGCCGTCGACGACCTGATACTGCGTCAGTTGCCGTCCCCAGAGCAGCGAGGCGTTGTAGGTGGCCCCGGCGTAGACCTTTTGCGGGTCGAGGTGGCGGAACTCGACGCTGTTGTACACGTTGACCGTTCCGCCCGCGCGGGCGCCCGGGACGGCGGGGGCGGGGCCGGCGCTCTCCTGCTCGGTGCCGAGCGCGGCGGTCAGCGGGGAGGTCTCCTTGGCGGAGGTCCCGGTGCCGGCGGAGCCGGTGCTGCCCGCGCCGGCCGAGCAGGAGGTCGCCAGCAGGGCGGTGGCGATGACGGCGAGGGACGGTCGGGTCCAGCGCATGGCGAATCTCTCCTCGCCCCGGCGGATCGCGCCGGGAGGGTTCGGGTGACGAACGGGAACGGACGGAAGGGCGTAACGGAACAGAACAGAACGGAAGGGAGCGGAAAGGAAAGGAAAGGCGGAGCAGGGGCCGCGGATCGCTCAGCGGGTGCCGGAGCGCGGGTCCAGCGCGTCCCGGACGGCGTCGCCGAGCAGGTTGAAGGCGATCACGAAGAGCAGCAGTGCCACCCCGGGGAAGGCCAGGTACGTCGGGTCGGCCCGGAAGACCTCGGAGCCGCGCGAGATCATCCGCCCCCAGTCCGGGACGGGCTCGGTGATGCCGACGCCGAGGAAGGACAGCGCGGCCTCGGAGGCGACGTACGTCGGCACTGCCATGGTGGCGTGCACCAGGAGCTGCGACCGGACGTTCGGCAGCAGTTCGCGGACGACGACGTGGAAGCGGCTCGCGCCCTGGGCCCGGGCGGACTGCACGAAATCCCTTTCCCGGAGCGAGCGCACGGCGGCCCGCAGGGAAAGCGCGAGCGGAATCCAGCCGAACGCGGAGAAAACCAGGACCAGCACCAGGAACTGCATCCACTCCGGTTCCGCGGTGCCCGGATCGACCAGTCGGGACTCGATGACCGGGCTGAGCGCGAGCAGCAGGAGCAGTGTCGGAAAGGCCAGCAGCACATGGGCGAGGAATCCGAACAGCCGGTCCGCGATTCCGCCGAGATAGCCGACCGCGACACCGGCCAGGACGCCCAGGGCGGTGGTCACGGTGGCGGCGGCGAGAGCGATCAACAGTGAGGTGCGGATGCCGTACAGCAGCTGGGTGAGGACGTCCCGGCCGAGTCCGGGCTCCAGGCCGAACCAGAAGTCGCCGGAGATCCCGCCGTTCGGCAGCATCGGCAGGCCGCCGTCACTGAGCAGGCCCGGAGTGTTCTGGCCGTAGTGCTCGACCGGATTCCGCCCGTACAGCGCGGCGATCAGCGGGGCCGCCGCGGCGAGCAGCAGGAACAGCAGGACGACGGCCAGTGCGGCGGCACCGACCCGGTCCCGCAGGAGCCGGCGGAGCAGGCCCGGGGTCGCGGGGGCCGCGGGCCCGGCCGCGCGGACTGGGACTGTGTCGACCGCTGCCATGAGGCATGACCCCCGAATTCTCCGCCGCCCCGTGGGTGGGGGTGTGCTGGTGTGCATTTCCGGTACGGCATCCGGGGGTTTCCCGGGGCCGTTCGAGCGCCATTCGATCGGATGCGTCCGACGTTCCGCAAATCGCTTCCGACGGCTCTCCGGGGAATTCCTGCGGGACTGTTTCGGGAATTGTGGCGGCTTCATTTCGCCGAAACAGTGGCGTTGCAGAGGAACGGACATATCCGATGAAACCGGACCGGCCGTTCCGCATTCTGAGACCTCCGCCACAGTCCCTCCGATGTTGCTACGATTCCGGTGGGCTGCGACTGGCGCGTAGGGATGGAATCAACCATCGGGAAGCGGCCTCGTGAAACCTCACGTGAAGTTGCCGAGCGCCTGGGCCATCCGCAATCCCCACCAGGAGACCGCCTTGGCCCAGCAGCCCCACACCGCCGCGACCCCCGCCGCCGACACCGCGTTCCGCAGCGCCCTCGACGTGGTCGCCGGCGTCGAACCGCGGATCGCCGCCGCCATCGGCCGGGAACTCGCCGACCAGCGCGCCTCGCTCAAGCTGATCGCCAGCGAGAACTACGCCTCCCCGGCCGTCCTCCTCGCCATGGGCAACTGGCTCAGCGACAAGTACGCCGAGGGCACCGTCGGCCGCCGCTTCTACGCGGGCTGCCGCAACGTCGACACCGTCGAGGCCATCGCCGCCGAGCACGCCCGCGAGCTGTTCGGCGCCGACCACGCCTACGTCCAGCCGCACTCCGGCATCGACGCCAACCTCACCGCCTTCTGGGCCGTCCTCTCCCAGCGGGTCGAGAGCCCGGCCCTGGAGCGGTCCGAGGTCCGCAACGTCAACGACCTCACCGAGGAGGACTGGGCGAAGCTGCGCCACGAGCTCGGCAACCAGCGCATGCTCGGCATGTCCCTGGACACCGGCGGCCACCTCACCCACGGCTTCCGCCCCAACATCTCGGGGAAGATGTTCGAGCAGCGCAGCTACGGCACCGACCCGGTCACCGGCCTGATCGACTACGACGCGCTGCGCGAGACCGCCCGCGAGTTCCGCCCGCTGATCATCGTGGCGGGCTACTCCGCGTACCCGCGGCTGGTGGACTTCCGCACCATGCGCGAGATCGCGGACGAGGTCGGTGCCACCCTGATGGTCGACATGGCGCACTTCGCCGGCCTGGTCGCGGGCAAGGTGCTGACCGGCGACCACGACCCCGTCCGGCACGCCCACATCGTCACCACGACCACCCACAAGTCCCTGCGCGGCCCGCGCGGCGGCATGGTGCTCTGCACCGCCGAACTGGCCGAACACGTCGACCGCGGCTGCCCGCTGGTGCTCGGCGGCCCGCTCTCGCACGTCATGGCCGCCAAGGCCGTCGCCTTCGCCGAGGCCCGCCGCCCCGAGTTCCAGGCCTACGCCCACGCCGTCGTCGACAACGCCCGGGCGCTCGCCGAGGGCCTGCTGCGCCGCGGCGGCACGCTGGTCACCGGCGGCACCGACAACCACCTCGTGCTCGCCGACGTCTCCGGCTACGGCCTGACCGGCCGCCAGGCCGAGGCGGCGCTGCTCGACTCGGGCATCGTCACCAACCGCAACTCCGTCCCGCAGGACCCGAACGGCGCGTGGTACACCTCCGGCATCCGGATCGGCACCCCGGCCCTCACCACCCGCGGCCTCGGCGTCGCCGAGATGGACGAGATCGCCGAGCTGATCGACACCGTCCTGCGCGCCACCACCCCCACCACCGCCGCCAACGGCACCCCGTCCAAGGCCGGCTACAGCCTCGACCCGGCCCTGCGCGACGCCACCGCCAAGCGCGCCGCCGACCTCCTCGCCCCGTACCCGCTCTACCCGGGCGTCGACCTGGTCTGACCGGCACCCCGGGCTGCCGCACTCGCCGGGAACGCCTGAAACGCCCGGGAATGCCCGGGAACGCCCGGGAACGCCGGGGAACGCCGGGAACACCTGAACCAACGGGACCACCGGCAACGCCAGAAAAGCCCCGAGCACCCGGACCACCCCGAGCACCCGGACCACCCCCAGCACCCGGACGTCCGGGGCCGCCGGCACCTCCGCCGACGGCCCCGGGCCACGTCCGGCCCCGGTGCGGCGGCTAGTACTGCAGCGACTTGTACTGCAGGAACTCCTCCAGCCCGTGGCGCCCCAGTTCGCGCCCGAGGCCGGAGTTCTTGTAGCCGCCGAAGGGGGCGAGGGGGTTGAAGCGCCCGCCGTTGAGGTCGACCTGGCCGGTGTCGAGGCGGCGGGCGAAGGCGGCGGCGGTGTCGGTGTCGCGGGCCCAGACGCCGCCGGCCAGGCCGTACGGGGTGCCGTTGGCGAGCTCGACGGCGTGGTCCTCGTCGCGGTAGGCGAGGATCACCAGGACCGGGCCGAAGACCTCCTCCTGGGCGACCGCCATGTCCGGCTTCACGTCGGCGAGCACGGTCGGGCGGACGTAGAAGCCGGTGGGCAGTTCGGCGACCGGCTCCGAGCCGCCGACGACCAGCCGGGCGCCCTCGGCCAGCGCACCGTCGATGTAGCCGCGCACCCGGGCCAGCTGCTCGGCGCTGACCACCGGACCGATCCGGGTCTGCGGGTCGGTCGGGTCGCCGGGCACGTACTGGGCGGCGGCCTTGGCGGCCCGGGCGACGGCCTCCTCGTACTGATCCTCGTGGACCAGCAGGCGGGTCCAGGCGCTGCAGGTCTGGCCCGAGTTGGCGAAGACCCCGGCGACGTTGGCCTTGACCGCGCGGGTGATGTTGGAGCCCGGCAGCACCACGTTGGCCGACTTGCCCCCCAGCTCCAGGGCGACCCGCTTGAGGTCCCGGCCGGCCGTCGCGGCGACCTGCCGGCCGACGGCGGTGGAGCCGGTGAAGGAGACCACGTCCACCTCCGGGTGGGCGACGAGCGCCGCGCCCGCCGCCTCCCCGGTGCCGGTGACCAGGTTGAACACGCCGGCCGGGAAGCCCGCCTCGTGCACCAGCCGGGCGAACAGCCGGGCCACCAGCGGGGTTTGCTCGGCGGGCTTGAGGACCACCGGGCAGCCGGCCGCCAGCGCGGGGACGACCTTGGCGACGATCTGGTGCAGCGGGTAGTTCCACGGCGTGATCGCCGCGACCACCCCGGCCGGCTCGGCGTGCACCACCGAGTTGCCGATCCGCTCCTCGAAGGGGTGTTCGGCGAGCAGGGTCAGGTAGGAGGTCGCCACGGTCAGCGGCAGCCCGGCGTGCACGGCGGCGGTGAAGCCGACCGGGGCGCCCAGCTCGGCGACCACCGTCCCGGTGATCTCGTTCTGTGTGGCGGCGAGCCCGTCCCGCAGCCGGGTCAGCAGGTCCAGCCGCTCCTCGCGGGTGGTCGCGGCCCAGCTCCGGGCGGCCCGGCGGGCCGCTGCCACCGCCGCGTCGACGTCGGCCGTCCCACCGGCCGGCACGGTGGCGAGCACCTGCTCGGTCGCGGGGTTCAGCACGGCGATCGAACCGGGGTCCCCGGAGGGCCGCCAAGAGCCGTCGATGTACTGGTCGCCGTACTCCGCGTACTCCTGCACCGAGTTGTCCTCTCATGGGATCAGCCGATTGACCGACAGTGCTCGTCGGAGGCCAGTCAAAACGGCCGGGCGGCAGCGCGCAAGAGCCAATCCGGACCGGCAGACTTGCCGGTCAGCGTGGGGCGAACCGTGCGGTGTACTCGTCGAACGGCTCGATGCCCACCTCGGCGCGCCGCTCGTCCAGCCGCTCAGGCTCCTCGCACGGCCACGGCACCGGCCGACCGTCCGTCACCGCACCGATCTGGGTGCCGAAACGCTGCTCACGGCCCTCGTTGACGGCCAGTCGGTCCTGGAGGAAGGCGAGGTCGCGCGGGCTCGCCTCGCCGCACGCCACGGCCTCGCCCATCAGCGCCACCGCCCGCCGCTGGACGTCGAGTTGCCGGTCCGCGTGCTGGGCGACGAGCCAGGCCGCCCGCGCCGCCTCGGGGCCGACGGTCCGCTCGGTCGGCCAGCCGTGCTCCGCCATGAGCTCCGCGAGCCGGTCGCCGTGCCGGGCGGTGAGCCGCCGCCAGGCCGCCTGCTCGGCCAGGTCCGCGCTGTTCGCCGACCGGGCGTTCGCCCCGTCCTCGGCCATCATCGCGACCAGCTCCCGGGCGAGCGCCCCGTCCTGCTCGCTCCGCCGTGCTTCCGTCATGCCGTCGACGCTCCTCGCCGTACGGGCCCTCCTGTCGAGGGCCGCCCGGCCCCAACGCTAGGCGCGGTAATCGGAACGAAGATCATCCGCTGGGACGGTGCCCCGCGGGCCCCGAACGGGACATACTGGATCCACGCTCGGGATGCGCCGTGTTCACCCTCCGGCGGTTCCGTGACGGTTCCGGAAACTCCCCTCGCCAAGACCTCCACACGGTGGTCGGCACGCAGGTACATTGCAGTGAACTCAGCGGCGGGGGTTTAAAGCTGACGACGCTTCGACGTGCCTGCGCGTACGGTCGGGTCGGCGCATTCTGCGACCGGCCCGGAACTCCTGCTTCCGCTGAGGTCCGGTTAGAGATCCACAGGTCCACCCGTGCCCCGAAGGAGCTTCCATGACCGACGCCGCGTTCCCGGGCGAGTCGCAGCAGGCCGCCGAGCCGGCGAGCCTGGATGACGTCCCGGGGTGGTTCTGGGACCACGACCGGCATTCCTTCGACTGGTTCCTGGGGCGTCAGGAGAAGGCCGGTGTCACCGGCGATCTGCTGGAGATGGGGGCCTACCTCGGCCGCAGCGCGATCGTGATCGGCGAGCACCTCCAGCCCGGCGAGACGTTCACCGTCTGCGACCTCTTCGACTCGGACGCGCCCGACGAGGAGAACGCGGCCGAGATGGACCTGTCCTACCGGAAGACGCTGACCCGCGAGGCCTTCGAGCGCAACTACCTCGCCTTCCACGACGAGCTGCCGGAGATCATCCAGGCGCCGACCTCCGTCCTGTCCCGCGGCCACATTCCCGTCGGCGCGTTCCGCTTCATCCACATCGACGCCTCCCACCTGTACGAGCACGTCGTGGGGGACCTCCAGGTCGCCCGGGTCGCGCTGCAGGAGCAGGGCGTCGTCGTGCTGGACGACTACCGTTCCCAGCACACCCCGGGCGTGGCGGCCGCGACCTGGGAGGCCGTGTTCAACCACGGGCTGAAGCCGATCCTGCTCACCGAGTGCAAGTTCTACGGCACCTGGGGGGACGTGGAGCCGTTCCAGCGCGAGCTGCTGGAGCGGGTCGACCTCGCGGTCGGCTGTCAGCTGAGCGCCGAGACCGTCAACGGCCGCCAGGTGCTGCGCATGACCGGTGACTCGGAGGGCATCGACCGCTTCCGCGGCTCCCGCCACCGGGAGCGACTGGCCGCCGAGGCCGCCCGGCGCGAGGCCGACCAGTCCGCGGTCGAGGCCCGCCGGGCGCTCCGGTCGGCCCACGACGAGGCCGCCGTCGACCTGGCCGCCAGACGAGCCCGGGCCGCCGAGGCACGCCGCCCCGTCAACGTCGCCAAGCGCGCCGCCCGGGACCTCCTGCCGCCGGTCGTCACCTCCGCGATCCGCCGGGCCCGCCGCGGCTGACCGGGGCGCGAGCCCCCTCGGACGACACCGAGGACGACACCGAGGTCGACACGAGGACGACACGAGGTCGACACGAGGACGACGCTGAGGACGACGAAGGCAGCCGTGCGGTCCCGGAAGGCGCACAGCTCCCCCGTCGTACGGCTCCGAAGACGCCGAAGGGCCGGTCGGAACATCCGACCGGCCCTTCGGCACGTCACGCGCTGCGGTGGCTCAGACCCGCGAGGGCTCGCCCGCCTCGACGGGAGCCTGGGCGTCCTGGGCGGCCTGGTCGTCCGCCATCTCCTGGCGGACGGTGGCCAGCGAGGGGTTGGCCCAGGCGCTGGCGACGCCCCAGTAGTAGAACGCCAGCCCGATCGCGGCCACGATCAGCAGGTCCCAGCCCGCGGGCAGGTAGCCCTGCCCGCCGAAGTCGGTGCTGCCGGCCCAGGAGACTCCGGCCATCACGAACAGGTAGGCGACCATCCAGGCGCCGGCCAGGAGGTGCGGCTTCAGCTCGGCGAACGGCTTGCGCAGCTCGTACCAGGCCCAGATCGGCAGGCCGGCGGCCATCAGCAGGATGACCTTGCCGGTGAGCGGCCAGCGGGCCCAGTACAGCACCAGCGAGCCGAAGACCATCGCGACCGGGGCGATGACCGGCATGGCGCGCAGCCGCACCGGGCGCGGCAGGTCCGGGGCGAGGCGGCGCAGGGCCATCACGGCGACCGGGCCGGTGATGTACGAGATCACGGTGGCCACCGAGACGATCTCGGCCAGCGAGCCCCAGCCGCGGAAGACCGCGAGGAACAGGAAGGCGACGACCAGGTTGAGCACCAGCGCCGGGCGCGGGATGCCGGTCTTGGCGTCGACCTTGCCGAAGAGCTTCGGCAGGTGGCCGTTCTCCTGCACGCCGTGGATCATGCGCGAGGTGGTGGCGGCGTAGATCATGCCGGTGCCGGAGGGCGAGACGAAGGCGTCCGCGTAGAGCAGGATCGCCAGCCAGTTGATGCCCCAGGCGATGGCCAGGTCGGCCAGCGGCGAGGTGTAGGAGAGGCTGCTCCAGCCGCCCGAGAGGTCGGCGGCCGGGATGGCGCCGAGGAAGGCGATCTGCAGCGCGACGTAGATCACCAGGGCGATCAGGATCGAGCCGATGACGGCCTTGGGCAGCGACTTGCCGGGGTTCTTGGCCTCGCCGGCCAGGTTCAGCGGCGACTGGAAGCCGTTGAAGGCCCAGACGATGCCGGAGACCGCGACGGCGGTGAAGACCGCGCTCCAGCCGTTCGGCGCGAAGCCGCCGTGGTCGGTGAAGTGCGCGGTGTCGAAGTGCGCGAGCAGCAGCGCACCGGCGGTGAGCGTCGGCACGACGACCTTGAAGACGGTGATCGCCGTGTTGGTCTTGGCGAACAGCGTGATCGCGAACCAGTTGAGGGCGAAGTAGACGAGCAGCAGCACGCTGGCGAGCGCCACACCGCTGAGGGTGAGCTCCTGACCGTTGAAGAGCCCCTTGGCCCAGCCGAAGTGCCAGGAGCTCATGTACTGCACGGAGGCGGTGGCCTCACCGGGGATGACCGAGACGATGGCGATCCAGTTGGCCCAGGCCGCCAGGTAGCCGGCCAGCGAGCCGTGCGAGTACTGGCCGTACCGGACCATGCCGCCGGCCTTGGGGAACATCGAGCCCAGCTCGCTGTAGGTGAGGGCGATGGTCAGCGCCACCGCGGCACCGATCACCCAGGCGAGGATCGAGGCCGGCCCGGCGAGCTTGGCGGCCCGCTCGGCACCGAACAACCACCCGGATCCGATGATCGACCCCAGCCCGACCGCGGTCAGGCTGATGGTGCCGAGCGATCGGCGGTAGTTCTGGTGAGACGCCGTCGAGGAATCGGGCTCACTCAACGTATCGGTCCTTTCGCTCGGGGTTCATCGGGTGGTGTCGGTGTTTTTGCTGTTTTGAGTCGGTATTCCGGACAAACGCACAGCAGCTTATGGTCCAAAAACGGGCGAATACCTCAGAGGAAGCTCAAACCGTTCGATCGTTGCCATCTCGTGTCCGGTTTCCGGACCGGCGGGCCCCGCGAAGAGGCCGGCGCCATGCCGCCACGGGGGTGGCGGTCGGGGCCGGCCGGGGAGTCGGCGGGGAAAAAGGAAATTCCCCGTGGGTTCCTTTCGGATCCCACGGGGAATTCGGCTGTGTCCGAGGGGGGACTTGAACCCCCACGCCCGATAAAGGGCACTAGCACCTCAAGCTAGCGCGTCTGCCATTCCGCCACCCGGACGGGGTGTGTGCTCCGGGGGTTTTTCTCTCGCCCCCTCGGCGACAGAGAGAACATTACCAGGGTTCTGGAGTGCTTCTCACCTGCGCTTCCTCCGGCCCGCGCCCCCGGGGCCGCCGGAGCCGCCCCGGGCCCCCGGCGGCTCCGGCGCACACGTTGGTACGGCTGGCGAACACGCTCGAACCGGGCCCGAAGCGATGGCGACCGCGAAGGAACCGGTCGACTCCGGTGTCGCCCGCGATCGGTTCCGGCCGGAAGCGGTCCGACACGGGCAAGTTGTCGACGGTGCCGCAGCCGTCGCGACCGCTCTCCTAGCCTCTGTGGACCGAGGGCGCCATGAGCGGATCGCCTGATTCCCGGGTCGCGGACGAAGGGCGGCTGGACGTGGAGCAGATCAGCGGGACGGCGGAGGCCGAACCGAGACGCGGCAGGCCGGGGGAGGGGCAGGGCGACGCCGTCGCGGCGCCCGGCGGTCCGGCGCGCGGCCCCGTCGAGGGGGTGTGGCGATTCCCGGTGCCCGCCGCCGAGGCCTCGGTGCCGCGCACCAGGCACGCGGTGCGCGACCGCCTGCTGGCCCAGGGCATGGCCGGGGTGCGCTACCAGGAGCTGGTGGACGACCTGCTGCTGATCGTCTCGGAGCTGGTGAGCAACGCGGTGACGCACGCGGCCGAACTCTCGCCCGAGGTGGTCACGGAGCTGTCGGTGCGCGGCGGCTGGGTGCGGGTGTCGGTCGAGGACGGCGATCCGTACCGGCCGAAGGCGCTGGAGAACGACACCGGACGCACCGGCGGTCGCGGCCTGCTGCTGGTGAAGAGCGTCACGCTGCAGGCGGGCGGGGTGTGCGACGTCGAGCGGACCGGGGAGGGCGGCAAGGTCATCTGGGCCTCGCTGCCCGTCCCCCCGGAGTCCGACCGCTGACCGGCCCGCCGGGGCGGGCGAGGCGACCGGAGCGCCTACCAGTCCCGTCCGGCGATCTCCCGGATCCCGGGCAGCGCAGCCTCGAAGACGGTCTCGAACCAGACCGAGAAGGGCCGCTCGTCCCGCAGCTCCCGCAGCTCCTGCGCCGTCACGAAGGCGAAGTCGTCCACCTCGTCCGGGTTCGGCCGGACCGGAGCGGTGACCAGTCCCACGAAGAGGTGGTTCCACTCCCGCTCGATCAGCCCGGAGGCCTCGTCCGGCAGGTCGTAGCGGACGGTGCCGGCCTCGCAGAGCAGCGCCGGTGCGACTCCCAGCTCCTCCGCGGTGCGCCGGGCGGCGGCGACGAAGGGCGGCTCGTCCGGGTACGGGTGGCCGCAGCAGGTGTTCGACCAGACGCCGGGGGAGTGGTACTTGCCCAGCGCCCGGCGCTGGAGCAGCAGGCGGCCCTGGCGGTCGAAGAGGAAAACCGAGAAGGCGCGGTGCAGGCGGCCCGGCTGCTGGTGGGCCCAGTGCTTCTCGGCGGTGCCGATCGTCACGCCCTCGTCGTCGACCAGTTCCAACAGGATCTCGGTAGCGGCCGGGGCGGTCCGGGGGTCGGCCGACACATCGGTCTCCACGTCGAGACCGGTGTCGACCTCGGCGTCGAAATGGGTCGGCTCGGTCGGCAGACTCTGGGGCATGGGGCCTCTTTCCGGGGGCGGGAGCAACGGGAGCATCGGGTGCGTCCGGCGCACCGGGTGGCGCACGGCGGACGCAGCGGGGGCACCGGCGCCGGCGTCGGGCTCCAGTCTGCCGTATGGGTGGCACCGGGTAGGGGTCCCACGCACAACCGGGCGGATCATGACCCGGAGGAGAAGGAATTCGAGCAGAGAAGGGTCGCGGAAGCCCTCGTAAGGGTCACGATCGTCGCAGAATCGTTCGACGTGCGTTCGGGGGGCGTTCGAGCCCGCGGGCCCGGCCGGGCCCGGACGTCGGCCCGCTCCCCGGCGCCGTCCCCCGGTCACCCCTCCGTCACCGTCCCGTCTCCGGGCGCGTTCGGGCCGGTCGTCCACGTCGCCTACCATCACATACGACACGGTGCCCGGATCTGTGCCGGTACCGGCGCGCCGCTGCCCGGCCGGGTCGCACACCGGTCCGGCGAAGCGGCGCCGCCTCCCCTCGGCACGGCCCGCGCGCACAGCACGACGGATCAGGAGACCCCGCATGATCGGCCTCGTTCTGGCAGCCGGCGCCGGCCGCCGGCTGCGCCCGTACACCGACACCCTGCCCAAGGCGCTGGTGCCGGTCGACGGGGAGCGGACCGTCCTGGACCTCACCCTCGGCAACTTCGCCGAGGTCGGACTGCGCGAGGCCGCGATCGTCGTCGGCTACCGCAAGGAGGCGGTGTACGACCGCAAGGACGCCCTGGAGAGCAAGTACGGCGTCAAGCTCCACCTGGTCGAGAACGACAAGGCCGAGGAGTGGAACAACGCGTACTCGCTCTGGTGCGCCCGCGAGCTGTTCGGCGAGGGCCTGCTGCTGGCCAACGGCGACACCGTCCACCCCGCCTCCGTCCAGCGCACCATGCTGGAGGGCAACCGGCGCCTCCTCGACGACGGTGCCGCCCCCGGCATCCTGCTCGCCCTCGACACGGTGAAGAAGCTCGCCGACGAGGAGATGAAGGTCGTCGTCGACCCGGCCGCCGGGATGCGCCGCATCACCAAGCTGATGGACCCCTCCGAGGCGAGCGGCGAGTACATCGGCGTCACCGTGATCAACCCGTCCGCCGCCGCCGACCTCACCGACGCGCTGCGCGCCACCTACGAGCGCGACCCGCAGCTGTACTACGAGGACGGCTACCAGGAGATGGTCGACCGCGGCCTGCGGATCGACGTGCAGCCGATCGGCGAGGTCTCCTGGGTCGAGGTCGACAACCACGACGACCTGGCGAAGGCGCGGGAGATCGCGTGCCGGTACTGACGCGACTGGTCCCGTCGCCGCTGTTCGTGGAGATCCGCTCGGGCGCGCTGGACGCGCTCGGCGGGATCCTCGCGGACCAGCGGCTGTCGGCGTCGGGCCGGATCGCGGTGGCGATCAGCAACGGCTCCGGCGCCGCCATGCGCGCGCGCCTGGAGCCGGCCCTGCCGGGCGCCGACTGGTACAACGTGGACGACGGCAGCCTGGACAGCGCGGTGCGCTTCGCCGAGGAGATGCGCGGCGGGCACTACGACGCGATCGTCGGCCTCGGCGGCGGCAAGATCATCGACGCCGCCAAGTACGCCGCCGCCCGGGTCGGGCTGCCGCTGGTCGCGGTCGCCACCAACCTGGCCCACGACGGCATCTGCTCGCCGGTCTCCACCCTCGACAACGACGCCGGCCGCGGCTCCTACGGGGTGCCCAGCCCGATCGGCATCATCGTCGACCTGGACGTGATCCGGCAGGCCCCGCCGCGCTTCGTGGCGGCCGGCATCGGGGACGTCGTCTCCAACATCTCGGCCTGCGCCGACTGGGAGTTGTCGCACGCGGTCACCGGCGAGCCGGTGGACGGACTGGCCGTCGCGATGGCCCGCTCGGCGGGCGAGAACCTGCTGCGGCACCCAGGAAACACTCAGGATCAGGACCTCCTGACAGCGCTCGCCGAAGCCCTGGTACTGTCCGGCATCGCGATGAACATCGCGGGCAGCACCCGGCCCTCGTCGGGCGCCTGCCACGAGATCTCGCACGCCCTGGACGTGCTGTTCCCCAAGCGGTCCGCCCAGCACGGCGAGCAGGTCGGCCTCGGCGCCGCGTTCGCCAGCTTCCTGCGGGGCGAGCACGAGCTGACCGGTCTGATCGTGGAGCGCCTGGCGAGCCACGGACTGCCGGTGACCGCAGCTCAGATCGGCTTCACCGAGGCGGAGTTCACCGAAGCGGTGCACTACGCTCCGAACACCCGACCGGGGCGCTTCACCATCCTTGAACACCTCGACCTCTCCCCTTCCGCAATCAGGGACGCGTACGCCGACTATGTCCAAGCCGTCAACAGCTGACCCCTCCACCGCGGGCGCCGAACGGCCCCCGGTGGACCTGACCCGCCGGCCCTCCATCGAGGAGCTGCGCGCGGTGATCCACCCGGAGGGCATGCTCCAGCGCCGCAGCGCCGAGCACTGGGCCGGGCGCCTGTACATGCGGAAGATCTCGCTGCGGATCACCCGTGTGCTCTCCACCATGACGGCGATCACGCCCAACGGCCTGACCTACCTGATGATGTTCACCGGCATCCTGGCCGGCCTCGCGCTGGTCGTGCCGGGCATCGCGGGCGCGGTCCTGGGCGCCCTGCTGATCCAGGTCTACCTGCTGCTGGACTGCGTGGACGGCGAGGTGGCCCGCTGGCGCCGGCAGACCTCGCTGACCGGCGTCTACCTGGACCGGGTCGGCCACTACATGTCCGAGGCGGCCCTGCTGACCGGCCTCGGCCTGCGCGCCACCGACCTGCTGCACCGCGAGGGCGGCGGCTCCCACTGGGAGTGGGCCTTCCTGGGCACGCTGGCCGCGCTCGGTGCCATCCTGATCAAGTCCGAGACGGACCTGGTGGACGTGGCCCGGGCCCGCAGCGGCCTGACGGCCGTCGAGGACAGCGCCTCGGTGCCGCGCTCGGCCACCGTCGCCAAGGCGCGCAAGGCGGCCTCCCTCCTGAAGTTCCACCGCCTGGTCGGTGCGGTCGAGGCCTCGCTGTTCATCCTCGCGGCCGGGATCGCCGACGCCGTGCACGGCGGGCTCTTCTTCACCCGGCTCGCGGTGGTCGTCCTGGCGGCGATCGCCATGCTGCAGACCGTGCTGCACCTGCTGAGCATCGTCCTGTCGAGCAGGCTGCGATGACCGGCCCGACCACCGCGGAGAGCTTCCGCCTCGGCGCCGTGATCATCACGATGGGCAACCGGCCCGCCGAGCTCAACGCCCTGATCGAGTCCGTCCGCGCCCAGGAGGGTCCCACGGTCGAGCTGGCCGTGGTCGCCAACGGCGCCCCGCTGCCCCCGCTGCCGGAGGGCGTGCGCACCGTCGAGCTGCCGGAGAACCTCGGCATCCCGGGCGGTCGCAACGTCGGTATCGAGCTGTTCGGCCGGGACGGCGAGGACGTGGACGCCGTCCTCTTCCTGGACGACGACGGCCACCTGCCGCGCACCGACTCCGCCCGGCTGCTGCGCGAGGCCTTCGCCGCCGACCCGGAGCTGGGCATCGTGTCCTTCCGGATCGCCGACCCGGACACCGGGGTCACCCAGCGGCGGCACGTCCCCCGGCTGCGCGCCAGCGACCCGCTGCGCTCCTCCCGGGTGACCACCTTCCTGGGCGGCGCGAGCGCCGTGCGCTGCAAGGTGTTCGAGGAGGCCGGCCAGCTGCCCGCCGACTTCTTCTACGCCCACGAGGAGACCGACCTCGCGTGGCGCGCGGCGGACGCCGGCTGGGCCATCGACTACCGGGCGGACGTGGTGCTGCACCACCCCACGACCTCCCCGGCCCGGCACGCCACCTACTTCCACAACGTGGCCCGAAACCGGGTTTGGCTCGCGAGGCGGAACCTTCCGGCCCTGTTGGTGCCTCTCTATCTGGGAACCTGGTTTCTGCTCACCCTGGCTCGCCGCCCCTCCCCCGAGGCGCTGAAGGCCTGGTGGGGCGGATTCCGGGCGGGCTGGCGCGAACCCTGCGGTCCGCGACGGCCCATGCGATGGCGTACCGTTTGGCAACTGACCAGGCTGGGCCGACCACCGATCATCTGATCTGATCTGATCGAATGATCGATCGCTGCGGCCGGTGGCCACACACCGGCCGGCTCCCCCGAGATCCAGTGGATCCCCATCGGCGCCGCCGGCGGACCCCCGCCGACCGGCCGCCCCGACCGATCCCCGCGTGAAGGACGAATGTGTCGACAGTGAGTGAACCCGTCAGCCTCTCGACCCCCAGGGGGGTGGACGCGGGCCTGACCCCCAAGCAGCTTGCGGACAAGTACGGTCTGTCGGTGAGCGGCGCCCGGCCGGGTCTGTTCGCCTACACCAAGCAGCTCTGGGCCCGGCGCCACTTCATCTGGGCCTTCGCCACCGCCCGCCTGGTGGCCCAGTACACCGACGCCAAGCTCGGCCAGCTGTGGCAGGTCGTGACCCCGCTGCTCAACTGCGCGGTCTTCTACCTGGTCTTCGGCGTGATCCTGTCGAGCAAGGACGGCTTCCCGCCGGGCACCTACATCGCCTGGCTCTGCATCGGCGTGTTCGTGTTCCAGTTCACCCAGAACGCGGTGCAGTCCGGCACCCGGGCGATCTCGGACAACCTCGGCCTGATCCGGGCCCTGCACTTCCCCCGTGCCAGCCTGCCGATCGCCTTCACCGTGATCCAGCTCCAGCAGCTGCTGATCTCGATGGTCGTCCTGGTCGTGACCGTCCTGGCCAGCGGCATCGCCCCGGGCAGGACCTGGCTGCTGATCGTCCCGGCGCTGATCCTGCAGACCCTGTTCAACACCGGCATCTCCCTGATCATGGCCCGGATCGGCGCCAAGACCAGCGACATCTCCCAGCTGATCCCGTTCGTGATGCGCGCGTGGATGTTCCTGTCCGGCGTGATGTTCAGCATCCAGGACCGCGTCCACAAGTGGCCGCACTACATCCAGGTGATCTGCAACATCAACCCGGCCTCGGTCTACATGGACCTGCTGCGGCACGCCTTCGCGCCGGTCATCTACAACCCGCACCAGAACCCCCACCAGTCCCTGCCGCCGCACCAGTGGGTGTACGGCCTCGCCTGGGGCGTCGGGATGTTCGTCATCGGATACGTCTTCTTCTGGAAGGCCGAGGAGGAGTACGGCCGTGGCTGACGTCGACCTGAGCAAGAACGACAACGTCCTGGACACGGACGTGGCCCGCGAGCCCACCGTCGTCGTCGACGACGTGCACATCGTCTACCGGGTGCACGGCGCCGGCTCCGGCAAGGGCAGTGCCACCTCGGCCCTGAGCCGCATCCTCAGCCGCAGGCGCGCCGCCGGCGTGCGCGAGGTGCACGCGGTCAAGGGCATCAGCTTCACCGCGTACAAGGGTGAGGCGATCGGCCTGATCGGCTCCAACGGCTCCGGCAAGTCGACCATGCTGGCCGCCATCGCGGGCCTGCTGCCGACCGAGAAGGGCGGCATCTACACCAACGGCCAGCCCTCGCTGCTGGGCGTCAACGCCGCGCTGATGAACGAGCTCACCGGCGAGCGCAACGTCGTCCTGGGCTGCCTGGCGATGGGGATGTCCCCGGCCGACGTCCGGGCGCGCTACCAGGACATCGTCGAGTTCTCCGGCATCAACGACAAGGGCGACTTCATCTCCCTGCCGATGCGCACCTACTCGTCCGGCATGGGCGCCCGCCTGCGCTTCTCGATCGCCGCGGCGAAGACCCACGACGTGCTGCTGATCGACGAGGCCCTGGCCACCGGTGACCAGGCCTTCCAGCAGCGCAGCAAGCGGCGCATCGACGAGCTGCGCGGGTCCGCCGGTACGGTCTTCCTGGTCAGCCACGACAACAACTCGATCCGCGAGGTCTGCGAGCGGACCATCTGGATCGAGGCCGGCGAGCTGATCATGGACGGCCCGACCGACGAGGTCGTCGGCCGCTACGAGCGCGGCGAGCGCCCGTAGCACCGTGCGCCCCGCGGTGCCCGGCTGAGCCACCCCCCGCCACCAGGGCCGGTTCCGGAACCTCCGGGACCGGCCCTGCGGCGTGCCCCGCCGGTGCCCCGGGTGGCCGCCGCCGCGGGGGTGAGCGCCCCGGTCCGCGGGCGGGGCGCTCTTCTCCGGCGCGCCCCGGGGTGTCAGGCTGGTAGTCGCGGGGGCGCTGTGCCGTACGTGACGCCCGCGCTCGGACGCGTGTCCGAGTCGGGCCGGTGGTACCCAGCGGTGTAGAACGGGGGAGTGACAGCAGTGTCGGCTTCGGCCCAGCCCAGTGATACGCCGGTGAACCGTTCCGCAGGTCAGACCCTGGAGAAGGCGGGGGCCGAGAACTTCCCGGTCGCCCCGTTCTTCCTGCCCGCGGCCTGGCGCGACGACCTGATGGCGGTGTACGGCTTCGCCCGCCTCGTCGACGACGCCGGCGACGGCGACCTGGCCGACCCGGCCGCCACCGCCCGCGTGCTCGGGGTCGAGCGGATGCCCCCGGTCACCCCTTCGGAGCAGTCCGGCCCGCCGACCGCGCACGAGGTCGCCTTCCGCCTCGCCCTGCTCGACGGGCTGGAGCACGACCTCGACCGGGTCTTCGAGAAGGCGCTGCACCCCTCCGGCGCCGAGACCCCCCGCCACCCGCTGATGCGGGCCCTCGTCCCGCTGGTCGACCGGCACGGCCTGACCCCCGAGCCGTTCCGCCGTCTGATCGAGGCCAACCGGGTGGACCAGACCACCGCCCGCTACGCCACGTACGACGACCTGATCGGCTACTGCACCCTCTCCGCCGACCCCGTCGGCCGCCTCGTCCTGGCCATCGCGGGCGTCTCCACCCCCGAGCGGATCGAACTCTCCGACGCCGTCTGCAGCGCCCTCCAGGTGGTCGAACACCTGCAGGACGTGGCCGAGGACCTGCGCCACGGCCGGATCTACCTCCCCGCCGAGGACATGGAACGCTTCGGCGTGACCGAGGCCGACCTCGCCGCCCCCTCCGCCGACGGCGCGGTGCGGGAGCTGATCGCCTTCGAGGCGGAGCGGGCCCGCACCCTGCTCGATCACGGCGCACCATTGGTAGGTACGGTTCGGGGGAGGCTTCGACTGCTCCTGGCGGGATTCACCGCCGGCGGGTACGCGGCCCTGGCGGCCGTGGAGGACGCCGGGTACGACGTGCTCGCCCGGCAGGCGAAGCCGGACAAGCGCCGCCTCGCAGTGAAGGCGGCGGCCATCTTCGCGAAGGGAAGGTGAACGCCCGAGTGGCGGCATCACCACTGGCGTCGGCCCAGGTCATGGCGGCGTACCGGTACTGCGAGGCAGTCACCGGTCTGCAGGCGCGCAACTTCAGCTACGGCATCCGGCTGCTGCCCGAACCCAAGCGGCTGGCCATGTCGGCCCTGTACGCCCTGGCCCGCCGGGTGGACGACATCGGCGACGGCGACCTCCCGTCCGACCGGAAGGCCGAGGCGCTGCTGCGCACCCGGGAACTGGTGGACGAGGTCCGTTCCGGGGTGGTCGCCGAGGACGACACCGACCCGATCAAGGTCGCCCTGGCCGACACGGCCCGGCGCTTCCCGGTCCCGCTCGGCGGCTTCGACGAGCTGATCGACGGTGTCGAGATGGACCTCAAGGGCGCCGAGTACCAGACGTACGAGGAGCTGAAGGTCTACTGCCGCTGCGTCGCGGGGGCGATCGGCCGGCTCTCGCTGGGCGTCTACGGCTGCGACGACCCCGAGCTCGGGGCGCGCTACGCGGACACCCTGGGCTTGGCGCTGCAGCTCACCAACATCCTGCGCGACCTGCGCGAGGACGCCCTGAACGGCCGCACCTACCTGCCCACCGAGGACCTCGTCCGGTTCGGCTGCGAGCAGGGCTTCGCGCTGCCCAAGCCGCCGGTCGGCGCCGACTTCACCGGCCTGGTGGCCTTCGAGGCCGCCCGTGCCCAGGCCGCCTTCGAGGAGGGCCTGCGGCTGCTGCCGATGCTCGACCGCCGCAGCCGCGCCTGCACCGCCGCCATGGCCGGGATCTACCACCGGCTGCTCGGCCGGATCGCCGCCGATCCCGAGTCGGTGCTGCGCGGCCGGGTCTCGCTGCCGGGCTGGGAGAAGGCGTACGTGGCGCTTTCCGGGCTCGCCGGGGGGCGTTCTTGATTCTCGCCACCGTTCTGTCACGCTGTGTCAGCGGGGAATCACGTGCGGGCAGTTCCGTGTTGACCGAACGAGTACCGGCTTCAGCGACCGCCTCCCGGCGGTCCAGCGACTGCGAGGGGGAGGGCCGATGACCGGGCGAGCCGATGCCGCGCGCCCGGCCGCCATCGTGGTCGGCGGCGGTCTGGCCGGGATCACCGCGGCGCTGCGCCTGGCCGAGGCCGGTCACCGGGTCACCCTCGCCGAGGGCCGCCCCCGGCTCGGCGGCCTGGCGTTCTCCTTCCGGCGCGGCGAGCTCACCGTCGACAACGGCCAGCACGTCTACCTGCGCTGCTGCACCGCCTACCGCGGCCTGCTGGAGCGGCTCGCCGCCACCCGCCTGGTCCACCTGCAGGACCGCCTCGACGTCCCGGTGCTCTCCGTCACCGGCCCCGACGACGCCCCCGTGCGCACCCTCGGCCGGCTGCGGCGGGCCGGCCTGCCCGTCCCGCTGCACCTGGCCGCCAGCCTCGCCCGCTACCCGCACCTGTCCCCGGCCGACCGCGCCCGGGTGGTCCGCGGCGCGCTCGCGCTGAAGGGCCTGGACCTCGCCGACCCGGCGCTGGACCGGATCTCCTTCGGCGAGTGGCTGCGCGACAACGGGCAGAACGCCGCCACCCAGGCGGCCCTGTGGGACCTGGTCGGCGTCGCCACCCTGAACGGGCGGGCCGACCAGGTGTCGATGGCGCTCGCGGCGAAGGTGTTCCAGACCGGTCTGCTGTCCGACCCCGGCGCCGCCGACATCGGCATCGCCGCAGCCCCGCTGGGCGCGATCCACCACGACCGGGCGCTGGCCGAGCTGGAGCGCGCCGGCGTGACGGTGCTGCTGCGCGCCCGGGTGGCCGAGCTCAAGCCGGCCGCGCTGCAGCACGCCGTCCGTCTGGAGGGCGGTGAGCTGCTCACCGCCGACACCGTCGTCCTGGCCGGCGCCCAGGACAGCGCGGCCGCCCTGCTGCCGCCGAACGCCGTCCCGGGCCAGGAACGGCTCGCCGGGTTCGGCACCACGCCGATCCTCAACGTGCACGTGATCTACGACCGCAAACTGCTGCGCCGGCCGTTCTTCGCCGCTCTCGGCTCCCCGGTCCAGTGGGTCTTCGACCGCACCGCGCACTCCGGCCTGGCCGCCACCGAGCTCGGCCGGGCCCACCCGGGCGCCCAGTACCTGGCGCTCTCGCAGTCCGCCGTGCAGGACGAGATCGACCTGCCGGTGTCAGAGCTGCGCAGCCGCTACCTGCCCGAGCTGGAACGGCTGCTGCCGGCCGCGGCCGGCGCCCGGGTGCTCGACTTCTTCGTCACCCGCGAGCGCACCGCGACCTTCGACCCGGCTCCGGGCAGCGCAGCGCTGCGCCCGTCGGCCCGCACCGGGGTGCCCGGCCTGCTGCTGGCCGGCTCGTGGACGGCCACCGGCTGGCCCGCGACCATGGAGGGCGCCGTGCGCAGCGGCCACGCCGCCGCCGACGCCGCGCTCGCCGCCGCCGGCGCCAGGGTGCCGGTGGACCACGGCGACGGGAGGTGGCCCAGGTGACGGCGGGCCGCGCCGCCGGAGAGCCCGCCAGAGCCGACGGGCGTACCGTCGTGCGCATCGACGGAATCGGCGGAAGCGACGGAACCGGCGGAACAGGCGCCGTCGGCCGGAGCGGCCGGACCGGGGCCTCCGGCACCTGCGTCACCGCCACCGGCACCATACGAATCGACACCAGCCGCACCGACAGCACCCGGCCGCCCCGTGCGGTCGGGCACCAGGGAGAGGGAACGCACGTGGAGTCACGCACCGGCTTCGCCGTCGGAGGCACGGCGCACGCCGAACCGGTCTCGGTGCCGGAGCTGCTCGCTCGCAGCCGTACGCTCTGCACCCCGCCGCTACGGGCCGCCGTCGCCCGTTTGGCCGCACCGATGGACACCGTCGCGGCCTACCACTTCGGCTGGATCGACCGGGACGGCACACCGGTCACGGGCGACGGCGGCAAGGCCGTGCGCCCGGCGCTGGCCCTGCTGTCCGCGCAGGCCACCGGTGCGGCGGCCGAGGCGGGGGTGCCCGGCGGGGTCGCTGTTGAACTGGTGCACAACTTCTCCCTCCTTCATGATGATCTGATGGACGGTGACGAGACCCGACGGCACCGGGCGACCGCCTGGACGGTCTTCGGGCCGGCCCAGGCGATCCTGGTCGGCGACGCCCTGGCGACGCTCGGCACGGAGGTGCTGCTCGACGCCGCGGTGACGGGCGGCGCGAGCCCCACCGACGCCGCGCGGGCCGTCCGGCTGCTCACCACGGCGACCCGTCGGCTGATCGACGGCCAGGCCCGGGACGTCGCCTTCGAACAGCGCGACACCGTGACCGTCGCGGAGTGCCTGGAGATGGAGGGCGGAAAGACGGCGGCGCTGCTGGCCGCCGCCTCGGCGATCGGCGCCGTCCTGGCCGGGGCCGACGACAAGGTCTCCGACTCCCTCCAGCGCTACGGCCACCACCTGGGGCTGGCCTTCCAGGCGGTGGACGACCTGCTCGGCATCTGGGGCGCCACCGAGGTCACCGGCAAGCCGCACTGGGGAGACCTGCGCCAGCGCAAGAAGTCCCTGCCGGTCGCCGCCGCACTGGCCGAGGGCGGTCCGGCCTCGCGCCGGCTCGCCGAGCAGCTGGCCGACCCGAAGGGACGCGGGGAGGAGAGCGAGCCCGAGCTCGCCGCCCGGGCCGCGCTGATCGAGGAGGCCGGCGGCCGCGCCTGGACCCAGGAGGAGGCCCGCCGCCAGCACACGACTGCCCTCGCCGCCCTGGACGAGGTGCCCATGTCCGACGAGGTGCGCGAGCACTTCGTCGCACTCGCCGAATTCGTGGTGGTACGAGAGAGGTGACGTTACGTTGACAGCAACCGCGGACGGCCGGCTCGACCCTGAGTACGATCCCGAGCCGGTCGCGGTGGGCGACCGCCCCCCGGCCCTCCTGGGCACGGGGCGGTGGCAGCCCGAGGACGCCGACCAGCTCCGGCCGGCCGGTGAGGCGGACCTCCGACCGGCCGACGCGCGGGAGGCCCTGGCCCGCGCCACCACCCACCTGCTCTCCCTGCAGTCCTCCGAGGGCTGGTGGAAGGGTGACCTGGAAACCAACGTCACCATGGACGCCGAGGATTTACTGCTCCGCCAGTTCCTCGGGATCCGGACCGAGGAACAGACGAACGCCACCGCCGAGTGGATCCGCTCCCAGCAGCGTGAGGACGGCACCTGGTCCACCTTCCACGGCGGGCCGCCCGAACTGTCCACCACCGTCGAGGCCTACGTCGCGCTCAGACTGGCCGGCGACGACCCGACCGCCCCGCACATGGCGGCCGCCGCCCGCTACGTCCGCTCCGCGGGAGGCATCGCGGCCGCCCGGGTGTTCACCCGGATCTGGCTCGCGCTGTTCGGCTGGTGGCCCTGGGACCGCCTGCCCGAGATGCCGCCCGAGATCATCTTCCTGCCCAAGTGGCTGCCGCTGAACATCTACGCCTTCGGCTGCTGGGCCCGCCAGACCATCGTCCCGCTGACCGTCGTCTCGGCCCACCGGCCCGTCCGCCCGGCGCCCTTCCCGCTCACCGAGCTGCACACCGACCCGGACGATCCGTACCCCGAACGGCCGCTCGCCCCCGCCACCACCTGGGACGGCCTCTTCGAACGCCTCGACAAGGCGCTGCACGCCTACCACCGCCGGGCCTTCCGCCCGCTGCGCCGCCTGGCCGTGTCCCAGGCCTGCCGCTGGATCGTCGAACGGCAGGAGGCCGACGGCTGCTGGGGCGGCATCCAGCCCCCCGCCGTCTACTCGCTGATCGCCCTGCACCTGGAGGGCTACGAGCTGGAGCACCCGGTGGTGCAGGCCGGACTCTCCTCCTTCGACCGCTTCACCGTGCACACCGAGGACGGCAAGCGCTGGCTGGAGGCCTGCCAGTCCCCGGTGTGGGACACCTGCCTGGCCACCATCGCACTGGTCGACGCCGGGGTCCCCGCCGACCATCCGGCGCTGGTCTCCGCCGTCGACTGGATGCTCGGCGAGGAGATCCGCAAGCGCGGCGACTGGTCCGTCCAGCGGCCCGGGCTCCCCGCCGGCGGCTGGGCCTTCGAGTTCGAGAACGACACCTACCCCGACATCGACGACACCGCCGAGGTGGTCCTGGCGCTGCGCCGGGTGGCTCACCCCGACCCGGCCAAGGTCGACGCGGCGGTGGACCGCGGCGTGCTGTGGAACCTCGGCATGCAGTCCAAGAACGGCGCCTGGGGCGCCTTCGACGTCGACAACACCAGCACGCTGCCCAACAAGCTGCCGTTCTGCGACTTCGGCGAGGTGGTCGACCCGCCGTCCGCCGACGTCACCGCCCACGTGGTGGAGATGCTCGCGGAGACCGGCCGCGCCCGCGACCCCCGGACCCGGCGCGGCATCGAGTGGCTGCTGCGCAACCAGGAGGCGGACGGCTCCTGGTTCGGCCGCTGGGGCACCAACTACATCTACGGCACCGGCTCGGTGCTGCCCGCGCTGGTCGCGGCCGGCGTCCCGGACGAGCACCCGGCGATCCGCCGGGCGGTGCGCTGGCTGGAGGACCGGCAGAACACCGACGGCGGCTGGGGCGAGGACATGCGCTCCTACGACGACCCGGCGCGCTGGGCCGGCCGCGGCGACTCCACCGCCTCGCAGACCGCGTGGGCCCTGATGGCGCTGCTGGCCGCCGGCGAGGGGCCGGACGGCCGGGCCAACCCCGCGGTGGAGCGCGGCGTGGACTGGCTGGTGCGCACCCAGCTGCCCGAGGGCACCTGGGACGAGCCACAGTTCACCGGCACCGGCTTCCCCTGGGACTTCTCCATCAACTACCACCTGTACCGACTGGTCTTCCCGGTCACCGCGCTCGGCCGCTACCTCCACGGCAGCCCGGGCACCGGACGGACGACCGGGACCCCGACGATCGGGGCGGCGCGGTGACCACCGCCCCCCTGCTGGTGCTCTGCGCCCTGGGCCCCGAGGTCTGGGCCCTGCGCGGCGGCGACTGGCGCGGCGCGACCGGCGGACCCCCGGTGCTGGTGCGCACCGGCGTCGGCCGGCGGCGCGCCGGGCTGACCGTGCGACAGCTGCTCGGCCCCACCCCCGGCGGCTACGGCGCGGTCGTCGTGGCCGGCTTCGGCGCCGCGCTCGGACCCGGCGTGCAGCCGGGCGACGTCGTCGCGGCCGACGGCGTGCGCGACCCGGAGGGGCACCTCTACCCGGTCGGCTCCGGGCCGGAGCTCACCCGGGCGCTGAAGCAACGCGGCCTGACCGTGCACACCGGGGTGCACCACACCGCCGACCACGTGGTGCGCGGCATCGAGCGCCGGGCACTGCACCTGCAGGGCGCGCTCGCCGTCGACATGGAGGCCGCCGCCGTCCTGGCCGTGCTGCGGGAGGTGCGGCCCGCGCTGCCCGCGGCCGTCCTGCGGGTGGTGGTCGACACCCCCGAACACGAGCTGCTGCGCCCCGGCACCCTCCCGGCCGGGGTACGGGCCTGGCGGACCCTGCGGGCGACCGTCCCCGCCCTGGTCGACTGGTACCGCCAGGATCTCGCGCCCCGCCCCGCAGACCTGAACCACCCCACATCCTCGACGCTCCCCCAGGAGGCGAGCTAGCCATGGCCATGCCGTTGCGCCAGACCGTGCGGGTCGGCACCTACCTCATGCAGCAGAAACTGCTCAAGCGACGGGACAAGTTCCCGCTGATCGTGGAACTGGAACCGCTCTTCGCCTGCAACCTCGCCTGCGAGGGCTGCGGCAAGATCCAGCACCCGGCGGGCGTCCTGAAGCAGCGGATGCCCGTCGCCCAGGCGGTGGGTGCGGTCCTGGAGTCCGGTGCCCCGATGGTCTCGATCGCCGGCGGCGAGCCGCTGATGCACCCGCAGATCGACGAGATCGTCCGCCAGCTGGTCGAGCGGCGCAAGTACGTGTTCCTGTGCACCAACGCGCTGCTGATGCGCAAGAAGATGGACAAGTTCACGCCCTCGCCGTACTTCACCTTCGCCGTGCACATCGACGGCCTGCGCGAGCGGCACGACGAGTCGGTGGCCAAGGAGGGCACCTTCGACGAGGCGGTGGCGGCGATCAAGGAGGCCAAGCGGCGCGGCTTCCGGGTCACCACCAACAGCACCTTCTTCAACACCGACACCCCGCAGACCGTCATCGACGTCCTGGACTACCTCAACGACGAGCTGAAGGTGGACGAGATGATGATCTCGCCCGCCTACGCCTACGAGAAGGCCCCCGACCAGGAGCACTTCCTCGGCGTCGAGCAGACCCGGGAGCTGTTCCGCAAGGCCTTCGCCGGCGGCAACCGCAGGCGCTGGCGGCTCAACCACAGCCCGCTCTTCCTGGACTTCCTGGAGGGCAAGGCCGACTTCGAGTGCACCCCCTGGGGCATCCCCAACTACTCGCTGTTCGGCTGGCAGCGGCCCTGCTACCTGATGGCCGACGGCTACGTGCCGACCTACCGCGAACTGGTCGAGAAGACCGACTGGAGCAAGTACGGCCGCGGCAAGGACCCCCGCTGCGCCAACTGCATGGCGCACTGCGGTTACGAGCCGACGGCCGTCCTCGCGACCATGGGCTCGCTGCAGCAGTCGCTGCGCGCCATCACCGAGACCGTCAGCGGCAACAAGGGCCGCTGAGCCGGGAGTTGACCGCCAGGTCGGCACCCCGGCCCGGGCTCCCGAGCCCGGGCCGGCTCCGCCCCCAAGCCGGGGCGGAGGCACCACCGCACCGCTCCGAGTCGTGAGGTGTACCCATGTCACTGCTCTCCCGCGTCACGTCGCCGGCCGAGCTGCGCAAGCTACCGGCGGCCGAACTCCCACTGCTCGCCGACGAGATCCGCGACTTCCTGATCGACGCCGTCACCCGCACCGGCGGACACCTCGGGCCCAACCTCGGCGTGGTGGAGCTCACCATCGCGCTGCACCGGGTCTTCGACTCGCCGTACGACCGGATCGTGTTCGACACCGGCCACCAGAGCTACGTCCACAAACTCCTCACCGGCCGCCAGGACTTCACCCGGCTGCGGATGCGGGGCGGACTCTCCGGCTACCCCTCGCGCGGCGAGTCCGAGCACGACCTGGTCGAGAACTCGCACGCCTCCACCGCACTGTCCTACGCCGACGGCCTCGCCAAGGCCGCCCAGCTGCTCGGCCAGCACGACCGGCACACCGTCGCGGTGATCGGCGACGGCGCGCTCACCGGCGGGCTCGCCTGGGAGGCGCTCAACAACATCGCCGAAGCCCGCGAGCGGCCGCTGGTCATCGTCGTCAACGACAACGAGCGCTCCTACGCCAAGACCATCGGCGGCCTCGCCAACCACCTCGCCACCCTGCGCACCGCCCAGGGCTACGAGCGCGTCCTCGCCCTCGGCAAGGGGGCGCTGCAGCGCACCCCGCTGGTCGGCCAGCCGATCTTCGACGCGCTGCACGGCGCCAAGAAGGGCTTCAAGGACGCCTTCGCCCCACAGGGCATGTTCGAGGACCTCGGCCTCAAGTACCTCGGCCCGATCGACGGCCACGACCTGGGCGCGGTCGAACAGGCGCTGCGCCAGGCCCGCAACTTCGGCGGGCCGGTCATCGTGCACTGCCTGACCGTCAAGGGGCGCGGCTACCGGCCCGCCGAACAGGACGAGGCCGACCGCTTCCACGCCGTCAACCCGATCGACCCGTACACCTGCCTGCCGATCTCGCCCAGCGGTGGCGTCTCCTGGACCTCGGTGTTCGGCGAGGAACTGCTCGCGCTCGGCACCGAGCGGCCGGACCTGGTGGCGATCACCGCGGCCATGCTGCAGCCGGTGGGCCTGGCTCCGTTCGCCAAGGCGTACCCGGAGCGGACCTTCGACGTCGGGATCGCCGAGCAGCACGCCGTCACCAGCGCCGCGGGGCTGGCAACCGGCGGGCTGCACCCGGTGGTCGCGGTGTACGCCACCTTCCTCAACCGGGCCTTCGACCAGGTGCTGATGGACGTCGCCCTGCACAGGCTCGGCGTCACCTTCGTGCTCGACCGCTCCGGGGTGACCGGACCGGACGGCGCCTCGCACAACGGCATGTGGGACATGTCGATCCTGCAGGTCGTCCCGGGCCTGCGGCTCGCCGCGCCGCGCGACGCCGAACAACTGCGGGCGCAGCTGCGCGAGGCCGTCGAGGTCCGGGACGCGCCGACGGTCGTGCGCTTTCCGAAGGGGAACGTCGGCCCCGCCGTACCGGCTGTCGAGCGGACCGGCGGGGTGGACGTCCTGCTGCGCACCGGACGGCCGGCCGAGATCCTGCTGGTCGCCGTCGGCACCACCGCCCCGGCCTGCCTGGACGCCGCCCGGCTGCTGCTCGCCGAGGGCTTCACGGCGACCGTGGTCGACCCCCGCTGGGTCAAGCCGGTCGACCCGGCACTCCCCGAACTCGCCGCCGCCCACCGGCTGGTGGTCACCGTCGAGGACAACGGCAGGACCGGCGGGGTCGGTTCGGCGATCGCCCAGGCGCTGCGCGACGCCGACGTCGACGTACCGGTGCGGGTGCTCGGCCTGCCGCAGGAGTTCCTCGGGCACGCGTCGCGCGGAGAGATCCTGGAGGAGGCCGGGCTCACCGGGACCGGGGTCGCCGCCCAGGCCGCCGTCTTCGCCAAGAACCTGCTACCGACCCGAGGAGCGAACCCGCGCCATGCCGGCTGACCCAGACCGCCCCGCCTTCGACCTCGCCGCCCTCCTCGCCGAACGCGGCCGTGAGCGCTACGAGTTGAACAGCCGCTACCTCAACCCGCAGCTGTCCCGGATGCTCCACACCATCGGCTTCGACAAGTACTACGAGCGCGCCGAGGGCCCGTACTTCTACGACGCCGAAGGCAACGAGTACCTCGACATGCTGGCCGGCTTCGGCATCTTCGCCCTCGGCCGCCACCACCCGGTGGTGCGCTCGGCGATCCGGCAGGTGATGGACCTCGACCTGCCGGACCTGGTCCGCTTCGACTGCTCGCCCCTGCCCGGACTGCTGGCCGAGCGGCTGCTGTCGTACGCGCCCGGGCTGGACCGGGTGTTCTTCGGCAACAGCGGCACGGAAGCGGTGGAGACCGCGCTCAAGTTCGCCCGGTACGCCACCGGCCGCAAGCGCATCCTCTACGCCGACCACGCCTTCCACGGGCTGACCACCGGCTCGCTGTCGGTCAACGGGGAGAGCGGCTTCCGCAAGGGGTTCGACCCGCTGCTCCCGGACACCGCGATCCCGCTCGGCGATCTCGGGGCACTGGCCAAGGAGCTGAAGCGCGGCGACGTCGCGGGGCTGATCGTCGAGCCGATCCAGGGCAAGGGCGTCCAGGCGCCACCGCCCGGCTGGCTGCGTGCCGCCCAGGCGCTGCTGCACGAGCACAGGGCGCTGCTGATCTGCGACGAGGTGCAGACCGGGATCGGCCGCACCGGCGAGTTCTTCGCCTACCAGCACGAGGACGGCGTGCTGCCCGACCTGGTCTGCGCGGCGAAGGCGCTCTCCGGCGGGTACATCCCGGTCGGGGCGACGCTCGGCAAGGGCTGGATCTTCGAGAAGGTGTACTCCTCGATGGACCGGGTGCTGGTGCACTCGGCCAGCTTCGGGTCGAACGCCCAGGCCATGGCGGCCGGCCTGGCGACCCTGGAGGTGATGCGGGACGAGAAGGTGGTCGAGAACGCCCGCACGGTCGGCGACCTGTTCCGCGAGCGGCTGACCGCGCTGGTCGACCAGTACGAGCTGCTCGCCGAGGTGCGCGGGCGCGGGCTGATGATCGGCATCGAGTTCGGGCGGCCCAAGTCGCTCAAGCTGCGCACCGGGTGGACGGCCCTGCAGGCGGCACGCAAGGGACTGTTCGCACAGATGGTCGTGGTTCCGCTGCTGCAGCGGCACCGGATCCTGACCCAGGTGTCCGGGGACCACCTGGAAGTGATCAAGCTGATTCCGCCGCTGATCATCACCGAGCGGGACGTCGACCGGTTCATGACCGCCTTCACCGACATCATGGACGAGGCACACCGGGGGAGCGGTCTGATGTGGGACTTCGGGCGGACGCTGGTGAAGCAGGCGGTCGGCAGTCGCTGAGGCCCGGGGCGCGGCGGGCGGGAGCCGGGGGCGGTGCCGGCGGGAGCGCGGGGCGGACGCGAGGAGTGGGAAGTCGGCCGGGCCGACTTCCCACTCCATGGGAGACACCGCGTCAGAGCTCGGTCCGGCGGCGCCGGACCACCACCACGAGATCGACGACGGCGAACAGGGAGAGCAGGCCGCAGGCGATGGCGAAGCCGGTGAGCGTGCCCCGGCTGGGGGCGCCGTTGACGGGGGAAGTGGCCGCCCAGACGGCGAAGCCCACCGTGCCCAGGATGAACAGCGGCGTGAAGACCAGCGAGAGCAGGTAGCGGAGCTTGAGGTCGCTGCGGGCGGTGGCCGGCTCGGTGCCGCTGCGCCACCGTCGCGGGGTGGTGGTGCGCATGGGCGTTCACCTCCGGACCGCTCGGGTCGGGCTACGATTCCAGCGTACGTCCGAGGGAGCTGGCCGGGGGAGGCGCGATGTCGGGATCGGACGCGGTGGGGTCGGGAGCGGCCGGGGCGGACGCCGAGGGGTACGCGGGGCTGCGGGTCGAACGGGCCAAGGAGCTGGCCCGGCGGCACGGCTGGGCCTCGGTCCGGGTGCTGGAGCCGGGGGAGCTGATGACCATGGAGTACCGGCAGGGGCGCCTCAACCTGGCGGTGCGGGACGGCGTGGTCGAGCGGAGCTGGGAGGGGTAGCGGTCGCCTCCACCGCCTCCACCATGGGCTGACGGGGATCAGGCCCGGTAGCGGAGGACGCGGCGGCCGAAGCGGCGGTGCAGTCGCTGCTCGGCGACGGCGACCAGGGGCTCCAGCAGGGGCAGTGAGAGCAGGACGAGCAGTCCGGCGGCCCAGCCGGCCAGCACGTCGGTGACCCAGTGGGTGCCCAGGTAGACCGTGGTCAGGCCGATCGAGCAGGCGGTCGCGGCGGCGATCAGCGCGCCGGTGCGGCGCCAGCGGACCGCGAGGTAGGCGAGCACGCCCCAGGTGACCACGGCGTTGGCGGTGTGGCCGGACGGGAAGATGGTGCCGCCGGAGAAGAGCTCGGGCGAACCGACATACTGGGCGTAGTGCGGGCCGAGCCGCCCGGTGACGATCTTCACCGCGCCGACCGTGACATTGAGCAGCAGCAGCGCGACGGCCATGACCAGCAGCGGACGCAGCCGGCCGAGGCGGTGGGCGCGCCAGGCGAGCCAGGCGAAGGCGGCGATCGCCGAGGGACCGCGCTGCCCGGCGACCACCCAGGTGTCGAGCAGCGGCTCCAGCCTGGGCCACCGCTCGTACGGGCGCAGCAGGCGGACCGACCAGTCGAGGTCGACCAGGGCGGTGTTCAGCAGGACGCCGGCCAGTACCAGCAGGTAGACGACGAGGGTGGCGGCGAGCAGTGCGGCCTGCCGTCGGCTCATCGGGGGCCAGCCGGGCTCGCGGTGGCCGGGGCCGGCCGGGCCCCGGCGGTCGGGTCCGCGGCGGACGGGGACGACCCGGCCGTGGGCGCTGCCGGTGGTGGCGGGTCGTTCCCGGCCCGGCGTGACGACGTGGTGTTCCGACCGCGGTCGCGGGATGGGAGCGTGGGTACTTCTGGATTGCACGGGGTGACCTTACCCATCCGGACAGGGCCATTTCGGAGGGAATTGTCATTTTCCCGTGAAATCGACAATTGGGCCCGCCCCCGAGCAGTCCGGGAGTGATTCACGCTATTCAGGGATCGAATGCCCGTGTGGTCTTCGAATGATTCTGCAAAAGCCCCGGTAAAGGAAACGGAGCGGGAGGCCGGTCGGTCCGGCTTCCCACTCCGTGGTAACCCTGTGTAGGTTCCGTGCTCAGTCGAGGGGGCCGCCCGCGACGTAGATCACCTGTCCGGAGACGAAGCCGGCGCCCTCGCTCGCGAGGAACGAGATGGTGTGGGCGACGTCCTCAGGCAGACCGACCCGCTGGACCGGGATCTGAGAGGCCGCGGCCCGCTTGAAGTCTTCGAAGTCCATGCCGACGCGGGCGGCGGTGGCCGCGGTCATGTCCGTGGCGATGAAGCCGGGGGCGACCGCGTTGGCGGTGATGCCGAACTTGCCGAGCTCGATGGCCAAAGTCTTGGTGAAGCCCTGCAGGCCCGCCTTGGCGGCCGAGTAGTTGGCCTGGCCGCGATTGCCCTGGGCCGAGGAGGAGGACAGGTTGACGATGCGGCCGAAACCGGCGTCGACCATGTGCTTCTGCACTGCGCGGGTCATCAGGAAGGCGCCGCGGAGGTGAACGTTCATGACCGTGTCCCAGTCGGACTCGGACATCTTGAAGAGCAGGTTGTCGCGGAGTACGCCCGCGTTGTTGACCAGCACGACGGGGGCGCCGAGCTCGGCGACCACGCGGTCGACCGCGGCCTGGACCTGCTCGGCGTCCGAGACGTCGGCGCCGACGGCCAGCGCCTTGCCGCCGGCGGCGGTGATCCGGGCGACGGTGTCCTTGCCGGCCGCCTCGTCGAGGTCCAGGACGGCGACCGCGTAGCCGTCGGCGGCCAGCCGCTCGGCGGTGGCGGCACCCAGGCCGCGGGCGGCGCCGGTGACGACGGCGACCCGGGGGGCGGTGCTCTGCTCGGTCATGCTCGCTCTCGTCTCTCTCGGGGGTTCCTCCGGGGAGAGCCCCCGGAGAGGGTGGCCACACCCTACCGGCGAGTAGGGAAGGCGGCCAGAGCGGAGAGGCGCAGGTGACGGTCGGTAAGGACCGACCGGTCGGCTTTCTGCTGAGAACGGGTTACTGCAAGGGCGTGGCAGCGCGTAAATATGCCAATGTTGCCGAACCTGCGTCTACTATCCGCCCCTGCCTGCCAGCAAGGGCCCGCCGTTTGTATAGTGTCCGCCAGCAGCCACCGGCTGCACGGCTGGAGCGCCCTCCCTCATAGCTGGACGCCCACTCGCCGTTACTGCCCCACCCGGGTGTCCCACACACACCGGGTGTGACATCGGGACGGATACATGGTGCTGGGGGAGATCCCGACAACCCGCGTGTCCGCGCGACTGCAGCAGTCGCCCGGACACCTCATTCGTGTTGCACAGCAGGTTCACACCCGTCTGTGGTCCGAGCACGTCGGAGCCGATCTCACGGCTCCACAGTTCGCCGTGCTGCTGGTCCTGGCCCTCGAACCGGGTGCGGACCAGCGGACGGTCGGCGAGCGAGCCTCGCTGGACAAGGCCACGATGGCGGAGATGGTCGCGCGGCTGGTCCGCCGCGGCCTGGTGCTGCGCAGGCGTGACCCGGCCGACGGCCGGCGCAAGCTGCTCGCTCTCTCGCAGAGCGGCGCCCAGGCGGTGCGCGAGGCCACCGGTGGTGTGGTCCGCGTGCAGCGCGTCCTGTTCGAGCCGCTGACGGCGGAGGAGCAGGTCGAGATCGTCCGGGTGATGGCCAAGATAGCCAGGCTGGAGCCCGCGGCGGTCGCCGTCTTCACGGACGCGCGGCCGATACTGGACGCCCAGCGGGCGATCGGCTACCTGATCAGGGTGAGCCAGCAGGTGCACACCAAGCTCTGGTCGGAGCACGTCGGCGCCGAGCTGACGGCCCCGCAGTACGCGGTGCTGGACGCGCTGGAGCTGGAGCCGGGCGCCGACCAGCGCACGGTCGGCGAGCTGGCTTCGCTGGACAAGGCCACCATGGCCGAGATGGTGAGCCGGCTGGTGCGCCGCGGTCTGGTGCAGCGTCGGCGCGACCCCTCGGACGGACGGCGCAACCTGCTCTCGCTCTCACCGGCGGGACAGGACCTGCTGCACCGTTCGGCCGCCGGTGTGGCCGAGGTCCAGCGGCTGCTGCTGGCTCCGCTGGAGGAGGGTGAGCACGAGGCTGCACTCGCGCTCATCGGCAAGGCGGCCAGGTTCTAGACCAAGCTTTGGTAACAGCAGCCAAAACGATTCGCCAACGTACTGAGGGTCCCTGGCCTTCGGTTCCGTGAATCGCGCACACCGACGACCGCCCCCCCCCAACGGGGGGGGGGGGGGGGGGGGTGGGCGGGCGCCCCCCCCCCCGGGGGCCCCGCCCGGGGGCGGGGGGCCCC
>NZ_JBEOUW010000030.1:59964-112234 GCF_040303045.1 Kitasatospora sp. NPDC096140
TGGCGCGGGCCGCGCAGTGCGGCCAGCTCCAGGACGCGGCGGTGCTGTCCGGGGTCGTCGAGCGGTCCGTGGCTCGGTTCGCCGTACGCCGGCGCGGTGGCTCGGGGCCCCGCTCCGGAGCTCCGGGCCCGCATCAGTTCCAGTCGAAGCCCTGCGGGTCCGGGCCGATGCGCTTGCCGGTGGCGACGGCCGCGATCGTCGAGAGGTCCTCGGCGTCCAGCTCGAAGCCGGCGACGTCCAGGTTCTCCCGGATCCGGGACGGGGTGACCGACTTCGGGATGGCGATCACGCCGCTCTGCAGGTGCCAGCGGAGGACCACCTGGGCGACCGTGCGGCCGTGCTTCTCGGCGATCGCGACCAGCGTCGGCTCGGCGAGCAGCTCCCCGCCCTGGCCCAGCGGGCTCCACGCCTCGGTGGCGATGCCGTGCTCGGCGTGGAAGGCGCGCAGCTCCTCCTGCGGGAAGTACGGGTGCAGCTCGACCTGGTTCAGCACCGGGACGACCGAGGCCTCGTCGAGCAGGCGGGTCAGCTGCTCGGTGCCGAAGTTGGAGACGCCGATCGACCGGACCCGGCCGTCCGCCTTCAGCTGCTCGAAGGCCTTCCAGACGTTGAGGAAGCTGCCGTGCATCGGGCGCGGCCAGTGGATCAGGTACAGGTCGAGGTAGTCGAGGCCGAGCTTGGCCAGCGAGGCGTCGAACTCGCGCAGCACCGCGTCGCGGCCCTGCTCGCCGGACCAGTCGCGGGTGCCCGAGTTCCACAGCTTGGTGGTGATGTAGAGGTCCTCGCGGGCGACGCCGCCCGCCAGTGCCCCGGCGATCGCCGCGCCGGTGCCGGCCTCGTTCTCGTAGATGGCCGCGGTGTCGATCGAGCGGTAGCCCGCGTCGATCGCGGTGCGGACGGCCGGGGTGGCCTCGTCGTCCGGGACCTGCCACACGCCGAAGCCGAGCTGCGGGATCTGCGCACCGTCGTTGAGGGTGACGCTGGGGATGTTGCTCACGGGACGGGGTGCCCTCCTGGTCGTAGGTCTTTCCAGTGGGGGGCAACTGGCGCCGGAACGTGATTGTTCCCGCCGAACGGGTGAATCTTGGGTGTTGTTTTGCAGGGCCCCGACCGGGTCGGAGGGGTCGGCGGAGCGGGCCGGAGGAGGGCCGAGGAGGGCCGGTGGGGGGCGGAGGAGGGGCCGGCGGGGCCGGAGGAGGGGCGGAGGCGCCCCGGCCGGGCCGCACCGGCGGACGCGGGCGGTCGGCCCCTTCGGCCCGGCGGCCGGTCGACCGGTCATGGCGGCGGAAAACCTGTTGCGCGGGTCACACCGGGGTTGGCAGGCTCGCGGACATGGCCTCCTGAACTCCGGGCCCTTCGTGCCCTTCCCAGTCCGTCCGGCCCTCCCGCCGGACGCATCGACGCCGCCGTGCCGTTGCGCCGCGGGCCCGTCGTCCGTCGCCGGCCGTCCGTCGCCCGGTGCTTCTCACCTGTTGCCCGTTGCCCGTCGCCCGTGGGTCCGGGCTGCTCGGGTGAGCCGGGCTCCGGGCCGGCGGGCGAGCCCGGCGCGCACCCGTTCGCGCGTCCGTTCCCTCCTTACCCGTACCTCCGCACCGTTCGCATCGGAGTGTCATGCCGCTCACCCCCCTGCCGCTGGCCGACCCCGGCAGCCCCGATCTGTCCTCGCCCCTGGCCTTCCTGCGCTGGCTGCAGCGCAGCCAGCGGCGCGGGCAGCTGCTCGCCACCTGCTGGACCCTGCTCGAAATGGGGTGCCAGGCCGCCCTGCCGGTGCCGCTCGGAGCGGGCGTGCAGTCCGCCGTCGACGGTGACGCCGGCGGGATCTGGCGGGCCGGCGGGCTCGCCCTGCTGCTCGCCGCGGGCGCCGCCCTCGGCACCGTCCTGTCGCACCGCCAGGCGGTCTGGAACTGGATCCACGCCGCTTGCCAGGTGCGGCAGTTGGTGTCCCGGCAGGCCTCCCGGCTCGGGGCCGGGCTGTCCCGCCGGATCGCCACCGGCGAGGTCGTCGCGGTCGGCAGCGGGGACGTCGAGCGGATCGGCTGGTACGTCGAGCTGGTCGCCCGGGTCCGGTCCGCGGTGATCGTCTGGCTCGCCGTCAGTTCGGTGGTACTGGTGGTCGAACCGGTGCTGGGCGTCGGCGTGCTGCTCGGCGTACCCGTGCTGGCGGCCTCCGTCTGGCCGCTGATCGGGCCGTTCGAGCGGCGCTACGAGCAGCAGCGCGCGCTCGGCGGCAAGGCCACCGAGCTGGCCGCCGACACCGTGGCGGGGCTGCGGGTGCTGCGCGGCATCGGCGGTGAGGAGCTCTTCCTGGAGCGGTACCGGGCCGCCTCGCAGAAGGTCCGGGCGGCCGCCGTCCGCTCGGCCCGGATCTGGTCGCTGATGCAGGCGCAACAGGTACTGCTCCCGGGCCTGTTCGTGGTCGGGGTCACCTGGTACGGCGCCCGGCTCGCGGCCTCCGGCGAGCTCGACGTCGGCACCCTGATCGCGGTCTACGGTGCGACCGCCTTCCTGGCCTCGCCGCTGCGCATCCTGGGCGAGGCGGCGCACGCCTGGAGCGTCGCCCGGGTCTCCGCCGGGCGGGCGGTCCGGGTGCTGTCCCTCGGCCGGACCGGCGGAACGGCCGACGCCGCGCTGACCAGGCCGGCCAAGGCCGACCTCCACGACCCGGTCAGCGGACTGACCGCGCGGGCCGGCGAGCTGACCGCCGTCGTCTGCGGGGACCCGGACTTCGCCGGGGCGCTCGCCGAACGGCTCGGCGGCCACGTCCCGCTCGCCGACGGCGAGCCGGAACAGCCCTCCGTACGGCTCGGCGGCACGGAGCTGGACACGGTGCCGCTCGCCGAGGCGCGGGCGGCCGTGCTGGTCCACGACAAGGAGCCGGTGCTGCTCTCCGGCACGCTGGCCGAGCTGTTCGACATCCCGTCCTCGGGCCGGGTCTCCCCGGCGGAGGCGCTGGCGGCCGCCCGGTCGGACGACGTCCTGGAGGCGCTGGTGGACGGCTCGCCCGAGTGCGCGGGAGATCCGATGCGCGCCCGGATCACCGAGCGCGGGCGCTCGCTGTCCGGCGGGCAGCGCCAGCGGCTCGCCCTGGCCCGCGCACTGCTGGCGGACCCGCCGGTCCTGGTGCTGGACGAGCCCACCAGTGCGGTGGACGCCCACACCGAGTCCAGGATCGCCACCGGGCTGCGGGACACCCGGGCAGGCCGCACCACCGTGGTGTTCGCGACCAGTCCGCTGCTGCTCGACCAGGCGGACCGGGTGGTGCTGCTGCGCGACGGCCGGGTGGTCGCGGCGGGTCCGCACCGCGAGCTGATGCGGACCGAGCCGGCCTACCGCGCCGTGGTCACCCGCGACGAGGAGGCCGCCCAGCGAGTGGGTGAGGCCGTGTGAACGCCTCCCGGACCTGTTCGTCAACCGCCCTGCCACGCAAGCGAGGAGTACGCCATGAAGCCACCCGTCCATGAGGAGCAGGGGCCCGCCGCCACCCTGCCGGTCGGCTCCCCGGCCGCCGTGCGCGGGTACCTCCTGCTGCTCGCGCGGCGGCACCGCGGCGGGTTCTCCGGGGTGGTGGCGCTGCACTCGGTGGCCACGCTCGCCGGGCTGGTCGGCCCCTGGGTGCTCGGCCGGCTGGTCGAGTCGCTGGCCACCGGCACCGCCGGGTCCACCATCACCGTGGCCGTCGCGTGGTACCTGCTGGCACTGGTGGCGCAGGCGGCGTTCACCGGCTGGTCGAGGATGCGCGGCGCGGTGCTCGGCGAGCGCGTGCTCGCCGACCTGCGCGAGGACTTCCTGGTCCGCTCGGTCGCACTGCCGACCGGCGTGCTGGAGCGGGCCGGCACCGGGGACCTGGTCTCCCGGGGCACCACCGACGTCGACCGGCTGGACAAGTCGGTGCGCGAGGCGGTGCCCGAACTCGCCGTCGCCGTGGTGTCGTTGCTGCTGGTGCTCGGCGCCCTGCTGGTCACCTCGCCACTGCTCGCGCTGACCTCGCTGATCGGGCTGCCGCTGCTGCTGGCCACGTCCCGCTGGTACTTCCGGCGCGCGCCGCAGTCGTACCGCAACGAGTCGGCCGGGTACGCCGCGGTGAACACCGTGCTGGCCGAGACGGTGGACGCCGGTCGGACGGTCGAGGCGCTGCGCCTGGGCGAGCAGCGGATCCGGCTGACCGATCGCAAGCTGCGGGAGTGGCTGGCCTGGGAGCGCTACACCCTGTGGCTGCGCTCGGTCTGGTTCCCGACCATCGACGCGGTCTACACCGCCGCCGTGCTCGCCACCCTGGTGCTCGGCGGGCTGTTCACGCTCAGGGGCTGGATCACCGTCGGCCAGTTGACCACGGGCGTCCTGTACGCCCAGATGCTGACCGGCCCGGTGGACCTGATCCTGCGCTGGTACGACGAACTGCAGATCGGACAGGCCTCGCTGGCCCGGCTGGTCGGTGTGCGCGAGGTACCGGAGCACGAGGGGGACGAATCCGCCCGTCCCGACGGCCGCCGGGTGGAGGCCACGGACGTCCGCTTCGGCTACCGCGAGGGCGCGGACGTCCTGCACGGGATCAGCCTGGACGTCGCCCCGGGCAGCCGGGTGGCGCTGGTCGGGCCGTCCGGGGCGGGGAAGTCCACGCTCGGCCGTCTGCTGGCCGGGATCTACGCCCCCGGCCGCGGCAGCGTGACCCTCGGCGGGGCGTCGCTGTCGCGGATGCCGGCCGAACGGGTGCGCGCGGAGGTGGCCCTGGTGAACCAGGAGCACCACGTCTTCGTCGGCACCCTGCGGGACAACCTGCGGCTGGCCGCGCCCGACGCGGACGACACCGAGCTGCGGGCCGCGCTGGACGCGGTGGACGCCGGGGACTGGGTGGACGGCCTGCCCGAGGGCCTGGACACCGAGGTCGGCTCCGGCGGCACCGCGCTGACCCCGCCGCAGGCCCAGCAACTGGCCCTGGCCCGGCTGGTGCTGGCCGATCCGCACACCCTGGTGCTGGACGAGGCCACCTCGCTGCTGGACCCGCGCGCCGCCCGGCACCTGGAGCGCTCGCTCTCCCGGGTGCTGGAGGGCCGGACCGTCATCGCCATCGCCCACCGGCTGCACACCGCGCACGACGCGGACGTGATCGCGGTGGTCGAGGGCGGGCGGATCAGCGAGTACGGCAGCCACCCGCAACTGGTCGCGGCCGGCGGTCCGTACGCGGCGCTGTGGCGCTCCTGGCGGGACGAGCGGTAGTACGGGACGAGCGGTAGCAGTCGGGGGAGCCCGGCCGCAGGGCGTAGATCGGTAAACCCGCACGGGGTCGGATTGCCCCGTGCGGGTTACTGCCCGGCCCGGAAGGGCGCGTAACCGGGCAAATCGGCGGTCCGGCCCGCAGACTGCTCCGGTGACCAAGATTTCAGACGGCCCGTCCCGCTCCCCGCGCGGTGAGATCGGCGGGATCCCCACGCGCTACATCGGGATCGGCGTCATCGTCATCCTCGCCGTGTGGTTCCTGTTCGCCAACCTCGACCGGGTGAAGATCCAGTTCTGGGTGTTCACCGTCACCGCGCCGCTCTGGATCACCCTGCTGGCCACGCTGATCGCGGGCGGTGTGCTGGGCTGGCTGCTGAAGGGGCGGCGCAGCCGGTGACGACCGATCCCGAGTCGGCCCGCAGCGGCACCTCGGCCTTCACCCCGCTGATCGAGCTGCGCGGGGTCAACAAACACTTCGGGGACCTGCACGTGCTGCAGGACATCGAACTGACGGTGGGCCGCGGCGAGGTCGTCGTGGTCATCGGCCCGTCCGGCTCCGGCAAGTCCACGCTGTGCCGGGCGATCAACCGGCTGGAGCCGATCGAGGACGGCAGCATCCTGATCGACGGCCGGCCGCTGCCCGAGGAGGGCAAGGGGCTCGCCCGGCTGCGCGCCGACGTCGGGATGGTGTTCCAGTCCTTCAACCTGTTCGCGCACAAGACCGTGCTGCAGAACGTCTCGCTCGCGCAGATCAAGGTGCGCGGCCGGCCCAGGACGGAGGCCGACAGCAAGTCCCGGGCGCTGCTGGAGCGGGTCGGCCTCGCGACCCAGGCCGACAAGTACCCGGCCCAGCTCTCGGGCGGCCAGCAACAGCGGGTCGCGATCGCCCGCGCGCTCGCGATGGACCCCAAGGCGCTGCTCTTCGACGAGCCGACCTCGGCGCTCGACCCCGAGATGATCAACGAGGTGCTGGACGTCATGCGCCAACTCGCGCACGAGGGCATGACGATGGTCGTGGTCACCCATGAGATGGGTTTCGCCCGGGCCTCGGCGAACCGGGTGGTGTTCATGGCGGACGGCCGGATCGTCGAGGACCGTGCCCCGGAGGACTTCTTCAGCGCACCCGAGAGCGAGCGCGCCCGGGACTTCCTGTCCAAGATCCTGAAGCACTGAGGCGGCGGCGTGAACCGTGAGACGACGCCCCGCGCGCGGGCGGGGAGGTCCGGTGCGCGGACGGGGAGGGGCGGCGCACGCGCGCGGACGCTCGTGCTCGCCGTCGCTCTGCTGCTCACCGCTCTGGCGGCGGCCTGCGGCAAGCCCGGCACCCCGCCGCCCAAGGGGCCGCAGCCCAGCGCGCTGCCCAGCTACCAGGTGCAGGACGCCGTCTCGATCACCGGCTCGCCGACCCTGGACGCGGCCCGGAAGCGCGGCCACCTGGTGGTCGGCGTCAAGGAGGACCAGCCGTACCTGGGCCAGAAGAACCCGGCGACCGGCGAGTACTCCGGCTTCGACATCGAGATCGCCAAGATGGTCGGCGCCTCCCTCGGCTTCCCGCCGGACGAGATCCAGTTCAAGACCATCGCGTCGGCCAACCGCGAGACCGCGCTGCAGAACGGCCAGGTGGACTACTACGTCGGCACCTACACCATCAACGACAACCGGAAGAAGCTGGTCGGCTTCGCCGGGCCGTACTTCGTCGCCGGGCAGTCGCTGCTGGTGCGCAAGAACGACAACACCATCCACGGCCCGCAGGACCTGGACGGCAAGAAGGTCTGTTCGGCGGCCGGCTCGACCCCGTACCAGCGCATCCAGTCGCACTTCCCGAAGGCCAAGCTGATCGGCTACGACACCTACTCGGCCTGCGTGGACAACCTGATCACCGACCAGGTCGACGCCGTGACCACCGACAACGCGATCCTGCTCGGCTACGCGGCCAAGGTGCCGGACGAGCTCAAGGTGGTCGGACCGCTGTTCTCGACCGAGCCGTACGGGATCGGGGTGCCGAAGAACGACACCGTGCTGCGCGCCGCGCTGAACGACGCACTGGAGCACCACGAGCAGAACGGCGACTGGAACAAGGCCTTCGAGGCGACCCTCGGCCTCTCCGGGGAGCCGGCGCCCACCCCGCCGCAGATCAACCGGTACTGAGAGGGGCCCGCGCCGTGAAGACGCTGATCGACAACTGGTCGACCTACTGGGAGGGCTTCCTCGGCACGCTCTCGCTGTTCGCGGTGAGCGCCGTGCTGTCGCTGGTGCTGGGGGTGCTGATCGCGAGCTTCCGGGTCTCGCCGGTCAGGCCGCTGCGGGTGTTCGGGGCGGTGTGGGTGACGATCCTGCGCAACACGCCGCTGACCCTGCTGTTCTTCATCGTGGTGCTCGGCCTGCCCCGCTTCGACATCACCCTGCCCTTCTACACCTTCGCGGTGCTCGCGCTCGGCTGCTACACCTCGGCCTTCGTCTGCGAGGCGATGCGCGCGGGCGTCAACACCGTGCCGACCGGGCAGGGCGAGGCGGCCCGGAGCCTGGGCATGAGCTTCGGGCAGACGATGGGCCTGGTGGTGCTGCCGCAGGCGTACCGCTCGGTGGTGGCACCGATCGGCAGCGTGATGATCGCGCTGGCGAAGAACACGGCGATCGCCGGCTCGTTCAGCGTCACCGAACTGCTGGGCACCTACCGGACCATCAACGAGCTGGGCTACAGCATCGTGTGGACCTTCGTCTGGATCGCCGTCGGCTACCTGATCATCACCCTGGGCGTCAGCGCCGTCTTCTACCTGCTGGAGCGACGAGTGGCGGTGTCCCGATGACCGTTGAATCCTCGGCGCTGTACGACATCCCCGGTCCCAAGGCGCTCGCCCGCCACCGGCTGTACGGCGGGATCGCGCTGGTGCTGATCGCGGCAGTGCTCGGCTGGGTCGTCTACATGCTGTTCCACACCGACCAGTTCACGTACGAGAAGTGGACGGCCTTCCAGTACCGGGGCGTGCAGGAACTGCTGTTGCGCGGGCTCGGGAACACCCTGAAGGCCTTCGGCTGGACGGTCCTGTTCGCGCTGCCCTTCGGCGCGCTGTTCGCGGCCGGGCGGCTGTCCGACCACCGGGCGGTGCGCTGGCTCTCCACCCTGGTCGTGGAGTTCTTCCGGGCCATGCCGGTGCTGGTGATGATCTTCTTCGTGTTCGTGGCCCTGAAGGTGCAGCCGTTGTGGGCGCTGGTCACCGGGCTGGTGCTCTACAACGGCTCGGTGCTGGCCGAGGTGTTCCGGGCCGGCGTGCTCGCGGTGCCCAAGGGGCAGCGGGAGGCCGCGTACGCGCTGGGCATGCGCAAGACCCAGGTGATGACGTACGTGCTGGTGCCGCAGGCCAACAGGGCGATGCTGCCGGCCATCATCAGCCAGCTGGTGGTCGCGCTCAAGGACACCTCGCTGGGCTTCCTGATCACCTACGAGGAGTTCCTGCACGCGGGCAAGCTGATCGCCACCAACCTGGACTACGACCTGCCGTTCATCCCGGTGGTGATCGTGATCGCGCCGATCTACATCGGCATGTGTCTGCTGCTCTCCTGGTTCGCCCGCTTCGTCGAGAAGCGCAGCCGGCGCAGCCCGAGCGTGCGGGGCGGGGCGCCGGTGGCCAAGGCCGAGGTCTCGATGGGGCTGCCGCCGTCCGCGCAGCAGTGAGAGGCCTGGTTCGGCAGTGAACCATAGGTACGGATGGGGTCGGGGTCGGTACCTCCAAATTCCTCTTATGATTGCGGGGCTGGACGGGACCGCCCGAGCGGTTCGGACGACGACCACCCGGGCGGGAGGGGCCATGGAGCCGGTGTTCGACTCGCGGCACATCAGGACGTTCCACGAAGTCGTCCGGGCGGGCTCCTACTCGGCCGCCGCCCGCGAACTCGGCTACACCCAGCCCGCCATCACCCAGCAGATGAAGGCACTCGAACGCACCGTCGGCGTCCCCCTGTTCACCCGTGCCGGGCGAGGACTGCGGCTCACCGAGGCGGGCGAGGCGCTCTCCCGGCACGCCGAACTGATCCTCGGCAGCATGTCCGCAGCCCAGCAGCAGCTCGCCGCGCTCGCCCGGCTGCGCGCCGGGCGGGTGCGGGTCTGCGCCTTCCCCAGCGCCAACGCCACCCTGATACCCGAGGCGATGGCCCGACTGCTCGCCGAGCACCCCGGCGTACGGGTCGAGCTGCTGGAGGCCGAGCCCCCCGACTCCGTCCAGCGGCTGCTGCGCGGGGAGTGCGACATCGCGCTGGCCTTCCGCTACCCCGGCGCCGCCACCGAGCTGCCGGACGGGGTGGACGAGATCCCGCTGATGGAGGACCTGCTCACGGTGCTGCTCCCGGTCGGGCACCCGCTCGGGCGCCGGCACGCCGTCCGGCTCGTCGACCTCGACGGCGAGCGCTGGATCGCCGGCTGCCCCCGATGTCGGGCCAACCTGCTGCACGTCTGCGCGGAGGAGGGCTTCGCGCCGGACATCGTCTTCTCCACCGACGACAACCTCGCGGTGCAGTCGCTCGTCGCCGCCGGGGTCGGGATCGCCCTGATGCCCGCCCTGGTGCTCTCCTTCATGTGCCACCGGAAGGTCACCGGGCGGGCCGTCGAACCGCACCTGCGGCGGCAGGTGAGCGCGTACGTGCTCCGCGAACACCGCCGGATCCCGGCCACCGGGCTGGTGCTGGACCACCTGCGGCAGGCCGCGGCGAGCCGGGTCGGCTGCTGACCCATAAGCCCTGATGGGGATGTCGCTTACGAACCCTCCTTGGACGTGATAGGTCCATTGGTCCCAATCTGCTGACATGACGCCCCCAGCCACGGTCGGCAGCGACCGGCTCACTGAGCGGATGACCGCGCTGATCAGCGAGATCCGCGCCGTCGTGGACCGCGGACTGCCCCCGGAGCTCACCGCCTACCTGGTGGGCGAGCGCCTCGCCCCGCACCTGCACGCCGACCCGGACGGGCCCGACGCCCTGCTCACCCCCGCCCAGTGCGAGGGCGACCCGCAGCGCTACCGCCAGCACGTCCTGCACGCCGAGGAGGACGGCAGCTTCTCCGTCGTCGCCCTGGTCTGGCTGCCCGGACAGCACACCCCGATCCACGACCACGTCTCGTGGTGCGTGGCCGGCGTCCACCGGGGCCAGGAGAGCGAGACCCGCTACCGACTGGTCTCCGACGGCCGGACCGCCCGGCTGGTCGAGACCGAGCACGTGGCCGGCCCGGCCGGCACCGTCGCCGCGTTCGCCCCGCCCGGTGACATCCACCTGGTGCGCAACTCCTGCAACACCACGGCCATCTCCATCCACGTGTACGGCGCGGACGTCTCGCGGCTCGGCACCAGCATCCGGCGGGTCTACCGGCTGCCCGCCGACCAGGAGCAGTGAGCGGCGGCGTGGCACTGACCCTCCGGCAGCGCGCCGCCGGCACCCGTTCGCTGCCCCCGATGCGCGGCGACGCCCCCGGGCTGCTGCTCGCGGTCCTCGGCGTGGCCGCCGCCCTGGCCGTCCACGCGGCGGTCCCGGCCGTGCCCAAGCTCACCGCCGCCGTCGTGCTCGGCATGGCGGCCGCCCACCTGCCCGGGCTGCGCCCGGTGGTCCGCGGGGTCGCCCGGCCGGGCCTGTCCACGGCCGGGAAGCGGCTGATGCGGGTCGGGATCGTCCTGCTCGGGCTCAAGCTGAGCCTGGGCGACGTGCTCGGCCTCGGCTGGGCCACCGTCGCCATGGTGCTCGCCGTGGTCGCGGCCACCTTCGCCGGCACGCTGTGGCTGGGCCGACGGCTCGGCCTGCCGGGGGACCAGCCGCTGCTGGTCGCCACCGGGTACTCGATCTGCGGGGCCTCGGCGATCGGCGCGGTCAGCCAGGCGGCGGGCAGCGAGGAGGAGGACGTCGCGGCCTCGGTCGCCCTGGTCACCCTGTGCGGGACCCTCGCCATCGCCGTCCTGCCGCTGCTCCAGCACCCGCTGGGGCTCGGCGAGGTCGAGTTCGGGCGCTGGGTCGGCGCGAGCGTGCACGACGTCGGGCAGGTCGTCGCCACCGCGCAGACGGGCGGGGCGGGGGCGCTGCGGGAGGCGGTGCTGGTCAAGCTGATGCGCGTGGTGCTGCTGGCGCCGCTGGTCGCGGGGGTGGCCGTGGTGGTGCGGCGGAACCTGCGGGTGGCGAAGGCTGCGGGTGTGGGTGCCCGTGCCGGTGCCGGTGCCGCGGGATCGGGCTCGGCGGAGGGGGCGGCTGGGAAGTCGGTGAAGACCGCGAGCCGTCCGCCGATCCTGCCGCTGTTCGTGGCCGGGTTCCTCGCGATGATCGTCCTGCGGACCACCGGGGTGCTGCCCGAGCGGGCGCTCGACCTGGCCGGGGACGCCCAGGAGCTGCTGCTCGCCGCCGCGTTGTTCGGACTCGGCAGCGCCGTGCACCTGCCGACGATGGTCCGCACCGGCGGACGGATCGCCCTGCTGGGGCTGGGCTCCTGGGTGGTGGTGGCCGGCGTCTCCTACGCGGGGGTACTGATCACGACCTGACGGAACCGGGTGCGGACTCGGCTATTGTCGGGCGGGTACTCGTCCGCATCGGGACGGTCCCGTGCTCGCACGGGAGCCGCCGGCGGTCGAGTGCGCCCGAGTACGCCCGAGTTCGCCCGAGTTCGCTGGGTTCGTCGAGGAGGACGGATGACCACCGCACTGCCCGAACGGGACGGCCCCGAGGCCGTCGTCACGCTCGACCGGCGGGAGGGCCCGTTCGGCGAGGTGGTGCTTCGGCAGCGCGGACGGCACTTCGAGATCATCGCCAACGGCTGCTTCCTGATGGACACCGCCGACGGGCGCTCGGAGCGGCTCTTGGTCCAGGCGGCACTGGACGAGCTGGACCGCACGGGCAGCCGCGCCGAGCGGCCGACGGTCCTGATCGGCGGCCTCGGGGTCGGCTTCTCGCTCGCCTACGCGGCGGCCGAGCCCCGCTGGGGGCGGATCGCCATCGTCGAGCGGGAGACCGCGATCATCGACTGGCACCGGAACGGCCCGCTCGGCAGCTTCTCGGACGGTGCGCTCGACGACGAGCGGGTCGCGGTGCTCCACACCGACCTGCTGGAGTACCTCGCGGCCGCGGACGGCGAGCGCTACGACGCGCTGTGCCTGGACATCGACAACGGGCCGGACTGGACCGTCACCGACTCCAACAACGGGCTGTACGGCGCGGACGGGCTCGCGGTGCTGTGGCACCGGCTGCAGCCGGGCGGGGTGCTGGCGGTGTGGAGTGCGCAGCCGTCGGTGGCCTTCGAGGAGGCGCTGCGGGCGGCGGGCTTCTCGGACGTGGTGACGCACGAGATCCCGGTGTCCCGGGGAGTGCCGGACGTGGTGCACCTGGCGCGGCGCGTCGGCTGAGAGCCGACTCGGCCTGCGGGGCGGGCTGTTGGCAGTGATCGTCCGGGTGGGGTGCCCCGATCGGGCTTCCCCCCGGGGTGGTTGATGGTCTGGCGGGCGGTGGTGGGTGGTGGCTGAGAGCGGGACTCCCTCGGAGCGGATCGCGGCCGAACTTCGACGGCGCATCGTGGCAGGGGAGTTGGCGCCGGGCGAGCGGGTGCCGTCGACCCGGCGGATCACCCGGGAGTGGGGCGTGGCGATGGCCACGGCGACCAAGGTGCTGAGCCGCCTCCGGGAGGAGGGGCTGGTCCGGGCCGTCCCCGGGGTGGGGACGGTGGTGGTCGGGGCGAAGGCTCCGGGCGCGAGGACTGCCGGGGCGGGGGCTGCCGGGGAGCGAGCAGCCGGGGTGAGCGCCGGCGGGGCGAGGGCTGGCGGGGAGCGAGCGGGCGAGGCGCAGGGGAGTTCGGGGGCCTCGGGGGTGCCCGGGGTCCGGCGGGCGCGGGCCGGGGGTGACCGCGAGCTCACCCGGGAGCGGATCGTGGCGACGGCCGTCCGGGTCGCGGACACGGAGGGGCTGGCGGCGCTGTCGATGCGCAGGGTCGCGACGGACCTCGGGGTCGCGACGATGTCGCTCTACCGGCACGTGCCGGGCAAGGACGAGCTGTTGCGGCTCATGATGGACGTGGCCTTCGGTGAGCAGCCGCTGCCCGAGCCGCCCGCGTCGCACTGGCGGGAGGGCCTGGAGGCCGTCGCGCGGCTGCAGTGGCGGATCTACCGGCGGCACCCGTGGCTGGCGTCCACGATGTCCTTCACCCGGCCGGTGCTGGCGCCGGACGCGGCCCTGCACACCGAACGGTCGATGGCCGCGCTGTCGGGGCTGGGGCTGAGCTGGGAGGAGATCGCCCAGGCCTCCGTCGCGCTGGCGGCGTTCGTGTGCGGGTTGGCGGTCCACTTCGAGCGGGAGGCGCAGGCCGAGCAGGACAGCGGGCTGTCCGCCGACGAGTGGATGGACCGCCTGGGCGACGAGGACCACGATCGGCTGATGTCGGACCCGGAGCGGTTCCCGATGTTCGACGCGATGAACCGGGGGCCGGAGATCGACCTGAGCCTGGAGGCGCTGTTCGAGTTCGGGATGGCGCGGATGCTGGACGGGATCGAGGCGGCGATCGAGCGGCGGCGCGCCTGAGGAGGGCGGCTGACGGGCGACGGGGCCGGGGGACGGGTGACAGAGAACAGCTGGCAGGGAACAGCTGACAGATTTCAGAGTTCAGCGAACGAAATCTGAAATCTGTCAGCTGTTACCCGTTGTCGCCGACTGCCCGCTACCCGCTGCCCGCTACCCGCTCAGCCGAACGGCCGGTGCTCCGGCACCGCGTCGTTCGCCTCCGCCGCGGGCTTCGCCTCCTCCACCGGCGCGGTGGCCGAGAAGTCCGACATCGCGAAGGGGTCGAAGTCCGGCGGCGGGATCATGACCGGCGTGCCCTTGCGGGGCGCTCCCTCGTCGCCCGCGGTCATGGCCGGGGCGGGCGCGGCGGCCACGACGGGCGCCGGGACGACCGGCGGGGTCGACGGCGGCGGCGGGACGGCCGGGCCCTGCGAGGCGAGGGTGGTGCCGAACGGGTCGTCCTTCTGCTCGGCCGCGACCGTCGTACCGAACGGGTCGGCGACCGCAGGCGCACCCACGGGCCGGGCGGTCGGCGCGTCGCCCGGTGTACCCGTGAGGGCCTCCGGGGCGAAGGGGTCGAAGTCCGGCGGCGGGATCATGACCGGGGTGCCCTTCGGACGGTCGTCCGGGGCCTGCCTGGCCTGCGCGGCCTCGGCGGCGGCCGACTCGGCGACCGGGGCGAAGGGGTTGAAGTCCGCGGGCGGGACGCGCACCGGCGTACCGCGCAGGTGCACCGGCACCTCCGCAGGCTCGTCCGCCGCCCGCTGTTCCACCTGTTCCACCCGGTCCGCCCGTTCCGCCTCGACGGGAACGGCGGCCGGCGCCAGGACCGGTGCCGAGACCGGCGGCTGGGCGGGCTCCTGGGCGGGAGCGGTCGCCGGGACGACGGCCGGCACCGCGTCACCCATCGCCGCGGTGGGCGCGGGCTCGCCGTCCCATCCGAACTGGATGCTCTTCAGCAGCTCCGCGAACGCCTCCGTGTACAGCTCCCAGTCCTCCGGCCGTGCCGTGGACAACTGGGCGCACAGCACGGTCGCGCCGTCCGGCAGCGGGATGAAGGCCTGGACAGCCGAGGTGACCACCCAGCGCCGCTGCCCGTCGGCCGCCAGGGAACCCGGCACCGGCACGGTCCGGCCCTCGACCAGGACGGCGGCCGGTCCGGCCGGCAGCAGCACCGTCCACACCTCGGCGTGCCGCCGGACCGTGGCCAGCTCGGTGGCGAGCGCGGTGATCGGCAGCGGGTGCCGGGTGAGGGAGACGACGAGGGCGGCGTCCGAGGCGCGGTCGTCGAGCTGCAGGGCGCAGACGCCCGCGTACGCGACGCCCGCGTCACGGATCAGGTCGGCCAGGGTGGCGGAGATCACCGCGAAGTCGCGGCGCCCTTCGGTGCCGGTGGCGCTGAACAGTTCCTCGGCGACCTCCGCCAGGTGCCCGGACAGCTCCGCGGCCGACGCCACGGTGGCCCGGTCGGCCGGGTCGGCGTCGGCGGGCAGCAGCGGCACCGTACGGGCGGAGACGCCGGGGGGACCGCCGGGGGAGGTGAGCGGGTGGAAGCCGGGCGGGACGACCAGCCGGACCTCGGCGCCCGCGCCGGTGGGCAGCTCGACCGGCTGCCGGGTCTGCTGTCCGGCCGCCAGCGCGGCCAGCGCCGGGGCGAACGGTGGGCGCAGCTTGGCATCGGCGAACTCGCCGGTGACCGGCAGTTGGAACAGTGCGGCCGAGGTGGTGCCCCGGTCGGCGATGGCGCCGCGCACCGGTCCGCCGCCGTAGCGGGACTGCAGGGCGTCGATGACCCGGTCGGCGATCCGCGCGCCGGTACCGGGACGCGCGGAGCCCGCGGTGATCACCGTGCCGAGCCGGTCGACGGCGGCGTGCACCGGGCCGTTGGGGGCGAGCGGCAGGCCGAACAGTGCCTCGGCGGCGGGGTGCGCGCTCGTGCGCAGCGCGCTCAGCGAGGCCGCCGGGTGGCGCGAGGTCTGCTCGTCGAAGAGGGCGTCGGTGAGCGTGCCGAGGGTCGCGCAGACCTGCTCGGCTGCCGCGAAGGGGTTGGCCTCCGCACTGAACTGGACGTCCTGGGTCAACTGGTGAGCCCCCCGCTCTGCTCCGTCTGCCGTCGGTGGTTCGGGTGGGACCGGGCCCGCCGCGGCGGCGCGCCGTCAAATCCCTGCCCATTCCTATCAGAGCCCGCCGTCCTGACCGAACCGCAGGATGACCCGATGATCACTCGGACCAGCGCGGTGACCACTGCTTCGGCGGTCAACCGGCGGTGGTTCCGGCCTCCGGTCCGCCCTTCGGTCCGGTCTCGGGGCCGGGGGCCGTCGCGGGAGGCTCGGGCGCCCCGGCGGGCACGTCAGTGGGCACGTCGGCGAGCGCCTCGGCGGGCGCGTCGGCCGGAGCTGCGGTGGCGAGCGCGGTGACCGCGTCGAGGATCCCCGGGACGGCGAACAGCTCGGCGAGGTCCCGGACCAGGCGTCCGGTCGGGCCGTCCGGACGTTCGGCGGCGAAGAACGAGGCCAGTTCGGCGGCGAGCGCCGGCTCGCGGGCAGCGGTGAGGGTGAGCGCCGCGACGAACTCCTGCACCAGGTGCAGTTGGAGTTCCTCCAGCGGCACCGAGCGCTCGCCCAGCCACTCCAGCGAGGTGATCTCGGCGTTGGCGATCCAGGCGCGCACGGTCAGCCGCAGTCCGGGGCTGGGCGAGGGGAGTGCGAGGTGGGCCAGGATCTGCTCCTGCGCGGCCCGGCGCACGTCGTCGATCACCGCCGAGGTGCCCGCGCTGGCCGCCACCGAGCCACCCCGCAGCAGCGCCGCGAAGCCGGGCCCGTGGCTCTGGACGAAGTCCAGGTAGCGGCCCATCACGCGGAGGAGCCGCTCGGACAGCGGCCCCTCCATGGGCTCCTCGAAGCGGGCGGCCAGCTCCCGCCCGGCCCGCCGCAGCGACTCCTCGTACAGCGCCTGCTTGCCGGGGAAGTAGTGGTACACCAGCGGCCGGGAGGCGCCCGCGGCGGCGGCGATGTCGTCGATCGACACCTCCTCCGGCGGCCGCCGGCTGAACAGCTCCAGTGCCACGGCGATCAGCTGCTCCCGCCGCTCGTCCACGCTCAGCCGTCGACGGGGCCGTTCACCCGCCGCGGCCCGGCCGGTTGCGGAGGTCCGTGCTGCGCGGTCGGCCGTCGGGGACGGCGTACGGGAGGCCATGCGCGTCACCCTATCCGGCGCTGGTCCGGCGGCCCATGCTGTCCGGTCCCCGGTGCCGTCCCGGCGGCCTATGCGCTCCGGAGGTCCAGGTAGCGGCGGTAGGCCTCGCGGCCGTCAGGGACGAAGGTGTCGCGGGCGAGGCGTTCGGCGAGCTCGTCCGGGGTGAGCCAGGTGTGCCAGGCGACCTCGGACTCCTGCGGGCTGACCGGGCCGTCCCACTCGGCCTCGTACATGTCGCACCACCAGTTGAGCTTGCCGCCGTCGGGCTCGCGGTAGTGGAACTTGAACATCGGGCGCGGGGCGATGCCGTGGACGCCGAGTTCCTCCTCGGCCTCGCGGACGGCGGCCTCGGCGTAGGTCTCGCCGGAGCCGACGACGCCGCCGACGAACATGTCGTACGCGCCGGGGGCGAACAGCTTGGTGGCGGTGCGGCGGTGGACGAAGATCCGTCCGGCCGGGTCGCGGACCAGGATGAAGACGCAGCGGTGCGTCAGGCCGCGCCGGTAGACCTCCCCGCGCAAGGCTGTTCCGATCACCCGGTCGTGCTCGTCGACGACGTCCAGCAGTTCCTCGGCAGGGTTGGTCATGACGAACAGGTTAGGGTTTCGGGGCCCGGTTCGAACGGATCTCCACGAACTTTCGAACGCGGGCGGACGACGGCGATCGGAACGGTCTGAAGGCGGCGCGCGGTGGTGGAGATCTGGGGCGAGACGGCCGAGGGGTTCGGGCCCGTGCGGGCGGCCTTCGCGCGGAACTTCGTCGAGTACGGCGAACTGGGCGCGGCCTTCGCGCTGTACGTGCACGGCCGCAAGGTGGTCGACCTGTGGGGCGGCGACGCCCGGCCCGAGGTCGGCGGGCGGCCCGCGCCGGCGGTGCCGTGGACGGCGGACACCGCGCAGGTGCTGCGCTCGGTCACCAAGGGCCTGACCGCGACCACCGCGCTGCTGGCCGCAGAACGCGGGCTGCTGGACCTGGACGCGCCGGTGGCCTCGTACTGGCCGGAGTTCGCGGCGGCCGGCAAGGCCGGGGTGCCGGTGCGCTGGCTGCTCTCGCACCAGGCCGGGGTGCCCGCGCTGGACGTGCCGCTGCGGCTGGAGGACGTGCTCACCTGGGAGCGCGCGGCCGCCGCCGTCGCCGCGCAGGCGCCCGCGTGGGAGCCCGGCACGGCGCACGGCTACCACCCGTACACCTTCGGCTGGCTGGTCGGCGAGGTGGTGCGGCGGGTGAGCGACCGGACGATCGGGCAGTACTTCGCCGAGGAGATCGCCCGGCCGCTCGGGCTGGACCTGTGGATCGGGCTGCCCGCCGGGGCGGCGCCGAGGGTCGGCAAGCTCGTCGACCTGCCCGCCCCGGAAGCGGCCCGGACCGGCCCGAGCGGGCTGCGGCTGCGGCCCAAGCAGGCCGTCCGGGACGCCTACCAGGATCCGGGCTCGCTGACCGCGCGGTCCTTCGCCTCGGTGCGTCCCGGGGTGGATCTCAACGACCCGGCGGTGCAGGCCGCCGAGATCCCCGGAGCCGGCGGCATCGGCACCGCCCGTTCGCTGGCCCGCTTCTACGCGGCGCTGATCGGCGCGGCCGACCGCCCGGACGGCTCCGGCGCGCTGCTGCCGCCGCTGCTCGGGCCGGAGGTGCTGGCCCGCGCGGTCGGGCCGGCCGTGAGCGGGTCGGACCGGGTGCTGATCGTCAACTCCACCTTCGGCCTGGGCTTCTGGCGGCACGGCCCGACCGCGCCGATGGCCTCCCCGGCGAGCTTCGGGCACCCGGGGCGCGGCGGTTCGCTGGGCTTCGCCGATCCGGAGCTGGGGCTGGGCTTCGGCTACGTCACCAACGGCATGCAGCCGGGCGTCACCGGGGACGTCCGCTCGCGGAACCTGATCCGCGCGGTGCGGGGGTGCCTGGGGCTGTCCTGATCCCCGGCGGTCCGGTTCAGGCCCGCCGGTTCAGGCCTGCCGGTTCAGGCCTGCCGGTTCAGGCCTGGCCGGTCTCGAAGCGGCTGATCTTGCCGCCGTCGACGGTGAAGCGCCAGGCGGTGCGCATCTCGCCCCAGGTGTCGTTGGTGAAGTTGGCGACGAGCGCGTGGCCGCCGTCCGACTCGGTCTGGACGGCCATCCGGCCGCCGGCACCGAAGATCTCGCGCTCCGTCCAGTCCGCCAGGTCGCGGTCGGAGCCGTCGTCGGACATGGTCGCGCCGGGGGTGAGGGTGGCCTGGAAGGCCTGGCGGTCGCCCGCGTTGATCGCGGTGACGAAGTTGCGGACGGCCGGGTCGGAGAGCTTGGAGACGGCGATGGTCATGCGGGACTCCCGGGGGTGAGGGGTGTCGGGGAGTCCTGTTCTAAGGCGTTCGCGGGGTCCGTCCGGGCATGTCGGCGGCGCGTCGGGAAAATGGCAGGATTCATGTGCTTAGATCCCGAACCAGGTGATTTGCCCGAAAAGCCCGCCGCGGGGAGTGGCGGTGGAGCGGGAGGCCGGGGCCGGTCTCCCGCTCCGCCTTTCGGCCCGGAGCCTGTCGGCCCGGAGCTTCTGGGTCCGGAGCCTGTCGGTCCGGAGCCTTTCGGTCCGGAGCCTGTCGGTCCGGAGCCTTTCGGCCTAGAAGAAGCCGACCGCGTCGGTGGAGTAGCTGACCAGCAGGTTCTTGGTCTGCTGGTAGTGCTCCAGCAGCGCCTTGTGGTTCTCCCGTCCGATGCCGGAGTTCTTGTAGCCGCCGAAGGCCGCGTGGGCCGGGTAGGCGTGGTAGCAGTTGGTCCAGACCCGGCCCGCCTGGATGGCGCGTCCGGCCCGGTGGGCGGTGTTGAGGCTGCGGGTCCACACACCGGCGCCGAGCCCGTACTGGGTGTCGTTGGCGAGCGCGACCGCCTGGTCGAAGCCGTCGAAGCGGGTCACCGAGACGACCGGGCCGAAGATCTCCTCCTGGAAGACCCGCATCGAGTTGTCGCCCTCGAACACGGTGGGCGTCACGTAGTACCCGCCGGCCAGGGCGCCGCCGAGGTCGGCGCGCTCTCCGCCGGTGAGGACCTTGGCGCCCTCGGCCTGGCCGATCTCGAAGTAGGAGAGGATCTTCTTCAGCTGTTCGGCGCTCGCCTGGGCGCCGACCTGGGTCTCGGTGTCCAGCGGGTCGCCCTGGCGCATCGCGCGCACCCGCTGCAGGCCGTCGGCGAGCAGCCGCTCGTAGATCGAGGAGTCGATCAGTGCCCGGCTGGGGCAGGTGCAGACCTCGCCCTGGTTGAGGGCGAACATCGCGAAGCCCTCGATGGCCTTGTCGTAGAAGGCGTCCGAGGCGTCGGCGACGTCCGCGAAGAACACGTTGGGGCTCTTGCCGCCGAGTTCCAGGGTGACCGGGATCAGGTTCTCGGCCGCCGCGCGGGAGATCAGCCGGCCGGTGGAGGTCTCGCCGGTGAAGGCGAGCTTGCGGATCCGCGGGCTGGCGGAGAGCGGGGCGCCGGCCTCCTCGCCGAAGCCGGTGACGATGTTGAGCACGCCGGGCGGCAGCAGGTCGGCGGTGAGCTCGGCGAGCAGCAGCACCGAGGCCGGGGTCTGCTCGGCGGGCTTGAGCACCACCGCGTTGCCGGCCGCGAGCGCCGGCGCGAGCTTCCAGATCGCCATCAGGATCGGGAAGTTCCACGGGATGATCTGCCCGACCACGCCCAGCGGCTCGTGGAAGTGGTACGCCACGGTGTCCTCGTCCAGCTGGGAGAGGCTGCCCTCCTGGGCGCGCAGTGCACCGGCGAAGTAGCGCAGGTGGTCGATGGCGAGCGGGAGGTCGGCGGCCAGCGTCTCGCGCACCGGCTTGCCGTTCTCCCAGCTCTCCGCGACGGCCAGCTTCTCCAGGTTGGCTTCCATCCGGTCGGCGACCCGCAGCAGCACCTGGGCCCGCTCGGCGGCCGGGGTGCGGCCCCAGGCGGGGGCGGCGGCGTGGGCCGCGTCCAGGGCGGCCTCGACGTCCTCGGCGGTGCCGCGGGCGACCTCGGTGAAGACCTCGCCGGTGACCGGGGTCGGATCGCCGAAGTACTCGCCGCGCACCGGGGGCGTCCATCCACCGCCGATCCAGTGCTCGTACCGGGACCGGTAGGCGACGATGCTGCCGGGCGCGCCGGGGGGCTGGTAGACCGTCATGCTCTGGTGTCTCCTCGCGACGTCGGGCGCCGCCCGGACCGCACGGCCGGAGGCGGCGCGCCGGACCGCCCGGTCGGGGCGGCCCGGCGGGAGGGTATGGACACGCACACGGGCCGGGCGCCCGGGGGCGCCCGCCGTCGAGCACGATAACCGCCGGGCGCGTGGTGCGGCTACGGTCCGTGCGACCCGTCCGTACGGAGGGTGGGCGTTCCGGCCGTTCTCGCAGGCGCGGTCGGGGTCGGTGCGGTCGCCGTGGTCGGTGCGATCGCCGTCGTCGTGGTCGTCGGCGTCGCCGCCGTGGTCGATGCGATCGTCGTCGCCGTCGTGGTCATCGGCGTCGGTGCGGTCGTCCACCTCGCCGTCCCCGGGCGGGGCGGGTGCGGTGGCCGCGCCCGGCAGGCGCACGGCCGGGTGCCCGGCGGGCGGGTGTCAGACCGCGTGGTACCGGCCGGTGCGGGCCTCCCAGCTGAGGTAGCCCGCCAGCCAGGTGAGCAGCCCGTCCGCGTACCGCTGGGCGATCGCCCGCTCTATCCGGGACAGGCCCAACTCGCGGTAGACGTCGGGGAGTCGTCCGTGCAGCTCGGCGCAGCGTTCGACCATCAGCTGGGCCTCCGCGATGACCGCCGCGCACGCCTCCTCGGCCGAGCAGCGGCGCTCGCGCTGGACGATCATGACCAGGTTGTTGACGTCCCCGCGCGGCGCCTCCAGCGGGTAGGACCGGACGTCGTTGCTCAGCGACGGTATGTCGGCTGCCAGCTGGCGGAGTTGACGGAGCACCGGGTGGTGCAGGACGGCGGCGGGGACCTCGAACAGGCCGATGCGTTCGACCATGTCGAAGATGGTCTCCATCGCCGCGGTGCCCCGTCTGAGCTCCAGATAGCCGTCCCGGTCCGGCGGTCGGGCGGAGATCCGGCCGGCCGCCTCGGCGGGGTGACTGGCCAGGTAGTACTCCCAGTTGTACGCGGCGCGCGCCTGCCAGCGCGCGGGCATGCCCTGCACGCTGCGGCTCCACAGGTCGGCGAACGCGGTTTCGACCGGGGAGCCCTGGTCGGGGCGGGCGCCGTGCAGGACGGCGATCAGGCGTTCGCAGATCGGAGCGACTTCCGAGGGGCGGCGGCCGAGCGGGCCGTCGAACTGGTCGTCGAAGAGGAAGTAGAAGCCCATCAGGTCGGCAGCCAGGGCGAGTTCGGTCGGCCCGGCGTCGGGGTAGCCCAGCGCGGCGAGGTCGACCACCTCCCAGTGCGCGTAGCCGGGGTGGTCGGCGTCGGGCAGCAGGGGGTGCCGGATCAGCCAGTCGCGGTGCAGTGCGGTGGCGAGAGGGCCGTGCGGACTGCGGCGGTGCGGGAACGGAATCTGAAGTGAGGTGTCGTCAGACATCGGACTCCCGGTGCAGCGGAGGGTGGGGGCGCTTGTGGTTCGAGCACTGTCTGTGGGGGGAGTTGACACGGGGAGGCTGAGATGGTGAGGGTGGGGTTCGCAAGATCATCTTTGCCTGAGTGCCGTAGGGTATCTGATGTAATGATCGGACGTTAGGGATATAGGGCAATTGCCCTTGGCAAGCTCTCCGAACCCTCACCGTCCGTCCCAGCCTGCACGAATGGCGCACAGTGAGGCCCACGCAGCGCTAACCTCGGCTCCACGCAGTGATGGAGCTGTGACGCGATCGGGCGAGGCGGAGGCGCGACGGTGACCGAGCAGGAGAACGAACTTCGGGCGGGGGCCGGTTCCGGGCGCGACGGTGACGGTACCGCGCCCCGCGTCCGACTGCGCGACCGGGACGCCGAACTGCGCTCGGTGGAGAACGCCGTCGACCGGCTCTGCCGCGAATTCGCCGCCGGCGGCACCGAGATCGGCGACCTGCTCGCGTTCTCCGGCCGCCCCGGCATCGGCAAGACCAGCCTGCTGCAGGAGGTCCGACGGATCGCCAAGCTGCGCGACGGCGCCACCGTGCTGTTCGCCCGAGGCGGCGAACGCCAGTTCAAGGAGCCGTACCACGTGCTGCGCCAGCTGCTCCAGCCGGTGCTCACCGACCTGGCGCCGGACGTGTTCCGCCAGGTCATGGGCACCTGGGAGGAGGTCGTCGGACCGGCCATGGGCCTCAAGCAGCCCAAGGCCGGTGCCCGCCGCCTCGACCCGCAGGGCGTGCGCGACGGCCTCGACTACGTCCTCACCCAGCTCGCCCCGCGCCGCGCGCCGATGGTGATGATCGTCGACGACCTGCACTGGGCCGACGCGGAATCCCTCTCCTGGCTCGCCAAGTTCGCCGTCCGCTCCAGCGAACTGCCCGTCCTGCTGGTCTTCGCCTTCCGCGAGGACGAGAACGACTGGCCCGTCGCGACCCAGGAGTTCCGCCGGGACATCATCGGCCTCAAGGGCCGCAAGCACGAGCTCAACCGGCTCAACCTCAGCTCCGTCACCGACATGATCCGCGCCGAACTCGGCCCCAAGGCCGAGGACGCCTTCTGCTACGAGTTCTGGAACGTCGTCAACGGCAACCCCTTCGAGGTCGTCGCCCTCCTCGACCAGGTCCGCGACCAGGAGCTCGAACCGGTCGAGGAGAACTCCCGGCAGCTGCGCGAACTCGCCGTCGACGCCACCGGGATGACCCTCAAGAGCTGGCTGGACCGGCTCGGCGCCAGCACCCTGCGCTTCGCCTGGGCCTGCGCCATGCTCGGCACCGACATCAGGGTCGACCTCGCCACCCGGATCTCCACCCAGAGCACCGAGGGCGCCCGCGACTCCATCAAGCAGCTGCGCAAGCAGCGCGTGCTCACCCAGGCCCCCAACGGGAACCTCGAATTCGTCCACCCGCTGATCGCCAGCTCGATCTACAACACCATGCCGGACGCCACCCGCCTCGGCATGCACGGCATCGCCGCCGTCGAGATCGAGAACGCCGGACTCGGCCTGCTCGCCGCCTCCCGCCACCTGGTCGAGACCCACTCCGGCGAGGGCGACGACCGGATCGTCAAGAAGCTGCGCCGCGCCGCCGTCGAACACCAGCTGATCGGCGCCCCCGAGGCCGCCCAGCGCTGCCTGCACCGCGCGCTCAACGAGCCGCCCGCCGACGAGATCAAGGCCGAGGTGCTCTACGAACTCGGCTGCTCCGCCCTGCTGACCGACCCCGTCGCCACCGTCAACCAGCTCAAGCTCGCCCTCGACCCGGACGAGGTGCCGCTGCGCCCCGAACTGCGGGTGGACGCCACCTTCCGGCTCTCCGAGGTGCTCGCGCACAGCGGCGAGCTGCGCCAGGCCGCCCTGGTCTGCCAGGACGAGGCGCAGCTCACCGACGACCCGGCCGGGCGACAGCGGCTGCAGGCCGCCTCGTTCATGTGGCACGCCTTCCGCAAGTCCGAGGAGGACGGCCCCGGCCGCTCCGCCCGGCTCGGCGCGATGTGCGGCAGCCTGACCGGCCAGGAAGCCGCCGACCGGGCCGTGCTCGCCATGCGGGCCTGGGACCTCACCCTGCGCGGCGCCCCCTCCGCCGACGCGCTCGCCCTCGCCGACAGGGTGCTCGACGGCGGCCGGCTGCCCAAGGGCCTCGGCTGGACCGACACCACCTGGGGCTTCGAACTGCCCTCGATGCTCGGCCTCACGTACATCTACAACGACCGCGTCGCCCAGGCCGAGCGACTGGCCGCCGACGCCATCATCCAGTTCGAGGTGGCCGGCTGGAGCGGAGCCCACCGGGGCTTCGCGTACTTCCTGATGGGGCTGGCCCGGTTCCGCCGCGGCCTGCTCGCCGAGGCCGAGGACTTCCTGCGCCGGGCGTACCGCATCTCCGAGCGGATCGGGCAGAGGCTGCCGCTGGCCTGGGACGCGGTCGGCGTGCTGGTGGACACCCTGATCGCCCGCGGCCGGGTCGACGAGGCCTGGGAGCTGGCCAACGACTTCGGCTTCCACCCGCCGTACCACGCGACCGCCATGGTGCTGCCGGACGCGGCCTCGCTGTACGGGAAGCTGCTGATCGCCAAGGGCCGGCACGCGGGCGCGGCCGCCGCGCTCACCGAGGCCGGCACCCAGCTGGAGATCCGCGGCTGGCGCAACACCGTCTGGGCGCCCTGGGCCGGCCACCTCGCAGTCGCGATCGCGGAGGACGAGCCCGAGCGCGCCCGCGAGTACGCCCAGACGGCCGTCCGGCACGCCCGCACCTTCGGCACCGCCTCGGCGATCGGCAGCGCGCTGCGGCTTCAGGCGTACGTCGAGGACGGCCAGCAGGCGGTCGAGCTGCTGGAGCAGGCCGTGATGCACCTCGGACAGTCCCCGGCCGGCTACGAGCACGCCGTCGCACTGGTCGACCTCGGCGCCGCGCTGCGCCGGGTCGGGCGGCTGGAGGACGCCCAGGAGTACCTGTACCAGGGCATCGAGCTGGCCCAGCACTGCTCGGCGGAGGGGCTGGTCGAACAGGCGCGGCGGGAGCTGGCCAACTACGGCCTGCGGCCCAACCGGCTCGGGCTGCGCGACTTCCGGGACACCCTGGACACGCTCAGCGGCCCGGAACTGGAGGTCGCCCGGCAGGCGGTGCAGGGCCTGCCGCCGCAGCGGATCGCCGAGGAGCTCGGCCTGCACATCAGCCTGGTGAACAGGCGGCTGGCGGCCGTCTACCGCAAGGCGGGGAGCGGGCCGGACGGGCTGGCCTCGGCGCTCGGGCTGCAGCAGCAGCGGGAGGCGAGCCGGGCGGAGGACGAGGAGTAGGGGGGCGGCGGTCCGCGCGGCGGTGGCTCGTCGTGCGGCCGCTCCTTGTGGGGCGGCTTGTCGTGCGGTGGTGGCAGTGGTGGGCGATGGCGGCCGTGGCAGGTGGCGGTCGGTCAGGGCGGGTACAGCGTAAGGGCGGAGCGCGCCGGTGCCGCTGCGCCCGGGTGGCCGCCGCCGTCGATAGGCTGACGGAGACGGGGCTGCCGAGGCACCCTCGACGGACCAGGAAGCGGCCGGGCGCGGAGTGCTCCGGCCGACAGTGAGGAGCAGGCCATGGCGAGCGAGGCCACCAGTGTTCGACACGAACACCTCGAACCCTCGGGCGCGGGCGCCGCGATCGAGCGCTGGACGCTCACGGCCGGTCCGTACGAGGCGAGCGTGCTGAACCTCGGTGCCACCCTGCACACCCTGAGCGCACCGGACCGTTCCGGCCGCTCCGCGCAACTGCTGCTCTCCAGCGACGAGTTGGCCCAGCTCCTGGGCCCGGCCCGGCACTACGGCACGGTGGTCGGCCGGTACGCCAACCGGATCGACCGCTCGTCGGTCACCGTCGACGACGAGGAGTACCCGCTCGCCCCCACCGGCGGCGGCATGACCATCCACGGCGGGCCGGACGGCTTCGCGCACCGGATGTGGGAGGCCGAGGCGGTGGAGGGCGGGGTGCGGCTGCGGCTGCACAGCCCGGACGGCGACCAGGGCTTCCCCGGCGCCCTGGACGTGACCGTCGACTACACGCTCGACGCCTCCGGCGAGCTGGTGATCGCCTACCGCGCGGTCACCACCAAGCCGACCGTCGTCAACCTGACCAACCACGCGTACTTCAACCTCGCGGGTGAAGGCAACGGCGACGTCCTCGGCCACCTGCTGACCCTGGACGCCGACGAGTACACCCCGGCCGACGAGCGTCAGGTCCCGACCGGGCGGACGGAGCCGGTGGCCGGCACGCCGTTCGACTTCACGGTGGCCACGCCGATCGGCAAGTCGGTGCACGACCGGCACCCGCAGCTGGTCGGGCCCGGCGGCTACGACCACAACTGGGTGCTGCGGGAGCGGCCCGCGGACGGCAGCCCGGCGCGGGCGGCGCTGCTGGAGGACCCGGTCAGCGGCCGCACCCTGGAGGTGCTGACCACCGAGCCGGGCGTCCAGGTCTACACGGCGAACAAGTTCCAGGGCGCGGTCACCGGTGCGAGCGGCGTCCCGTACGGGCCGTTCGCCGGGGTCGCGCTGGAGACCCAGCACTTCCCGGACTCCCCGCACCACCCGGCGTTCCCGAGCACGGTGGTGCGGCCGGGGGAGGAGTTCCGCTCCACGACCGTGCTGCGGCTGGGGACGAACTAGCCCGTCACGGTCAGGGCCGGGGACCCGAACTAGCCCGTCACGGTCAGGGCCGGGGACCTGCCCGCAGCTGTGGCCCCGGCCAACGGCAGGGCCGCGGGCAGGATCACGGCCGCAGGTCCCGGCGCATGCAGAGCCGGGGCCAGCGGTCCAGGCCGTGCTCGGCCTCCTGGCGCCGGATCTCGCGCAGGCCCGGGGTGACCTCGGCGTCGCTCAGCGGGCGGAAGCCGCAGCGCGCGTAGTAGGGGGCGTTCCAGGGCACCTCGGCGAAGGTGGTGAGGGTGAGCGCCGGGGCGTCGGTGGTCCCGGCGAGGTGCTCGATCAGCGCCCGGCCGATGCCGCGGCGGGCGTGGTCGGGGTGGACGGAGACCTGCTCGATGTGCATCGCGCCGTCCACGGGCTCGGCCAGCAGGTAGGCGGCGATCGTGCCGTCGGGGGCCTCGGCGACCAGGGCGACGCCCCGTTGCAGGTAGTGCGCCAGCTCCTCCGGGGCCGGGGGCTCGTCCTCGGCGACCTCCGGCATGCCGATCGCGGCGAAGGGGGCGCCGGCGGCCCGTTCCAGCTCGGCGAGCAGCGGAAGTTCGTCCTCGGTGACGGTCCTGATGCGCATGCGTCCAGTCTGCGCCAGGCGGCTTTCAGCCACGCACGGTGGTTCCGTCGGCCACCCGGCAGCGGTCCGAATCGGACGAACCGGGGCAATCGGCGTGGGCGTCAACTACCGAGTGGCAACGTCCAGGACACGCGGATGTAACGATCCCCGTTTCTTGCAGAAACTTGCTGCAAGGACTTTCCGTCGATCTTTCACCGCTGTTAACTTCCTTCCAGCCCGACGGCAGCAAGGATGCGGTCGGCACGAGGCAGCCATTATGCGCCTGTCTCCGAAGATCTCGGGCACCCCCACCCTCCCAAGGAGTTCTCATGCGGCGTGGCATCGCGGCCTCTGCCCTCGTTGTGGCCCTCGCGGTCTCGATGGCTGCCTGTGGCAGCAGCGGCTCCAGCTCGGACGGCAAGGCCGACGGGCCGGTCACCCTCACGTACTGGGACACTTCGAACGCCACCAACGAGGCGCCGAACTACCAGGAGCTCGTCAAGAAGTTCGAGGCCGCCAACCCGAACATCAAGGTCGACTTCGTCAACGTCCCGTTCGACCAGGCGCAGAACAAGCTCCAGACCGCCATGGGGGCCAAGGGCGCTCCGGACGTGTTCCGCTCCGAGGTCGGCTGGACCGCCGCCTTCGCCAAGGCCGGCTACCTGGAGCCGCTGGACGGCACCCCGGCCGCCGCCGACACCTCCGCCTTCCAGCCCAGCCTGATCCAGCAGGCCAAGTACGAGGGCAAGCTGTACGGCGTCCCGCTGGTCACCGACACCCTGGGCCTGCTCTACAACAAGGAGCTGTTCGCCAAGGCCGGCATCACCGAGGCGCCGAAGACCTGGGACGAGCTGAAGGCCGACGCCGCCGCCGTCAAGGACAAGGCGGGCGTGGACGGCTTCTGGCTGAAGGCCGCCGACGGCTACTACGCGATGCCGTTCCTGTTCGGCGAGGGCACCGACACCGTCGACGCCGCCGGCAAGAAGATCACCGTCACCTCGCCGGAGGCCGTCAAGGCCGTCGAGACCTACAAGTCGATGTTCACCTCGCCCGGCACCGCCAAGGCCGACGTCACCACCGACGCCTACGCGCACATGATGGACGCCTTCAACAGCGGCAAGGTCGCGGCGATCATCCAGGGCCCCTGGGAGATCACCAACATCTACAAGGGCTCGGCCTTCGCCGACAAGACCAACCTCGGCATCGCGGCCGTCCCCGGCGGCTCCGCGGGCAAGGCCGGCGCCCCGACCGGCGGTCACAACATCGCCGTCTACGCCGGTGCCGACAAGGCCCACAAGGCCGCCGCCGAGAAGTTCGCCGCCTTCATGACCTCGGCCGAGAGCCAGGCGTTCATCGCGCAGAAGAACTCCACCCTGCCGACCCGCTCCGACGCCTTCACCGCCGACGTCAAGGCCGACCCGGGCATCGCCGGCTTCCAGGGCATCCTGAGCAGCGCCAAGCCGCGCCCCGAACTGCCCGAGTACAGCTCGCTGTTCGCCTCGCTGGGCACCAACCTGGGCAAGGCCGTCCAGGGCACCGGTACCCAGGACGCGCTGAACACCGTCGCCACCGACTACGCCAAGCTCCTGCCGGGCTTCGCCAAGTAGTCCCCGTGCCCGGTCCGTCGGATGACGGCTGACGGATGACGGCGAACGGATAACAGAGAACAGATTTCATCATCTGTCAGTTGTCCGCCGTCATCCGTCGCCTCCCCGACGGGCCGGGCCGTCGGCCTCCCCCGAGAATCCCCCCGAGAAGGTGCAAACGATGTCAGTCGCCGTGCAGGGCGCCACCGGCAAGGGCAGCCGGGAGCGCGAGCAGCGTCCGGGCCTGCTGGAACGCGTCAAGCGCTCCTACGCCAAGCACTGGTACGCCTATGCGATGATCGCCCCGGTCGTCCTGGTGCTCGGCGTGCTGGTGCTCTACCCGCTCGTCGAGGGCATCTGGCTCACCCTCACCGACGCCAACAGCCTCAACGTCGCCCGCACGATCGGCGTCAACGAGATCCCGGCCAGCTACAACTTCGTCGGCTTCCACAACTACGCCGACATCCTGTGGGGCCCCGGCTCGTACGACCGCTTCTGGTCGCACTTCGTCTGGACCATCGCCTGGACGGCGATCTGCGTCTTCCTGCACTACACCCTCGGCCTGGGCCTCGCCCTGCTGCTCAACAAGAAGCTGCGCGGGCGCGCCTTCTACCGGATGATGCTCATCCTGCCCTGGGCCGTGCCCACCTTCGTCACGGTCTTCTCCTGGCGCCTGATGCTCTCCGACGGCGGCGTCGTCAACGGGATCCTCTCCTCCCTGCACCTGCCCGAGCCCGGCTGGCTCACCGACCCGTGGGCGCAGAAGGCGGCCGCGATCCTGGTCAACACCTGGGCCGGCGTGCCGTTCATGATGATCTCGCTGCTCGGCGGCCTGCAGTCGATCCCGGCCGAGCTCTACGAGGCCGCCGAGATGGACGGCGCCACCCCCTGGCAGCGCTTCCGCCACGTCACCATGCCCGGGCTGCGCAGCGTCTCCTCCACCGTCGTCCTGCTCGGCGTGATCTGGACGTTCAACCAGTTCAACGTCATCTTCCTGCTGTTCGGCACCGGTGCGCCCGACGCCCAGCTGCTGGTCACCTGGGCCTACCGCCTCGGCTTCGGCCAGATCCCCCGGGACTACGCGCAGTCCGCCGCGTACGGCGTGATCCTGCTGTCCATCCTGATCGTCTTCACCGCCTTCTACCGGCGCTGGCTCGCCCGCAACGAGCAGGCCAACGGCTGAGGCCCCGGACCCAGTTGACCCACGAAGGCAGGTAACCCCGATGAGCACCACCACCGAACGCCCGGCCCCCGCGGCGACCGCCGCCCCGGCCGCCCGGCCGGCCAAGGTCCGCCGCCGCGGCGAGAGCAGCCCGCTGGTCCGGGCGCTGTCCCACGGCACCCTGATCGTGGCCAGCCTGATCGCGCTGTTCCCGGTCGCGTGGATCCTCTTCGTCTCACTCGGCCCGGACAAGACCGACTACCTCCACCCGGGCCAGATCTTCGACAAGCTGACGCTGTCGAACTACCAGCACGTGCTGTCCGACACCGACTTCTTCACCTGGTTCGGCAACGCCCTGCTGGTCTCCGGCATCACCACCGTGTTCGGCGTCATGCTCGCCGCCACCACCGGCTACGCCGTCTCCCGGATGAAGTTCCCCGGACACAAGCCGCTGATGTGGTCGCTGCTGGTGACCCAGATGTTCCCGATCGCGGTGCTCATCGTGCCGATGTACACGATGCTCTCCGAACTCGGCCTGCTGGACAGCTACACCGGTCTGATCCTGGTCTACTCGACCACCACCGTGCCGTACTGCGCCTGGCTGCTGAAGGGCTACTTCGACACCATCCCGGTGGAGATCGACGAGGCCGGCCGGGTCGACGGGCTCACCCCGTTCGGCACCTTCTGGCGGCTGGTGCTGCCGCTCGCCCGCCCGGGCCTGGCCGTCGCCGCCTTCTACTCCTTCCTCACCTACTGGGCCGAGGTGCCGTTCGCCTCGACGTTCATGCTCAGCTCGGACAAGTACACGCTGGCCGTCGGCCTGCAGACCTTCGTCAGCGAGCACGACGCCCAGTGGAACCTGATGGCTGCCACCGCCGTGCTGATCGCGATCCCGTCCGCGGCCTTCTTCTACCTGGTGCAGCGCCACCTGGTCACCGGCCTGACCGCCGGTGCCTCCAAGTCGTGACGCCTGCCGCGACACACCTCGCGCGCAAGGCCCCCCGCTCCTCCGATCCCCAAGGGATACCGTCCATGACCCAGAACCTGGCCGACACCTCCCGGCCTGTCGCCGACACCGCTCACGAGGCGGCCACCCCGGCTCCTGCGGCGGGCGGCGTGCACAGAGACTGGTGGCGGGACGCGGTCATCTACCAGGTGTACCCGCGCAGCTTCGCCGACTCCAACGGCGACGGCATGGGCGACCTGCCCGGTATCCGCAGCCGTCTGCCGTACCTGCGCGACCTGGGCGTGGACGCCGTCTGGCTCTCGCCGTTCTACGCCTCGCCGCAGGCGGACGCCGGCTACGACGTCGCCGACTACCGCGCGGTGGACCCGATGTTCGGCACCCTGCTGGACGCCGACGCCCTGATCCGGGACGCCCACGGGCTGGGGCTGCGGATCATCGTCGACCTGGTCCCCAACCACTCCTCGGACCAGCACGAGTGGTTCCAGCGCGCCCTGCGCGAGGGCCCCGACTCCCCGCTGCGCGACCGCTACCACTTCCGTCCCGGCAAGGGCGAGAAGGGCGAACTGCCGCCCAACGACTGGGAGTCCATCTTCGGCGGCCCGGCCTGGACCCGCACCGAGAACCCGGACGGCACCCCCGGCGACTGGTACCTGCACCTGTTCGCCCCCGAGCAGCCCGACTTCAACTGGGAGAACCGCGCCGTCGCCGACGAGTTCCGCTCGATCCTGCGGTTCTGGCTCGACATGGGCGTGGACGGCTTCCGCATCGACGTCGCCCACGGCCTGGTCAAGGCCCCCGGCCTGCCCGACCTCGGCGGCTCCGACCAGCTCAAGCTGCTCGGCAACGACGTCATGCCGTTCTTCGACCAGGACGGCGTGCACGAGATCTACCGCAGCTGGCGCAAGATCCTCGACGAGTACCCGGGCCAGCGGATCGGCGTCGCCGAGGCCTGGACCCCGACCGTCCAGCGCACCGCCAACTACGTCCGCCCCGACGAGCTGCACCAGGCCTTCAACTTCCAGTACCTGGGCACCGATTGGGAGGCCGCCGCGCTGCGCGAGGTGATCGACCTCTCGCTCGACTCGATGCGTCCGGTCGACGCCCCCACCACCTGGGTGCTGTCCAACCACGACGTCACCCGGCACGCCACCCGCTTCGGCAACGAGCCCGGCCTCGGCACCCAGATCCGCACCGCCGGCGACCGCGAGCTCGGTCTGCGCCGCGCCCGTGCCGCCACCCTGCTGATGCTCGCGCTGCCCGGCTCCGCGTACGTCTACCAGGGCGAGGAGCTCGGCCTGCCCGACGTCACCGACCTGCCCGACGAGGTGCGCCAGGACCCGTCGTTCTTCCGCCAGGCCGGACAGGACGGCTACCGCGACGGCTGCCGCGTCCCGATCCCGTGGTCCGGCACCGAGGCCCCGTACGGCTTCGGCCCGGTGGCCGGCGGGCCGTCCTGGCTGCCGCAGCCCGCCGCCTGGGCGGAGTTGAGCGTCGAGGCGCAGACCGGCGACCCGTCCTCCACCCTGGAGCTCTACCGCAGCGCCCTGGCCCTCCGCCGGGCGACGGCCGACCTCGGCGCCGGCACGGAGGTCGAGTGGCTGGACGGCCCCGAGGGCACCCTCGCCTTCCGCCGCGGGTCCTTCGTGTGCACCGTGAACACCACCGGCGAGCCGGTGCGGATCGCGGCCCCGGGTACCCTGCTGCTCGCCTCGGCCGACCTCGTGGTGGACGGCGGCGAGACGGTGCTCGCTCCGGACAGCACCGGCTGGTGGGCGGTCTGACGTGGTTGCAATAGGCTCTGGGACCGTGACTACGGCGCGACTCTCAGACATCGCGGCACAGGCGGGGGTCAGCGAAGCCACCGTCTCCCGCGTGCTCAACGGCAAGGCGAACGTCTCCGCCGCCACCCGGCAGACGGTGTTGGCCGCGCTCGACGTGCTCGGCTACGAGCGTCCGACCCGGCTGCGCCAGCGCAGCGCCGGGCTGATCGGGCTGATCACACCGGAGTTGAGCAATCCGATCTTCCCGGCACTGGCGCAGGTGATCGAGCAGGTGCTCAGCCGGCACGGCTTCACGCCGGTGCTGTGCACCCAGACACCGGGCGGATCCACCGAGGACGAACTGGTGGAGATGCTGGTCGACCGGGGCGTGGCGGGCATCGTCTTCGTCTCCGGACTGCACGCCGACACCACGGCCGACCACGACCGCTACGCGCGACTGGCCGGGCGCGGGGTGCCGTTCGTGCTGATCAACGGCTTCAGCGAGAAGATCGACGCGCCGTTCATCTCGCCGGACGACCGGGCCGCGATGTGGATGGCCGTCCAGCACCTGGCCGAACTCGGCCACGAGCGGATCGGGCTGGCCGTCGGGCAGCGCCGGTACGTGCCCGTGCTGCGCAAGATAGAAGGCTTCACGGCGGCGATGCGGGAGGTGCTCGGGCGCACCCAGGAGGAGGCCGAGAACCTCGTCCACCACACGCTGTTCAGCGTGGAGGGCGGACACGCGGCGGCCGGCGCGCTGCTCGACAAGGGCTGCACGGCGATCGTCTGCGGGAGCGACATGATGGCGCTCGGGGCGATCCGGGCGGTGCGGCAGCGCGGCCTGTCGGTGCCGCAGGACGTGTCGGTGGTCGGGTTCGACGACTCGCCGCTGATCGCCTTCACCGAGCCGCCGTTGACCACGATCCGCCAGCCGGTCGAGGCGATGGCCACGGCGGCGGTGGACGCACTGCTGGAGGAGGTCGGCGGGAACGCCGTCCAGCGCGGCGAGTTCATGTTCCAGCCGGAGCTGGTGATGCGCGGGTCCACCGGGGCCTGCGCGCGCTGAGCGCCGGCCGCAGGGCCGAGGGAAGGGCCCCGGAGGGCAGTTGCTCTCCGGGGCCCTTCGGCGTGCCTGTGCGCGGCCCTGCTCGGCAGCGCTCGGCAGATCTCGACTGCGCTCAGCCGTGCTCGGTGTCGCCGGTGCGGTCCTGGGCGAGGCGGTTGCCGTCGGCCGGGTCGCCGGTGCGGGCCTCGGTGCGGCGGCCGCGGGCCAGGTAGTCGCGCAGGACCAGTTCGACGGCGTCCTGCGGGTTCGTGGTACCGGAGAGCATCATCGCGTCGATCGCGAGGTTCGCGTCGAGCGTGACGGTGACCTGGGCCATGTGACTCCTCCTCGGGTGCAGAGCAGCAGCATGCCCGTTCGGGTCCGGTTCCACCACGGGGATACGCCGCGACCCCCGGGGAGGAGCGACCAGACTCTTCCCCGGGGGTGGCGGGTGATCAGTGTTCGGTTGGCGACGGCCGACGGCCGACGGCCCGCGATCTGCGGACGACGGATGACAGCTGACAGATGTTGAAATCTGTCAGCTGTCAGCTGTCAGCTGTCTGCCGTCAGCCGTCTCGCCGTGCTCAGACCCGGCCGGCGAAGTCCGGGGCCCAGTTGGCGACGGTCTGCTCGCGCACACCCGCGCTCGGGTTGGCGGCCTCGACGTACTTGCCGCCACCGACGTAGATCGCGACGTGGTAGACGCCCGAGTCCTTGCCGTTGTTGGACCAGAACAGCAGGTCGCCCGGCTGCAGGCTGTCCAGCGAGACGTGGGTGCTGGCGGCGGCCTGGTCGGCGGCGACGCGCGGGACGGAGATGCCCGCGGCGCGCAGGGCGGCCTGGGTCAGGCCGGAGCAGTCCCAGCCGCCGTTGCCGGTGCCGCCGTAGACGTACGCCTGGCCGACCTTGGACTCGGCGAAGGCGACCGCGGCGGCCATGCTGCCGCTGGCGGCCGGGGCCTGCGCCGGGGCCTGGGCGGCCGGGGTCTGGGTCTGGGCGACCGGCTTGGCGTTCACGGAACCGCCGTTCGCGGACTGACCGGACTTCTGCGAGCGGTTGAACCAGGTGAAGTCCGAGCCGGACTTGTCCGAGGAGGCGGACTGCTGGGTCTGGCCGTGGTCACCGAAGGTCAGGTGCTGGCCCGGGTAGATGGTGTTCGGGCCGTCGGTCAGGGTGCTGCGGTTGAGCTCGTACAGCCGCTCCCAGCCGCCCTGGACGTTGTGCTTGTCCGCGATCGAGGACAGCCAGTCGCCCTCGACCACGGTGTAGTCGTCGCTCTGGGCGGCCTGCTGGCGCTTCTGGGCCCAGGTGCCGGCGGCGGAGTCGGCGGCGTCCTGGGCGGGCGCGGCCGGCTTGGCGGGCTTGGCCGCCGGGGCCGGGGTCTGGGTCTGGGCGGCGGGCTTGGCAGCCGGAGCGGCCGGGGCGGCCGGGGCGGCAGCGGCCGAGGTGTCGACGGCGGCGGGGGTGCCGCCCTTGGTCAGGCCGGCCTTGACGGAGCAGACGGGCCAGGCGCCGGGGCCCTGCGAGGCGAGGACCTTCTCCGCGACGGCGATCTGCTGGTCCTTGGTGGCCAGGTCGGCGCGCGAGGCGTAGGCGGTGCCGCCGAAGGCGGACCAGGTGCTCTGGGTGAACTGGAGGCCGCCGTAGAAGCCGTTGCCGGTGTTGATGCTCCAGTTGCCGCTGCTCTCGCACTGGGCGACCTTGTCCCAGGTCGCGACAGAGGCGGCGGAGGCGGTGCCGGAGACGAGGCACGGGACGGTGAGGCCGACGCCCGCGACGCCGATGGCGGCGATCACGCGGCGGGTGCGGCTGGACAGACGGGTGCCGTTGGTGGGCAGCATGAAGACGCGGTCCTCTCCCACGCCTGCGAGGTGAGCTGTCGGATTCGGGCCGGAGTTGCCCGGCCGCGCGTGAGCGCGGCTTCACCCCTAGCCCTGAACCGTTCCTGGGAGCGGTCCGGGGCGACTTACCTGTGGGTCCCCCGCTCCTGCCGTGGTGCGTTTTCGCGCTGCCAGGACATCCGACGGCAGGACTCGGCGTCGCGGATGAACTGGGTCCGTGTGGTCACGAACGGGGAGCACGTTAAGCAGACTTAAGTTCAAACTGCAAATAGCTGTGACGCGCATCACGGATTAGTGGGTAGTGCCAAATTGGCGGCTAATCATGATCGTAAATGATCGTTTTTCGGCAATGCGATTGCGGATGCCCACAACTGTCTTTGCCTCAGGAATGGCATGACGGTGTGTCGAAGCGCGAAACGGCGCACCGGTCGAACCAGTGGAGCGGACGTGATTCGAGCGCCCCGGAGTGCGCTCGCCATTCCCCGGCAAACAGCAGCAGAACGGACATTCCATTCATTGTTCGCTTAACTCCGGTAACTCCCGTACGCCGCAAGAGCAGGAAAGCGGGCAAAGCGAAGGGCCCGGAACGCAAACCGTTCCGGGCCCCGTGTGCGCGCCGACGGGCGCGCGGTGTCCGCTACTGTCCGGCAGGCCCCTCGGCGGCCGCGTGGGCGCCACGGGTGCCCTCCACGACCCCCTCGGCCTCGGCGGCGGCCGCCGCCTCCGCCTCGGCCCGCGCCAGCTCCTCCGCGGACGGTGCGGGCAGCGCGGCCAGGTAGGTCGAGGCGATCAGCTGGCCGACGGTCGGGTACGCGCCCAGCGGCGCCGCCGACGGGCAGCCGGTCTCCTCGGCGGCCGCGGCGAGCAGCTCGGAGTCGGCCTCCGGCCCGATCACCAGCGGGGCCAGCGCCGGGCGCTGGGAGCCGGTCTCCTTGAGGTGGTCGACGGCCGCGGCCACCGAGCCGGGCACGTCGAGCGCGGCGGCCACGACCGGCACGGCCAGGCGGGCGGCCAGCAGCACGCCGGTGATGCCGGCTGCGGCGGCGGCGTCCTCGCCGCCGACGGTGGTCAGGACCACGCCGTCCGCGGCGGTCGCGATGGCGAAGAGGCGGGCGCGGTCGGCGCGGGCCAGCCCGGCCTCGGAGAGTCGCACGTGGACGGCCTCGGCGAGCAGCGGGTGCGGGCCGAGCGCGTCGGTGACGGGCGCGCCGTACTCGGCGGCGAGCGCGTGGAGTTCGGGCAGGAAGCCGTGCGGACCGGGCACCAGCGGCACCAGGACGGGCATCGGCAGGCCGGCCTCGGCGGCCGTGGCCAGGAGTTCGGCGACGGTACGGTCCTCGCCGCCCTCACCCTCGGCGGAGTCGCCGGGGAGGTAGCCGACTGCGGCCTGGACGCCGTTCTGCTCGCTGCGGACGATGGAGAGCAGCTCCTCGACGACCGAGCGGGACTCGGGCCCGGCGGCCGTGGGCACGGCGAGCACCAGGGCCGGCGCGCCGGTCGGAATCTCGGGGCGCTCGGGACGACGATGGCGCCCCCGCGCACGGGAGCCTGGAGTGCGGACGGGCAGTGGCGCGCCCGGAATGGCTGCGGTGCTCATGCCGGAGATCGTAGGACATCTGCCCGTCCGGCCTGCAGTCGGCTGCCGTACGGGTTTCGCGCGGCCGCTGTGCGAACCCGGTGTGTCCGCCGCATCGGGTTCGGGCGGTTTGCCTACAATCCGGACATTCCACACCCAACCCCCGTGCGGGCGCGGCTCATTGCCTGGACGTGCCGGACGGGGTGCGGCGTTGCAGTCGCGGCGCGTGAGATGTCTCACAGCCCGGAGGTCGCCTGACGGAGGGTCACGGCGGTGCGACTCCCGGCATTCGAAGATCAACATTAAGCGGGGGGCCGCTCACGGCCGGTTATCGCGACCCCGGTGATTCAGTCGGCTATGTCCGTTTACGTACCGTCAGGAGAAGGCCCCGTGAAGAGTTCGGGGCTGCGGGTGAAAGGCCTCGTGCACCTGCAATGTCCCGTGCTGATGCACGTGCACTGCAGCTATCATCGCGTCAAGTGAGGCGTTGTGCCGGGCCGGTACGGGGCCGGTCCGTTCGTTCGGCGGTGCCGGGGGCGCCGCGCTGGACGACAACTCCGGAGCTCTTCGGGAGACTTCTATGCACGACTCGCAGAACACGCACGGCTCGCACGACACCTACAACGGGATGGCCGCGGCCGATCTCACGGGGGTGGTCTGGCAGAAGAGCCGGCACAGCAACTCCCAGGGCAACTGCGTCGAGTTCGCGGCCCTGCCGGGCGGCGACGTCGCGATGCGCAACTCGCGCTTCCCGGACGGTCCGGCCCTCATCTACACCCGGGCCGAGATCGCCGCCCTGCTGCTGGGGGCCAAGGACGGGGAGTTCGACCACCTGGCGGTCTGACCGGCCGCCGTGCTTCACCATCGGGGGGCCGTCGTGGGTGCCGACACCGCGACGGCCTTTGTCTTTTCGGTCGTCTCCTCCGACTGCTCCGACTGCTCCGACTGCTCCGCCTTTCCGCCTTCGCCGACCGTACCGGTCGCCGCCGGGGCGACGTGATGACGGGGCCTGGCGCAGGGGCCCGGGGCGTGGTCCTCCTGGGGCTTCCCTCGACCGGCCGCTCCGTCCGCCGTCCGGCCCGCTGCAGGGCCTGGTGCGGGAAGGCGTTCCGGGTCGACCACTCGACCGACCACCGCCGGACCGGTCCTCCGACCGATCGCCGAGCCGGTCCTCCGACTGATCGCCGAGCGGGTCCTCCGGCCGACCGCCGGGCCGGTTCCTCGGTCGACCGCACGGCGTCGGGCGCTGCTCGCCACGTGCCGCGGGGCGCTAGGCCGAGCGCCGGTGCCGTCCACCGATGTCGACCGGGCCGCCGAGTGCGTCGAGCGCCCCGCGTCCGCCGATCTCCGGGTGTCCGTCCAGCGGTCCGCGCGCCGGCTCCGCCTCGAACAGGGCCCAGACCACCTTGCCGCTGCCCAGCGGGTGCCAGCCCCAGGAGCGGCTGAACGACTCCACCAGGTGCAGCCCGCGGCCGGATTCGGCGACGAAGTCCGCCTCCCGCGCCACCGGTCCCACGCTGCTCGGGTCGCTCACCGCGCAGACCACCTGGGGCGCGCGGTGCACGAGGCTTATTCGGATCGGCAGCCGCCCGTCCGGGGTGGGCTGTGTGGGAAAGTCGTACTCGCCCGGGGCACCGCCCGTCGGGTCGGGCCGTGCGCCGATCGCATGCCGGAGCGCGTTGGTCACGAGTTCCGACGCCACCAGCGCCACGTCGTCGAACAGCTCCGTCAGTCCCCAGCGCTGGAGCGTGGTCCGGGCGAAGTCGCGCGCGGTTCTGACGGCTTCGAAGCGAGGAGCGAGCGTACAGGTGACCACATGGGGGTCAACCGCCAAAGCCGTACCGGTGCTCATGAAGAGCTCCTCCCATAAGGGGGCGGACACGGCTGGACCCGCCGGGGTCATGCCGGTCACCTCCGACTCGCTCGGCCGCTCGGCCGCCCCTTCGACCAGACGCACGCGCACTCGAACGCCCGATGACGCGGGGGACGCCGTCGGGCCGGTGCACGGAGTCGCGCGTGGGGTCGACGCGGAGCCCGCGGGATTGCCAGGGATGTGCAGGTGCACGTGCACCATGGTGGTGTGCGCTCACTGCAGATGCAAGAGTCGATTCACGTGCAGTCGCACTATTGGCATATGCAAGCGCCGGATGCACGTGCATCCTGGTGTGCGGAGTGCAGAACTGATAGGAACATCCGTCAGTATCGGCACCGTGAGCGCTCAACTGATGGCAGACTGTGCGCTGTTTGCCCTAGGTGGAGGTTTCGACCGCATGACCACAGTTCAGCCGGGCGGCGGCTCGATGGTCCGCCGGATCCTCCTCGGCTCGCAGTTGCGTCGCCTGCGAGAGGCGCGCGGCATCACCCGCGAGGACGCGGGCTACGCCATCCGGGCCTCCGAGTCCAAGATCAGCCGCATGGAGCTCGGCCGCGTCAGCTTCAAGGAGCGTGACGTCGCCGACCTGCTCAGCCTGTACGGCGTCGACGACGGCATCGAGCGGGAAGCCCTGCTCGGCCTCGTCCGCGAGGCCAACAAGTCCGGTTGGTGGCACAGCTTCAACGACGTGTTGCCGGGCTGGTTCCAGACCTACGTCGGACTGGAGGAGGCCGCTCAGCTGATCCGCACCTACGAGGTGCAGTTCATCCCCGGGCTGCTGCAGTCCGAGGAGTACGCACGGGCGGTTTTCGGCCAGAGTCGGCCGGTCATCAGCGAGGAGGAGGTCGAACGGCGGGTCAGCCTCCGTCTGCGCCGCCAGAAGCTGCTGACCGAGGGTGCCAGCCCTCGTCTGTGGGCGGTCATCGACGAGGCCGCGCTGCGCCGGCCGGTCGGCGGGCCCAAGGTGATGCGCGGTCAGGTGCAGTACCTGATCGACGTCGCCGAGCAGGCCAACGTGGTGATCCAGGTGATGCCGTTCCGCTTTGGGGCGCACGCCGGGGAGTCCGGCGCGTTCACGATCCTGCGCTTCCCGGAGCAGGACCTCGCGGACGTGGTCTACCTGGAGCAGCTCACCAGCGCGCTCTACCTGGACAAGCGGGACGACGTCGACGCGTACATCCAGGTCATGGAGCGGCTCTGCGTGGACAGCCTCACGCCGGAGCGCACCATAGACCTGCTCGCCTCGATCCTGAAGGAGCGCTGAAACCCCGGGGGCCCGCTCCCTCGCGGAGCCCCCGGCAGCAGACCGAAGTGAGTGAGTGAGTGGCAGGCCGCCCACCCCGCCGTCAACCGCGGGCCGGCGGCCTTTCGCGTTCCGGCGGGTCGGGCTGCGGCGGACTGCCGAGGTGCCAGGCCAGGTCGTAGCGGCGGAAGAGGTCGGCCCGGATCGGGGCGAGCGGGATCTCGGCGCCCGGCAGCAGCACCCCGATGCAGCCCCCCATCAGCGCGCTGCGCAGCACCGCGTGCTCGGCGACCGGGTCCGGCGCGCCCCAGTCCTGCAGCAGTCCCTGCAGGATGGCGCCGAGCTGTTGCTGCTCCGGGTCCTGGACGAAGGCGCCGGTGTCCGGGTCGAGGATCAGCGCCAGGTGCGAGCGCATCACCCGCGGGTGCTCCATCGCCAGCGCGAGGACGGCGTCTATGGCGCGGGCCAGCCGGGCCTCGGGGGAGGAGTCGGGCGCGAGTTCCGCCAGGGCGCCGGACAGTGCCTGGTGCATCATCCGGTGTGTCGCGGACTGCATCAGCAGTCGTTTGCCGTCGAAGTAGTAGGAGACCAGCCCGCGGGCCAGTCCGGCCCGCTCGGCGATGTCGGTCAGTGTCGTGCCCGCGTAACCGCGCTGGTCAACCAGCTCGACGGTGGCCCGCATGATGCGTCGGCGGGAGCGTTGCCGCATCTCCTCGTTGACCGAATCCCCGCGAGGTGCCATCGTGTCTGCTCCGAACGTTCGTTGGCTCCGGGCCAATATACTTGCGAAGCCGACAGCCGCCCCGCGCAACCGTGCCCTGACGGGCGCCGCCCGGGCGGCCGGTACGAAGACGGCCGGCTCCACCAACACGGGGGTTTGGTGGAGCCGGCGCCATTGCCCGACGGCCGGGGGTCGGCCGCGGGCGGGGCTCACGGGATCAGTGCTCGGTCAGAACTTCGGTCCGGGCCGGCGTCGGCCCGACTGACGGATAATCATAGTCAGGCACCGTCGCAGGGGCGGTACTCCGGCGTCGGTCCACCAGCGCTCCGACCGTCGCGACCAGCAGTCCGACCAGTGCGACCGCCGTGACGAACACCAGCGCCGGACGGTATCCGTCCAGCTGGGCCTGCGGGCTGTCGCCGCCGGCGCTGCCGGCCGTGATCATCGCGGTCGCCCCGGCCAGCACCACCGCCGTGCCGACCTGGATCGCGGTGTTCACCAGGCCCGAGGCCAGGCCCTGCTCCTCGTCGGCCACGCCGTCGGTGGCGGCGATGTTCACCGAGGGGAAGGCGAGCGCGAAGCCGACGCCGAGCAGCAGCATCGAGGGCAGCACCAGGGCGACGTAGGAGCTGTGCTCGTCCAGCCGCAGGAAGAGGGCGAAGGCGCCGACCAGGGCGAGCACGCCGATCGGCAGCAGCCGGCCGGTGCCGAAGCGGTCCACGATCGGGCCCATGAACGGCGCGGAGAGAGCGATGAACGCTCCGGCCGGCAGCAGTCCCAGGGCCATCTGCAGGGCCGACCAGCCGAGCAGGTGCTGCAGGTAGAGGGTCACCACGAACTGGAAGCCGCCGTAGGCACCGGTCATCGCGAAGGCGACCAGATTGGCCCGGGCGACCGAGCCGTTGCGGAAGATCCCGAGCCGGACCAGCGGGTGGGCGGTACGGCTCTCGACCAGCAGGAAGGCGGCGGCCAGCGCGGCGACCGCGACCAGCGAGCCGACCGTGCGCACGCTCAGCCAGCCGGCACCCTGCGCCTCGGTGACGGTGAACACCAGCAGCAGCACGGTCGCGGTGCCGGTGATCGCGCCCAGTACGTCGTAGCCGCCCTTGGCGGGCTCCTCGACCGGGCGGGGGAGCAGGCGGACCGCGAACACCAGGGCGAGCAGCGCGACCGGGACGGGCATCAGGAAGGTCCAGCGCCAGCCGACCGAGGTGAGCAGGCCGCTCAGCACCAGGCCGAGCGAGAAGCCGCTGGCGCCGCAGGTGGTGTAGATCGACAGCGCGCGGTTGCGGGCGGGGCCCTCGGCGAAGGTGGTGGTGATGATCGAGAGGCCGGCCGGGGCGGTGAAGGCGGCGCTGACGCCCTTGAGGAAGCGGGCCGCGATCAGCAGCCCGCCGTCGTCGACCAGGCCGCCGAGCAGCGAGGCGGCGGCGAAGGCACCCAGGGCGACCAGGAAGACCCGGCGGCGGCCGAGCAGGTCGGCGGCGCGGCCGCCGAGCAGCAGCAGGCCGCCGTAGCCGAGCACGTAGCCGGAGACCACCCACTGCAGCGTGGAGGTGGACAGGTGCAGTTCGGAGCCGATGGACGGGAGGGCGACGCCCACCATCGAGACGTCCAGGGCGTCCAGGAACATGGCGGCGCAGAGCACGATCAGGGTGCCCCAGAGGCGGGGAGTCCAGTGCGGCCCGCTGGTTGACGGGGCGTCGGGTGGCGTGACGGTCGCGGTGGTCATGGGGAGGACAGTACATGCGCATGCATTCAATGCAAATGAATTAGATGTGAACGCAATAATTTACGGCGCAGGTGCTAGGGTGGCGGCGTGGCAGAACTCGACTCCCCGGCGGAGGCCGGCCTCGTCGCGCAGTGGCGCGACCTGCTGGCCAGGCACGCTGCGGCCGCCTGCATGCTCGACCGCGAGCTGGGCGACCGGTTCGGGCTGGGCATGAGTGAGTTCGAGGTGCTGGAACGCCTCGTCGAGGGATGTGACGCCGGTGGCGGCCACGCGCTGCGGGTGAGCGAATTGGCGCCCACCGTCCACCTGAGCCAGAGTGCGCTCTCCCGGCTGATCGCCCGCCTGGAGAAGGCCGGGCTGGTGACCCGGGCGATGTGCGAGAAGGACCGGCGGGGCATCGTGCTCACCCTCACCGAGGCCGGTCGGGAGCGCTACGAGCAGGCCCGGCCGCTCCACCGTGAGGTGCTGGACCTGACCCTCGGCGACGGGCTCGGCAAGCCCTGCGAAGCCCCGTCGGGCTGATCCGCCGTCACTTTCTCTCCGGCCTGGTCGGCGCGGGTCTGGTCTGGTCGGAGCGGGCGCGGGTCGAATGGGGCTGAGGCGGATCGGGCCCGGGTCGGATCGGGCGGACCGGGCTGTCCGCGCGGGCCCTGGGGGGCTCAGAGGAGGGAGTGCAGCCCCGGGGCGACGGCCAGCAGAACGGCTGCGGCGGGTGCGGCCAGGGCCACCACGGTGAGCCGGAGCCGGTGGGACACCGGGAGTCGTGGACGGCCCGCGAGGAGCCGGTCCACCCGCTTCGGGGACTGCGCCAGACCGGGCGGACAGGAGCCGAACACCCCGCGGTCGAGGTTGAGTTCGGCCAGCGCGAGGGCGGTGGTGTGCCGGCCGTGCCGGCGTGCGGCCCGGTCGTCGGCGGCCAGCTCGACCAGCTCCGCCACCTGGTCCCGGAACGCGCTGAACACGCCGACGCCGGGGAAGCCGGAGGCGAGCGCCTGCGCGAACTGCTGCAGCCAGTGGTGCCGGGCCCGCACGTGCCCGCGCTCATGGCTCAGCACGGCCGCCAGCTCCCGATCGGTCAGCTGCTGGAGGGCGCCGGTGGTGACCACCAGGCGGGAGTTCGGGCCCGGCAGCGACCAGGCCTCCGGGCGGATGTTCTCCAGCACCACCAGCCGCTCCCGGCGGCTCCGGGCGGTCTCGATCGACTCGGGCAACTCCGGCGCACGGGTGGCGAGTTGCGCGTGCCGCCGGTCGCGCAGTGCCTTGGCCGTACGGACCTCGCGGGTGAGCGCCAGCACCGTCTGGACGCCCCCGGCCGCCAGTACCGCGGCGCACAGCCGGCCCCAGCCCTCGGCGTCCTGCAGTCCGTACGCGGCCTCCACGCCGTGCGGCGCGCCCGAGAACACCAGCGCGCGCAGCTCCGGCAGGGCGGCGGAGGCGGCCAGCAGCAGGCCCAGTGCGCAGCACAACAGCACCGCCACCACGAGGCACTGCCACACCAGCAGGGCCAGCACCGGTTCGCGCTCCACCCAGCCGGCCCGGGCCAGTAGCCGGGGCGCGACGGTCGAGAGCAGCAGTCCGAGCAGCAACAGGCCGATCAGGGCAGTCATCGCATGGGCTCCCCGAGTACGCACGGAACGCGACAGCGCGCTCCCTGCCAACCTATGTGCCGGCGACGCCCGGTGGAACGGCTTTCGACGGGCCAGTGACCAACGCCACGCGCGCGACGGGGTCTTGGCGCAGGCGGGCGGGCGGGTAGACGTCACATGGTCAGGAGCATGGCGAACATGCCGATGCCCATGGTGAGCCGGCAGGCCTGGGGGAGTCCCGCGGTGCCGACGGCGAGGGTGCCGGCCGGGGTGCGCAGCAGCCGGCTGCCGGCCCAGACGGCGTACCCGCCGAAGTAGAGGAGGAGGCTGCCGGTCAGCAGCGGCACGCCCAGGCCGCCCTGGTGGTGCTGGTGGCCGGGGGGCCCGGCCATCGTGAGGGCCGTGTACGTCATGGCGAGCGCGCCGACGGCGTGGTGCAGCCGGTGGCCCCGGCCGGCCGGGGCGTGGGCGGCGGCGAGCAGGAAGGCCGCGGCGGGGAGGCCGAACAGCGAAGCCCAGACGGCGGCCGGGACGGTGGCGCCGGTGACGGCCATCGCGGCCATGCCGAGTCCCATCAGGGCTTCGGCGGCGTCGGACTCCCGGGCGCGCGGGCGGTGCGTGCCCGATGCGCAGAGGGCGGGGGAGTGGCGCAGTCTGATCAGGCAGGTGGCGCCGGCCGTGGCGGTGAGGAGGGCGAGCAGCCAGTTGACCAGGGTGGGTCCGTGCAACGGCGGCCTCCCGGGGCGGCGGGCGGCGGAGGGCGGCGAACGACGAACAGCGGTCGGCGAACAGATGACAGCTGACAGATTTCAACATCTGTCAGCTGTCGGCTGTCATCCGTTCGTCGTTCCTCGCCGCCGTTCGCCGCCCCCGTCCGCGGTGACGGTCGTCCCGTCCACGATCACCGGAGTCACCTCGGTGCGGCCAGGGCGCGTACGGGGGCGCACGGTTGTGACCGTCGTTGCGAAGCTCCTGGCCGCGCACCCCCGCCGGCTGCCCGGCTTCAGCCCTGGAGCCGCCCCGAGGCGACCACCCGGCTGAGGAACTGCCGGGTCCGCTCCTCCCGCGGATCACCGAACACCTGCTCCGGCGGACCCTGTTCGAGCACCACTCCGTCGTCCAGGAAGCAGACCTGGTCGGCGACCTCCCGCGCGAACCCCATCTCGTGGGTGGAGAGGACCATCGTCATCCCCTGCTCCTTGAGGTCCCGCACCACCGAGAGCACCTCCCCGACCAGCACCGGGTCGAGCGCCGCCGTGATCTCGTCCAGGAGCAGCAGCCGCGGCCCGGTGGCCAGCGCCCGCACGATGGCGACGCGCTGCTGCTGCCCGCCGGAGAGCCGGTCCGGGTACTCCTTCGCCTTGGCCGCGAGCCCGAGCCGGTCGAGCAACTCCAGCGCCCGCGCCTCGGCCTCGGCCCGCGCGACCCCGTGCACCCGGCGCGGCGCGAGCGTGATGTTCTCCAGCACGGTCATGTGCGGGAACAGGTTGTAGGACTGGAACACCACCCCGATCCGGCGCCGCACGGCGTCCTCGTCCGCGCGTGGATCGGTGATCTCCTCGCCGTCCAGGAAGATCGCGCCGTCGTCGATGCCCTCCAGCAGGTTGACGCACCGCATCAGCGTGGACTTCCCGGAGCCGGAGGCCCCGATCAACGCCGTCACCGAGTGCTCGGGCACGGCGAGGTCCACGTCGCGCAGCACCACGTGGGCGCCGAAGGTCTTGCGCACCGACTCCAGCCGCAGCACCTGCGCCGTCACACCGCACCTCCCTGGAACTGCCGACGGTTCATCCGCGCGGTCAGCCAGTCGGCGAACCGGGTCAGCGGAACGGTCAGCACGATGAACACCAGACCCGCCAGCAGGTACGGCGTGAAGTTGAAGGACCGGGACGCGATGATCTTCGCGGCGTACACCGCGTCGATCGCACCGCCGATGGACACCAGTCCGGTGTCCTTCTGCAGGCTCACCAGGTTGTTGAGCAGCGGCGGGACCACCCGCCGGACCGCCTGCGGCAGCACCACGTACCGCATCGCCTGCGCATTGGTGAGCCCCAGTGACCGCGCCGCGGCCCGCTGGCTCGGGTGCACCGATTCGATCCCGGAGCGGAACACCTCCGACACGTACGCCGAGTACGTCAGCACCAGCGCGGCCCCGCCCAGCAGCAGGGGATCGGTGGTGACCCCGGTCAGCCGCAGCGCCGGCACCCCGGTGATCATCACCAGCAGGCAGATGATCATCGGCAGCCCGAGGAAGAAGTCCACGTACGCGGTGGCCAGCAGCCGCACCGGCAGGAAGACCGGCCCGCGCAGCGTCCGCAGCACCGCGAGCAGCAGGCCGAGCACCAGGATAAGCACCCCGCAGCCGAGCATCAGCTCCAGGTTCACCCGCAGCCCCTTCAGCACCTCGGGCAGCGCCTGGCGCGCGTAGTCGAGGTTGAAGAAGGTCCGTCGGGTCACCTGCCAGCCGGGGGAGTTGACGATCAGCAGGTAGAGCGCGACCGCCGTCGCGAGGGTCGAGGCCGCGGCGATCAGCGCCGACCGGCGGGCCCGGGCGCGCCGGTACGCCTCGTGCGCGAGGCGCCGCTCGGACGGGCGGTACCCGTCGTCCCCTTCCCCGTCCACGGGCTTCGCGAGCTCCACGGCTCCGGTCGCCGTCGCGTCCCCGGCCGTGCCGGGGCTGGTGTCAGCGCTCACTTCAGCACCGGTGCCGAGACGGCGTCGGAGAGCCACTGCTTCTCCAGCTTCGCCAGCGTGCCGTCCGAGCGCAGCGCGTCCACGGCCTGCGACACGCAGCCGGTCAGTTTGGAGCCCTTGTCCAGGACCAGGCCGAACTGCTCGCCCCGCGAGGCCGCCTCGAACTGGCCCACCACCTGCGCCTCCGGCACCTCGGCGCCGGTGATGTAGAAGGCGGTCGGCAGGTCCACCACCAGGGCCTCGACCTGGCCGTTCTTCAGCGCGGCCTTGGCCAGGTCGTTGGAGTCGAAGACGGCCGGCTGGCCGGTCGGCTTGATGGTGTTGGTGATGGTGTCCAGGCTGGTGGTGCCGATCTGCGCGCCGAGCTTGGCGCCCTTGAGGTCGGCGATGCTCTTCGCGCCCGCCGCCTTGGAGTTCTTCAGCGCGATGACGGCCTGGCGCACGTCGTAGTAGCCGGAGGAGAAGTCCACCGCCTGCTTGCGCTCGTCGCTGATCGACACCTGGTTGACGTCGAAGTCGAACTCCTTGGCTCCCGGCGCGGTGGCTTTGCCGAACGGCGCGACCACCCAGCTGACCTTGGACGTCGGGTATCCCAGCTTCTCCGCCACCGCGTAGGCCACGGCCGACTCGAAGCCCTTGCCGTTCTCCGGCTTGTCCTCGGAGAACCAGGGGTCGTAGGCGGGCTTGTCGGTGCCGATGGTCAGGGTCCCGGCCGTGCGGGTCGCCAGCGCCCCCGGCGCGCAGCCCGCCGCCGTGCCGCCCGTGCCCGGGGCACCGGAGGCGGCGTCGGACTTCGAGTCCTGCGGCGCGCACGCGCTCAGCGTGGCTGCGGCGGCCACCAGCGCGGCGAGGGACAGTACGGCGGACGGCTTGCGGAGGGTCATGGCGGGACTCCAGAGGAAGGACCGGGCAGGACGGGGGGAGGGACAGGCAGGACGGGCGGGAGGAGCGGGGCGGAACGGGTACGACGGGCGGGACGGGCGGGACGAACGGCCGGGACGGCAGGGCGTGGCGGGGCGGGCGGGTTCCCGGCGGGTCACTTCCCCGGTGGCGGCGCCGGAACACACACGGCATGGTCGGCGTACGGGCCCATGTCCGCGGTGCCCCCGAGCCGGATCCGCCGCGGCCGGGTCGACGGCAGCCGGACAGCGGCCGGAGGCCGGCTCAACAGCAGCGGCAACAGCGGCGGCGGAGACCGCGCGCGCGACACCGACGGCAACAGCAGCCGTGTCGACGGGTGGGCACCCGGAACGGGCTGTCGTGGCGTACGGCCACCGTGATCACCGCCGGGAACATGCCGGGAGGTTCGCATCAGAACGGCGCATCTGTCCAGAACATCCAGATCAGTGTCCACATGTCGGACAACCGCCTTCCCGCACAGGATTTCGGGCCGGAGCGGCCGGGCGCCGCAGCTTTGCCGGTCCGGACCCCCTTGAACGGGAGAACCTTTCGTACTTATGGTGTCCCCGTTGAAATAACTCCTGTCGAAGTGAGTCCACGATGCAGAATCTTTCGCCAAGGCTCGCTGCGGCGGCCGACGCCCCGGTCTCGACCCTCGCCGGCCACCCGGCCTGGCTGCGCCTGAAGGAGGCCGTCGAGACGCTGCGCCCGCTGCAGTCCAAGGACGGCTCGATCGACCTGGCCGCCGTCCAGCGGCACACCGTCGACCCGCTGGTCGCCACCGTCCGCGCCGCCGTCGAGGAGCTCGCCCCGAACTTCCCGCACGACGCCGCGTACCTCACCGCCGTCGACGCGGACCTCGCCAAGTGGGCCGACACCGGCTACCGCGAGCCCGACTTCCTCGACTCGCTGCTCGCCTTCCAGCCCGCCGACCAGCGCGAGGACGGCCTGGAGCACCTCGTCGTCTTCCCGATGTACACCCAGAACGGCAACCCGAACCGCAACCTGGAAGCCGTCCTGCTGCGCGTCGTGTGGCCCGACTGGCTGGCCGAGCTGGAGCGCACCCGCTTCGACAACCCGATGTTCGTGCCGATCACCTTCACCGACTTCACGGCCGGCTACGACACCAACTCCGCCGTCCTCTTCCCCGAGACGGTGTCCGTGCGCAAGGCGCCGGAACGTTTCACCTGGGGTGGCATCTTCTGCGACCGCGAGGCCGCCCGCTTCCGCGCCGTCTCCACCAGCGCCGTCCAGCAGCTCGGCCTGGAGATCCCGGCCGACGCCGAGGGCCTGCTCCAGGACCAGCAGCGCGCGCAGGAGACCTTCGTCCTGTGGGACCTGGTCCACGACCGCACCCACAGCCACGGCGACCTGCCGTTCGACCCCTTCATGATCAAGCAGCGCAGCCCGTTCTGGATGTACGGCCTGGAGGAGCTCCGCTGCGACCTCACCACCTTCAAGGAGGCGGTGCAGCTGGAGTCCGAGGGCAACCCGCACGCCCGCGACGTCCAGTACGCCGTCCTCTTCGACCGCATGTTCCGCTTCCCGGTCAGCGGTGACCGCGTGCGCAACTACGACGGCCTCGGCGGCCAGCTGCTCTTCGCGTACCTGCACAAGCACGGCGCGCTGAGCTGGCGCGACAACCGCCTCTCCATCGACTGGGAGCGCGCCCCGCAGGTCACCAACGCGCTCTGCGCCGACATCGAGAAGCTGTACCGCGACGGCATCGACCGGCCCAAGCCGGCCCACTGGATCGCCGCCTACGAGCTGGTCTCCCAGTACCTCACCCCGCACCCCGCCTCCACCTGGGCGAAGGGCCCGGAGGCCCTGCCGCTCGACATCACCGACGGCAAGGCCCTCAACAAGGCCCTGTGCGACGCCGTGCTCCCGGACGAGTTCCCGCTGAGCATGTTCTACGAGGCCCTCAACAAGAAGCTGAGCGGCGTCATCGCCTCCACCACCGGCATCACCGGCAACACCATCCAGGGAGCCGCAGCGTGACCACCTCCACCAACGCGCCGCTGGCCGGCAAGGTCATCGCCGTCGCCGGAGCCAGCGGCCCCGCCGGCCGGGCCGTGCTGCGCCGCCTCGCCGCCGACGGCGCCACCGTGATCGGTGCCGACATCGACGCCCAGCGCCTGGAGTCCGCCCTGGACGCCACCCGGGTGGCGGTGCGCGGAGCCAAGATCAGCGGCCAGGTCATCGACCTGCTCGACCCGCAGGAGGTCCACGACTGGGCCGACCACCTGGAGTCGGAGCACGGTCACGTCGACGGCCTCATCCACCTGGTCGGCGGCTGGCGCGGCAGCAAGACCTTCTTCGACAGCCGGCTGGACGACTGGGACTTCCTGCACGACACCGTCGTGCGCACCCTCCAGCACACCTCGCTGGCGTTCCAGCCCGCGCTGGTCCGCAGCGAGTCCGGCCGCTACGCGATGATCTCCGCCTCGGCCGCGCACAAGCCCACGGCCGGCGGTGCCGCCTACGCTGCGGCCAAGGCCGCCACCGAGGCGTGGACCCTCGCCATGGCCGACTCCTTCAAGAAGGAGACCACCGCCCCGGACGGCGAGCCCACCGCGGCGGCTGCGATCCTGGTGATCAAGGCGTTGGTCAGTCCCGAGATGCGGGCCGAGAAGCCGGAGGCGAAGTTCGCCGGCTTCACCGACACCTCGGACCTCGCCGATCACCTGGCGGGCCTCTGGGACCGCCCCGCAGCAGAACTGAACGGACAGCACCTGTGGCTGACAGCCCGATGACCGACCTCACCCGTACGGACGCGGTACGGCGGCACGACCCCGCCGTCCGCGGCTTCGCCAGCGACAACTACGCCGGCGTGCACCCGGAGGTCCTGGCCGCGATCGCCCTCGCCAACGGCGGCCACCAGGTCGCCTACGGCGAGGACGACTACACGGCCCACCTCCAGGACGTCTTCCGCCGCCACTTCGGCGAGACCGCCGAGGCGTACCCCGTCTTCAACGGCACCGGCGCCAACGTGGTCGCCCTCCAGTCGCTGCTGCCGCGCTGGGGCGCGGTGGTCTGCGCCGAGACCGCCCACATCCACGTGGACGAAGGCGGCGCCCCGGAGAAGATGGGCGGCATCAAGCTGCTCACCATCCCCACCCCGGACGGCAAGCTCACCCCCGAGCTGCTCGACCAGCAGGCCTGGGGCTACGGCGACGAGCACCGCGCGCAGCCGCTCGCGGTCTCCATCACCCAGAGCACCGAGCTCGGCACCCTCTACACCGCCGAGGAGATCCGCGCGATCACCGAGCACGCCCACGAGCTGGGCATGCTCGTCCACGTCGACGGCTCGCGCCTGGCCAACGCCGCCGCGTCGCTCGGCCAGCCGCTGCGCGCCTTCACGACCGACGTGGGCGTCGACGTGCTGTCCTTCGGCGGGACGAAGAACGGCCTGCTGTTCGGCGAGGTCGTGGTGGTGCTCAACCCCGAGCGGGTCCGCAACATCAAGTACCTCCGCAAGACCTCGATGCAGCTGGCCTCGAAGATGCGCTTCGTGTCGGTCCAGTTCGAGGCCCTGCTCTCCGGCGACCTCTACCTGCGCAACGCCGGCCACGCGAACGCGATGGCCAGCCGCCTGGAGGCCGCCGTCCGCGGCATCGACGGCGTGGAGATCGTCCGCCCGGTCCAGGCGAACGCGGTCTTCGCGATCCTCCCGCGCGAGGTGAGCGAGCGGCTGCAGAAGCGTTACCGCTTCTACTTCTGGAACGAGCACACCGGCGAGGTGCGCTGGATGTGCTCCTTCGACACCACGGAGGCCGACATCGACGCCTTCGCGGCGGCCATCGCCGAGGAGATGGGCCGCGCCTGACGGTGCTCGACCGACGGATCGCCCCCGCCCGGACTCCCGGGCGGGGGCGATTTGCATGTGGTGGGCCGGTCCCCGTACAGTTCCGGAGTCGCCGCGGGAGACCGGGGTG
>NZ_JBEOUW010000031.1:0-80366 GCF_040303045.1 Kitasatospora sp. NPDC096140
ACCAGCTCGGTCGCCGCGTCACCGTCACGACGGCCCTTGACCACACCGCCCTCGACCGACACCTCCGACAGCAGCGTCACCTGCGGCACACCCAGACGCTCCGCCAGCAGCGCCGGCAGCACACCCATCGTGCCGTCCGTCGACGCCATGCCACCGATCACCAGGTCGAACCCGGTCTTCTCCAGCGCCTTCGCCAGCACCGCCGACGTCCCGATCACGTCCGAACCGTGGATGTCGTCGTCGTTCACGTGCACGGCCTTGTCCGCACCCATCGACAGCGCCTTGCGCAGCGCGTCCTTCGCGTCGTCCGGCCCGACCGTCAGCACCGTCACCTCGGCGCCCTCGTTCGCCTCCGCGATCCGCAGCGCCTGCTCCACGCCGTACTCGTCCAGCTCCGACAGGAGGCCGTCCACGCCCTCCCGGTCCGTGGTGTGGTCGTCCGCGAAACGACGGTCACCCGTCGCGTCCGGCACGTACTTCACACAGACAACGATCCTCAAGCTCATGAGCGGTTCTCCTGTCACGGGTGCACGGATGCACTGGATCCATGGCCTCAGGTCATGCCGAGGGTACTGAGTGCCAAGTCCGGCCCGGTCGCGACCCGCGCGCCGCGAGCGCCACCTGGACCGGCATACCGTGTCGGCTCTCTTCGACTGGCGTCAGAGGCTCCAGGGAGAGAATACGGCACTCAGTACCCCTCGTAAAGGAACTCAGTACCCTTCCCGGTGCCCGGGGGGCCGCGAGCCGTCCGCCCGCGCGGCACCGCCCAGGGCGACGGCGGCCTCGCCGGTGTGGACGCGGAAGGTGAGCGACTCCTGGAGGTAGAGCCGGACCGTTTCGGCGTCGTGCGAGAGGTAGCCGACGGAGACGTCCTGGCCGAGGAAGAGCTCGAAGTCGCCGCCGCGGGTGGAGAGGAGGAAGGCGCCCTCGATGGCGGGGGCCCAGATGATGTCGCCGTCGAGGAGGCGGGCGAGGTGGTTGTGGACGGGGTAGCCGTGGTCGCTGGTCTCGTTGACGGCGGTGAAGGCGTCGGCGCCGAGGAGCAGGGAGTAGGGGCCGCCGACGCCGGCCAGCCGCAGCGCCGTGAGCGCCCGGCTGACCGCCTCGGGGTACTCGCGGACGTCCTCGGGGAGGGGGACCGGCGGGTTGGTGGAGGCGGCGCGGATGCCGTCGACGGCGGCGGCGCGGTAGCCCTCGAAGACGGTGCGGTCCTCGGCCAGGGCGAGGGTGCGGGCGGCGTCCTTGACGGGCTGCCAGTCGGAGTCGCGGGAGCCGCGCTCGACGTCGTCCACGGCATCGCGGCGGACGGTGAAGGGGACGCGCAGCTCGACCACCGGCTGGGCGGCGCGGGCGTGCGCCTGGACGCCGTCCATCGGCGGTTCGATGCCGGTCAGGTGGCCGGTGCCGACGGCGGAGAGGTCGACGCCCGCAGGGCCGCTGAGGTCGACCACCCGGCGCCCGGCGATGTGCAGCTTGAAGGTCTGGCGGGCCTCGTCCTCGATCTCCTCCCAGGCGGAGGCGGAGACGGGGGCGAGGTCCCGGTGGAGGTTGTTCATGCGCGGGGTCCTGTTCGGGGGGTCTGTTTGAGGCTGCCGATGCCCAGCGAGCCGGGGCTTCCGCCCGCCGTCGATCCGGCGGCGGACCCAGCCGGCGATCCGGCGGCGGACCCGACCACCGCGCCCGGTGCCGGCGGCGGGGAGTCGAGCAGGTCGGCGGTCGGGACGAAGAACAGCGCGCCGGTGACGGCCGTCGAGAAGTCGAGCAGCCGGTCGGTGGTGCCGGGCGGGTTGCCGACGAACATGTTGCGCAGCATCTCCTCGGTCACCCCGGGGTCACGGGCGTAGCCGATGAAGTAGGTGCCGGACTCGCCGCCGTGCGCGAAGGAGCCGAAGGGCATGTTGAAGCGGACGATCTTCCGCTCCTCGCCGTCCGGGCCGGTGATCACGGTGAGCGCGACGTGCGAGTCCGCGGGCTTCACGTCGTCGGCGAGCTCGACGTCGGTCAGCTTGGTGCGGCCGACCGCGCCCTCCTGCTCCTCGACGCTCAGCGCGTTCCAGGCGTCCAGCCGGTGCAGGTACTTCTGGACGACGACGTAGCTGCCGCCGGCGAAGTCCGGGTCCTCCGCGCCGACCAGCGCGGCGTCCACGGCGGCCCGGCCCCCGGGGTTCTCGGTGCCGTCCACGAAGCCGAGCAGGTCCCGGTCGTCGAAGTACCGGAAGCCCTGGACGGAGTCGACCACGGTGGCCGCCCCGGCGAGCCGGCCGGTGAGCTGCCCGGCCAGTTCGAAGCAGAGGTCCATCCGCTCGGCCCGCAGGTGGAGCAGCAGGTCGCCCGGTGTGGCCGGGGCGCGGTGGCGGGCGCCGGCCACCTCCCGGAAGGGGTGCAGGGCGGCCGGCCGGGGGCCGTCGAAGAGGCGGTCCCAGAGTTCGGAGCCGATGCCGGTGACACAGGTGAGGCCGCCCTCGGGGGCCCGGAAGCCGACCGCGCGGCGCAGCCCGGCGAGGTCGGGCAGCAGCTCGCGCACGGCGTGCTCGCCCCCGGGTTCGACGGTGAGCACCAGGAAGATCGCCGCGCCGGTCAGCGGGGAGAGCACGTCCTGCGGTTCGGGCTGCATGACGTCGCCCCTCAGGACACCGGGTGCGGGCAGGAGGGGCAGGAGTAGACCGAACGGACCGGCACTGATCTGATCATGGGAATGATTACATCGCATAGCGGACAATTCGGCGCGGCCGGCACGCATCCGAAGGACCCCGCCGGGCGGGCGGGGTGCCGACACGCGGCGAGGGGCGGGTGCGCCTCGTCGCGCACCCGCCCCTCCCGCCCTCGGCAGCGGTTCAGCCCCGCAGCGCCGCCAGCTGCTGCTCGAACGGCACCACCTGCTCGGGCACCGCCGGCGCCGCCGCCGGGCCGCGGCCGGACAGCAGAGCCGCCAGCTCACCCGCCGCACGGTCGATCCGGCGCGGCAGCCCGTCGGTGAGCCCGTCCCCGGTCCCGCCCCAGTCGTCGGTCGCCGCGTAGACGGAGGTCGGCAGCACCACCGCGCGCAGGTAGGCGAACAGCGGCCGGACGGCGTGCTCCAGGGCGAGCGAGTGCCGGGGCGTGCCACCGGTCGCGGCGATCAGCACCGGCTTGCCGGTGAGCGCGTCGTGGTCGATCACGTCGAAGAAGGACTTGAACAGCCCGCTGTAGGACGCCGTGAAGATCGGCGTCACCGCGATCAGCCCGTCCGCCTCCGTGACCGCCTCGATCGCCTCCCGCAGCGCGGCGCCGGGGAAGCCGGTCACGAAGTTGTTCGCGATCTCCACGGCCAGGTCCCGCAGTTCGACGACGGTGACGTCCACCGGCCGGCCGTCCGTGCCGAGCTGCCGCGCGGTCGAGTCGGCGAGCCGGTCCGCCAGCAGGCGGGTCGAGGACGGCTTGCTCAGCCCGGCGCTCACCACCACCAGCTTGTACGCGGTCACTTGGACACCTCGGCCTTCTCGTTCTCGTCGGTCGTCTCGTCGCTGGTCCCGCCGGTCGTCCCGGCGGCCTGCTCGGCGGCCTTCCGGTCGCGGTCCGCGACCAGCGCGGCGTGGGTCGGCCCGTCCGGCACCTCGGCCGGGCGGCCCTTGGCGAACTCCTCGCGCAGCACCGGCACGACCTCCTCGCCGAGCAGGTCCAGCTGCTCCAGCACGGTCTTCAGCGGCAGGCCGGCGTGGTCCATCAGGAACAGCTGGCGCTGGTAGTCGCCGAAGGTCTCGCGGAAGGTCAGCGTCTTCTCGATGACCTCCTGCGGGCTGCCGACGGTCAGCGGCGTCTGCTCGGTGAACTCCTCCAGTGAGGGCCCGTGCCCGTACACCGGCGCGTTGTCGAAGTACGGACGGAACTCGCGCACCGCGTCCTGGGAGTTCTTCCGCATGAACACCTGCCCGCCGAGGCCGACGATCGCCTGCTCGGGCGTGCCGTGGCCGTAGTGGGCATAGCGCTCGCGGTAGAGGTCGATCAGCTTCTGGAAGTGCTCCTTGGGCCAGAAGATGTTGTTCGCGAAGAAGCCGTCCCCGTAGTAGGCGGCCTGCTCGGCGATCTCGGGGCTGCGGATCGAGCCGTGCCAGACGAACGGCGGGACGTCGTCCAGCGGGCGCGGGGTGGAGGTGAAGCCCTGCAGCGGGGTGCGGAAGCGGCCGCTCCAGTCCACGACCTCCTCGCGCCACAGCTCGTGCAGCAGCGCGTAGTTCTCTATCGCGAGCGGGATGCCCTGGCGGATGTCCTTGCCGAACCACGGGTAGACCGGGCCGGTGTTGCCGCGGCCCATCATGACGTCCACCCGGCCCTCGGCCAGGTGCTGGAGCATCGCGAAGTCCTCCGCGATCTTCACCGGGTCATTGGTGGTGATCAGGGTCGTCGAGGTGGAGAGGATGATGCGGTCGGTCTGCGCGGCGATGTAGCCGAGCATGGTCGTCGGGGAGGACGGGACGAACGGCGGGTTGTGGTGCTCGCCGGTCGCGAAGACGTCCAGGCCGACCTCCTCGGCCTTGCGCGCGATCGCCACCATCGCCTTGATCCGCTCGTGCTCGCTCGGGGTACGGCCGGTGGTGGGGTCGGTCGTCACGTCGCCGACGGAGAAGATTCCGAACTGCATGCTGCTCACCGCTCTCCGGAGGAGGTCGTTCAACTTTCAACCACCTTAGCACGCAGGTGGCCCCGGCTATTCCCGCCCACAATGGAAGGAAGGCGGGGCACGAGCGGCGGGGTTCCGGAAAGGGCGGCGGACGATGGCGCCGTACATCGCGGTGAGCGCACTGAGCCACGAGGGCCTGGTGCGGGAGCACAACGAGGACAGCCTCGCGATCGGCCCGTGGACGCTCTGCGCCACCGTGACCAGCAACCCGCAGACGCTGCTCTTCCCGCTGGGCCCGCCCTGCGTGGTCGCGGTGGCCGACGGCCTCGGCGGCCACCCCGGCGGCGAGGTGGCCAGCGCCCTGGTCGCCCGTCGGCTCGCCGCCCACGGGGACGGCCTGGACGGCGAGGAGGCCGTCCGGGAGGAACTGCAGGAGTGCAACCGGGCCGTCTACGCGGCCGCCGCCGGGGAGCCGGAGCTCGCCGCGATGGGCACCACGATCGCGGGGGTGGTGCTGCTGCCCGAGCGGGCGGTGGTCTTCAACGTCGGCGACAGCCGGGTCTACCGGATCGACGGGGACGGGCTGAGCCGGGTGAGCGTCGACGACAGCCCGCCGCTGCCGCCCGGACGCCGCACCACCTCGATGGTCACCCAGACCCTGGGCGGCTCACTCGGGCTCACCTTCGTCGAACCGCACGTCCGGGTCGCCCCGCTGGCATCCGGCGACCGCTACCTGGTCTGCAGCGACGGGCTGACCGACCCGGTGCCCGAGGAGGAGCTGGCCGACCTGCTGGCCCGCTCCTACGAAGGGGCCGAACGATCCGACGGCAAGGCCGCGTTCGAGCTCTGGAAGGCGGCGATCGAGGCCGGCGGGCCGGACAACATCACCCTGGCGCTGGTGCGGGTCGGCGGGTAGCCGCACCCCGGCGGAACGTGCGCGACGGCCCCCGCGGAACGTGCGCGACGGGCCTCGCGGAACGGACCCGCCCCGGCGGGGCGCCGAAGCGCTCCGCCGGGGCGGTCACCTGTCCGTTCGCCGTGCTCGGCTCAGAATTCGCTCGTGACGGTCACCCCGCTGAAGCCCTGCTGGGCGTAGAGGCTGAAGTAGACGTAGCCGGTCGGCGGGTTCGTCACGGTCAGCGTCTCGGAGTTGTCCGGGCCCGCCGACCGCGTGGCGTACGAGCCCGTGTACGCCCAGCTCGCCGGGTTGTAGTAGAGGTCGCCGTTGCCGGTGCCGCCACTGGTGGTGATCTTCACCTGCTTGGTGCCGACCGGCACCAGGAGGTAGAAGTGCGCGTAGTTGCCCGTGGTGGCGGCGACGTTGCTGCGGGCGCAGTTCGTGTCCAGCGCCCGGGTGTCGGCCGCGGCGCACTCCGGCAGCTGCGGGACGGTCGGGTTCGTCGCGCAGGCGCCGTTCGCGCACGCGGTCAGCCAGCTGTCGAAGCCGGCGTCGTACCGGGTGCCGATGGTGGTCTTCAGCAGGGTGCGGGCGCCGGCCCAGTCCCCCACCCGGTACTTGGCGAGGACCGCGTCCATGTCGGAGCGGTGCTGCTCCAGCATGTAGCGCACGGCCAGGTACCCCCAGCGGTAGACCCGGTCCTGGTCGCCGTAGGCGGTGTCGAAGAGGTCGCTCAGCCGGTAGGTGTGGCGCGCGGCCGCCGCGATCGCGGCGTCGTTGCTCACCTTCCGGTACGAGTAGGAGACGTACTCGGCGAAGCCCTCGACCCACCAGACGGTCGGGGTGGTCATGCCGGCGTTGAAGTCGCCGTACATGTCGAAGCGGCCGTCGAGGTAGTGGGTGTACTCGTGGTTGAGGTTCCAGATCTCGAAGGACGGGCGGGCCCACTCGGCCTCGTAGCAGAGGAAGCGCGGCTGGTTGCCCGCCTTCGCCGGGTCGCCCTCCAGGTACATGCCGCCGTTGTTGGTGTCGATGCCGTAGATCGCGGCGGCCAGCACCTGGTAGTCGAGCGAGGAGTGGAAGACCACGACCTCGATCGTGGTGTTCCCGTCGTCCTTGACCGGGCCGTTGTCCTTGACCACCGAGTGGAAGTAGGCGTCCTGACCGGTCAGGCTGGTGCAGGCGGTGCCCAGCTGGGTGGCGTCCAGTGCCTGGGCGATCAGCTTGATGCTCGGGCTGCAGGTGTAGTCGACCTTCAGCACACCGGCCTTGAGCTGGTCGGCGGAGTTGCAGGTGCCGTAGTACGAACAGTTGCCCGCGTCGTAGTAGCCGACCGCCTCGGCGACCGCGGCCCACTGGAACACGGTGCGGCCGTTCGGCGCCGACGAGTCCGCCAGCGCCTTGGCGAGCGGACGGACCTTGGCCTGGAGCGCCGGGTCCTTCAGGAAGCGGCCCAGCTCCTTGGTGGCGTTGTAGGTCAGCACGCCGAAGTCGCCGCCGAGCAGGTCGTTGTTGCGGCCGGCGAAGGCGGCGAGGGTGTCCAGGACGCTCGGGTCGGCCTCGACGGCCGCGTCGAAGCCGGCCACCTGGTGGCCGCGGAACAGCACGGTGAACACCGGGTTCACCGACCAGGCCATGCCGGCCGGGTTCCAGGTGGCGCTGGTGTAGTCGGTCAACAGCCGCTTGACCACCGGGAGGTAGCGGACGTTCTCCTGCGCGCTGTCGATCAGGGTGACGGCCTCGCCCAGGATGGGCGCGTTGCCGGCGGCGACGTCCCGCGAGTGCGCGCTGCCGAAGAACGCGTCCAGCGCGGAGCGGATCGCCGTCTGCAGGGCGGTGCCGTACGTGCCGACGTCACCCGGGTGGTACCACTGCGCGAAGTAGCCGGCACGCAGGAAGAGCACCAACTGCTCGACGGAGGTGGTGTTGTCGCCCGGGTAGCTGCCCGCCGCGTCGCGCAGCGCGTACGCCACCGTGGTCATCTGCTCCTCGCGGAACGCGCCGCGCGCGTCGCCGCCGGTGAGCTGGAAGAGGCTGTTGATGCACTGGATGTCGGCGGCCTTGATGTGCTGGACCAGGTCGCTTCCGGTCCGGCCGGTGAAGTCACCGATGTTGCAGGCCTGTTCGGCCGCCGCGCCGAGACGGGGGGCCTTGGCGTTCGGGGTGGCGGCCGCCTTCACCTCGGCCGGCCGGGTGTCCAGCGGCAGTGGGGCGCGCTGGTCGGCGGTGGCGAACTGCCGCTCACCGTCGGTGCGTTCGGGCGTTCCGGTGGCGGGCTGCGGGGCCGCACCAGTGGGGGCGGTGGGCGCGCCGCCGGGGGCGGGCGCCGCTACGGGCGCTGCCTGGCTCTGCGGCGCGAACAGGCCGACCGCCAGGAAGAGCGACAGGACGAGCGTCAACAATCGTGCCAACTGCGGGAGTCGCAGCAGTCGTGCGGGACTCACGTGAGGGCCTCCCGGCCGTCGTCGGCCGCGATCGGGGCGCGGCCGGTGGGGGATTCGAGGACCGTTGGCGACGGCGCCGCGTGGGGGCGGATCCGCCGGGAACCGGTGGGGAGTGTGACATGTACCATGGCACACATCACATAACCTTGGGAACCCTGGCCGCTGTGCGCAGTTTGCGGGGGAAACGCGCGGAGACCGTGGTGACGGTTCGTCACCACGGTCTCCGGGCCGGTCGGTTGTCGCGGAGCTACTTGCGGAGCAGCAGGATCACGCCCGCCGTCGCGAGGCCGACCACCACGGCGGCCGCGCCGTACGCCAGGCGGTGCGCCCGCACCACCGGCAGGAAGCGGTCCACCGCGTAGCGGCCCGGGCCGGTCAGCGCCAGCGCGGCGGCCCCGGCCGTCAGCAGCAGTTCGTACTCGCTGCCCTTCGGGGCGAAGAAGCCGCCGCCCCAGGTGACGGCGATCGCGTTGACCATCGTGCCGACGATCGCGGCGCCCGCCAGCGGGGTCAACAGGCCCACGGCGAGGGCGAGTCCGCCCAGCGTCTCGGTGAGGCCGGCCACCACGGCCATGGTGTCACCGGCCGGGTAGCCGCTCGCGGTGAAGAACTGACCGGTGCCGTCGATCCCGCCGCCGCCGAACCAGCCGAACAGTTTCTGGCTGCCGTGCGCGGCCATGGTCAGGCCGAGGACCAGGCGCAGGAGCAGGAGTCCGGCGTCATAGGCGTGCGGGGAGGTCGTCGCGGGCCCGGAGGTGTCCGGGGCCTGACTGACGGTGGGCTTGGTGGCGGCGGTCGTGCTCGGGCTGCTGCTCGGCATGCGCGTCTCCATCGGTCGAAGGTCGGTCGTCGCCGGCCGGGGGCCGGCGTGAGCGGGATGCGGTGAGGCGGCGGGCGGGAGTCGTCACCCCCAGGCCGTTGTTCAAATTTGAACCGCCGCTCCACCGACCGTACCTTGGAGTTCGAATTTGAACAACTGACGGTCCGTGGGCGACTCGCGGCCCCCGGCCGGACCGGGGCAGGGTGGAGGCATGGCTCAACGCAGGCAGCACCGGCGGGCCGACGGCACCGGCACCCCGTACCCCGAGGCCCTGGCCGCCTTCGGCGAACGCGTCCGGCTGATCACCCCCGGCCAGTGGGACTCCCCCACCCCGTGCACCGACTGGTCCGTCCGGGACCTGGTCAACCACCTCGTCGGCGAGCAGCTCTGGGTGCCCGAACTGCTGATGGGCGCCACCATCGGCGAGGTCGGCGGCCGGTTCGACGGCGACGTGCTCGGCGACGACCCCCTCGCCGCCTGGACGGACGCCGCCGAGGCCGCCCGACAGGCCTTCGACGTCCCCGGCGCCGCCGAGCTGACCGTCCACCTCTCCTTCGGGGACGTCACCGGCCGGTACTACCTGAACCAGCTCACCACCGACCTGGTCATCCACACCTGGGACCTCGCCGAAGGCACCGGGCGGCTCACCCGGCTCCCCGCCGAACTCGTCGACTTCGCGCTCGGCGAGATCACCGGCTACGGCGACCTCTCCGGCAGCGGAGTGTTCGACCCGCCGGTCCCGGTGCCCGAGGACGCGAGCCCGCAGACCCGGCTGCTCGCCCTCACCGGGCGCCGGGACGGCGGAGCGGCGGGCGCCGGCGATCAGGGGTGAGCGAGCCGAGCGCACGGCGGGGCGGGCACACGGCAGGGCGGGCGCACGGCGGTGACCGGGGCGGAAGCGGCCGGAACGGAGAGTGACGGGAACCGGGGGTGACGGGAACCCAGCGTGGCCGGGGCTCACCCGGCCCCGCGGCCCGGCGCCGGATACTGGAAGGAACGGGGGCCAGTTTCCGTGCGAGAGGCGGGCGCGCCATGAGCCGCAGGCCGGACATCCTCGGCGAGTTCACCGCCGACCACCGGGCCGTCACCGAACTGCTCGACGCGATCGAGGCCGCCCCGACGGGCAGCACCGAACGTGGCGACCTGGTGACCCGACTGACCGACCTGCTGTTCGCCCACTGCGCCGCCGAGGAGGAACACCTCTTCCCGATCGTGCAGCACGACGTGCCCGACGGCGGGGCACTGGTGTTCAGCAGCATCCACGACCACCTGGCGATCGGGCAGTACCTCTCCGACCTGCAGGCGCTCCGCCCCGCCGACCCGACCTTCGACACCCTGCTGCGCGGCCTCGCCGACACCCTGCGGCGGCACCTGCACGGCGAGGAGAAACAGCTCTTCGCCGCCGCCCGCAAGGCCCTGCCCGCCGCCTCCCGCGCCGCCCTCGGCGACCGGCTGCGCGCGGAGCGCGCGGCGCTCGGCTCCTGACTCCTCCGGCCGGCCCCCGGCCGACCCACCCGGCCGACCCCCCCGATCGGGCCTCGATCCGCTCGGTGATCAGTTCTTCGGGCTGATCACCGCGAAACGCGCGCCCTCGTGGTCCTGCAGCCGGGCCACCCGCCCGTACGGGGAGTCGAAGGCCGGGCCGAGCGGCGCGCCGCCCAGCTCCACCGCCCGCTCCAGCGCCCGGTCGGTGTCCGGGACGGCGAAGGACACCTCCCAGTGCGGCGGCATCCCCGCCGGACCGCCCGCCTGCTCCTTGGCCAGCGCCGCGACGCTGTTCCCCTCGGCGCGCAGCACCACCCGGTCGTGCTCCCAGCGCACGTCGAAGCGCTCCGGATCGCGGCCGTCCCAGCGGAACACCTCGCCGTAGAACAGCGCCGCCGCGAACGGATCCGGGGTGCGCAGCTCGATCCAGACCGGCGCGCCGGGCAGTTCCAGCTTCCGGGCCCGGCCCAGCGGGCCCTCCCAGATGCCGAACACCGCGCCCGCCGGGTCCGCCGCGAAGGCCACCCGCCCGGCGTCGAAGGCCAGCGGCCCGATCGCCAGGGTCGCGCCGCGCTCCCGCACCGCGTCGGCGGCCGCGTCGGCGCTCTCCGTCCCGAAGTAGCTGGTCCAGGCGAGCGGGATCGCCCCGACGCCCGCGACGCCGAGCCCGGCCACCGCCTCCCCGCCGACCACCGCGTGCACGTACGGCCCGAAGTGGTCCGGCCCGGTCTCGAACTCCCACCCGAGCAACGGCCCGTAGAACGCCTTGGCCGCCTCCAGGTCCCGGGCCATCAGGCTCACCCAGCACGGAACGGCCGCCACACAGCGCACCTTGGCGGTCTCACCGCTGCCCATCGCGAACCTCCTCGCCCACCCGGCCGCCGGGCCGCTCCCGACTCCCACGGCCCACCGGCCGCCCGGGACCTCCACAGCCTAGGACGAGGGGCGCACCACCCCCGGGAAGGCATGGCCGGGGTCAGCGCACCCAGTTCTTCAGCGGCTCGGTGTCCAGCGGGATGCCCACCGGATCGGGCAGGTCGACGGTCCTGCCGAAGGGAACGATCCGAACGCTCTCGTAACGGACGCCGTCGGGCTGACTGTGCACGGGTCGACCGACAGGCAAAGCGCCCGATGTGACATAGGTCACATCGGGGGCGGAAATTCCGGGGACAGATTCCCCGTTTCCGAGTACGTTGGCAAAAGCGGGGAGAACTTCCCCGGTATCCTCAAGGAGCAGTCGTCGTGACCACCGCCGCCGCCGAGTCGGTCAGTCCCGCCGGGAGCACCCGTACGCCGAAGCTGCGTGCGGATGCGAGCCGGAACCGGGAACGGATCGTGCTGGCGGCCCGGGACGCGTTCGTCGAGCACGGTGCGGATGCACCGCTGGACGAGATCGCGAAGCGGGCAGGGGTCGGCAACGCCACTCTCTACCGGAACTTTCCGGACCGGATGGCGCTGATCCAGGAGGTGGCGGTGCTCGTCAAGAACCGCATCCTGGCCCTCGCCGAGACGGCGACGGCGGAGGCGGACTCGCCTGACGGCGACGGCCCGTTCGACGCTCTGCAGCGGTTCGCGCACGCGACCGTCGCGGAGAAGGTCGGCGGTCTCTGCACCTTGTTCAGCAGCCATGTCGACCCGTTCGACCCGGAGTTGACCGAGATCCGGGAGCGCCTGCAGTCCGCCGTGGGCGGGCTGATGAAGCGCGCCCGGGCCGCGGGTGAGCTGCGGCCGGACGTCGAGCACGGCGACCTGTTCATCGCGATGAGCCAGCTGACCCGACCCCTGCCGAACACCACGTGCCAGGTGCACGACGAGTTCGTCCACCGGCACCTGCAGATCTTCCTGGACGGCCTGCGCACGCCGGTCCGTTCGACGCTGCCCGGCCGGGCGGCGACCTTCGAGGACTTCCAGCCCCGCAACTGACCGACGCACCAGACCTGATCCGACCGGAACACCTGATCCACACCTGATCCGTCCGGTGGCACCGGGCGACCCGCACTGCTGAGCGGCGCCGCCCCGGCACGCCCCCGCACGCCCGCAGAGCACCTTTCACCGTACGGCAACCTGCCGTTCCCGTACGGCAGTCGACCATGCACGCACACACCACGCACCGTGAAGCGAGTACCCCCATGTCCCAAACCGACGCCCGCCCGGCGACGCTGCCCGATCCCCGGCGCTGGAAGGCGCTGATATTCATCGGCCTCGCCCAGCTGATGGTCGTCCTCGACGCGACCATCGTGAACATCGCCCTGCCGTCCGCACAGCGGGACCTGGGCATCACCGACGGCAACCGCCAGTGGGTGATCACCGCCTACGCGCTGGCCTTCGGCGGCCTGCTGCTGTTCGGCGGCCGGATCGCGGACCTCTGGGGCCGCAAGCGGACGTTCATCGTCGGCCTGACCGGCTTCGCCCTCGCCTCCGCGCTCGGCGGCGCCGCGGCCAACACCGCGATGCTGCTCGGCGCCCGCGCCCTGCAGGGCGTGTTCGGCGCGCTGCTCGCCCCCGCCGCGCTGTCGCTGCTCGCGGTGACCTTCACCGAGGCCAAGGAGCGCGCCAAGGCGTTCGGCATCTACGGTGCGATCGCCGGTGGCGGTGGCGCCATCGGTCTGATCCTCGGCGGCCTGCTGACCGAGTACATGAACTGGCGCTGGACCTTCTTCGTCAACATCCCGTTCGCCATCGTGGCCGCCGTCGGCGCCGTGATGGTGATCCGCGAGCCCGCCGAGGGCCGCAACCGCAACAAGCTGGACGTCCCCGGCGTACTGCTGGTGACCACCGGCCTGGTCTCCCTGGTCTACGGCTTCACCCGGGCCGAGTCCTCCGGCTGGACGGCCGCCAGCACCCTCGGCCTGTTCGCCGCGGCCGCCGTGCTGCTGTTCGCCTTCGTGATGGTCGAGCTCAAGGTCAAGGCCCCGCTGCTGCCGCTGCGCGTGGTGCTGGACCGCAACCGCGGCGGGGTCTACCTGTCGCTGGGCATGGCCGTGATCGGCATGTTCGGTCTGTTCCTCTTCCTGACCTACTACCTGCAGATCGTGCTCGGCTACAGCCCGGTGCTGACCGGCGTGGCCTTCCTGCCGATGGTGGCGGGCATGATCACCGGCTCGACCCAGATCGGCGCCCGGCTGATGACCCGGGTCCCGGCGCGCTACCTGATGGCGCCCGGCTTCCTGGTCGCCTCGATCGGCATGTTCCTGCTGACCCACATCAGCCTGGACACCTCCTACCCGGCGCTGATCCTGCCCGGCCTGGTCCTGATGGGCCTCGGCATGGGCACCGCGTTCATGCCGGCCATGAGCCTCGCCACGCACGGCGTCCAGCCGCGCGACGCCGGTGTGGCCTCCGCGATGGTCAACACCTCGCAGCAGGTCGGCGGCGCCATCGGCACCGCGCTGCTGAACACCATCGCGGCCAGCGCGACCACGAGCTGGCTGGCCTCGCACGCCACCGCCGCGGCCGCCGCCTCCCCGGAGGCCGCCAAGGCGCTGCAGTTCGGCGGCATGGTGCACGGCTTCTCGACCGCGATCTGGGTGTCCTTCGGGATCCTGGTGGCCGCCGCCGCCGTCGCCTTCACCTTCATCAACGCCGGCCGTCCCGGCTCGGCGTCGGGCGCGGGCGCCGGCGCGGATCTCGCGAAGAACGACGAGGTGCCGGTGCTGGTGCACTGACGCCCAGGGGTTGCTCGGGTGCGTAAGCGGCCCGTCCGGTGTCCCACGACACCGGGCGGGCCGCTCGCCGTTTCCGGCATACGACATCCGGCATACGACATCCGGCGTCCGGCGTCCGGCACACGAACAGCCCCGCCCCCTCGAACTGCCCGCCCCGGTGGACGAGAATGAAGTGGCCCACCCGGCGGGAGCGCTCACCCGCGAGCGAGGCCGTCCCGCGGGTTCCACGGCGAGTACGCGCACGTCCCCGAGCCCACCGCCGAGGAGTACCGCGGGATCACCGAGGGCCACGGGCACTGACCCGCCCCGACGCCAGAGGGAGGACATCGTGCACGACCGAACCGACCGGCTCGCCGACAGCAGACACCTCCTGCTGACCACCTTCGACGAGGACGGCACCCCGATCGAGTCCCAGCTCTGGGTGGTGCCGGACGGCACCGCGCTCGGGGTCTGGACCCCCGCCCACTCGGGCGAGGCCGAACGGATCCGCCGCCACCCCCGGGTGCTGGTCGGCCCCTGCGACAGCCACGGGCGCCCGACCGGCCGGCCCGTCCCGGCCCGCGCCCGGCTCTGCGACGCCGACGCGACCGCGGGCTACCGCACCTCACTGATCAACAAGTACGGCCTGACGGCGCTCATCGTGCTGGCCCGCAGCCGGTTCCGGGTCGGGCTGGACGGAACGGTCGGGATCCGGATCACCCCGAACGAGCCGGAGCGGCGGCTGGTCGGGCCGGAGTGGCGGCCTCCGGACTCGTACTGCGTCAACTGAGGCGGCCGACGCGGGTGCCGAGCCCTGCGGATGACACCGACGAGCCGGCCGGGTCCGGGGGCTCGGGCCCGACGGCACGGGCCCGGGGATCCCGGGCCCGTGCCGCTCAGCTCCCGTCGTCCGGCGCCCGCGCCAGGTCCTCGGTCTCGCAGGCCTCCCGGCCGGTCCCGACGTGGACGACCTTGACCACCCGCTCGGGGCCGCCGGGCACGACCTGCTGCTCGTGCCCGCAGCGCGGGCAGATCAGCGGGATGCGCGGGCGGGCCGGTTCGGGCGCGGCGGAGCCGCCGCCAGGACGCGGGGCGGTCACGACAGCGGGTGGGTCGGGACCGGGCTGACCTCCTGGATCTCGCCGTGGGCCTTGGTGAGCAGCTGGGAGGCGAGGTCGTTGAGGGCACGGGCCCCCGCGACCTCCTCGCCGACCCGCAGCTGTTCCGGGTCGGAGGGGTGGCGGCTGCTGAAGCCGTGGGCGCGCAGTTCACTCCCGTCGCCGAGCCGGAGCAGGGCGGCGGCGCTGGTGCGCGGACCGTCCTCACGGAACTCCATCTCGATGTGCCAACCGACCAGAGTCTGCATGGCGGATCACCTCCATCGGTTACTCCTCCAGAGTGCGCCGCACCCACCGTTAGCACCAGGCAAGCCGGGTCGGGGCCCGGCGAGGGGGCGAGTTGAACGCGTTCAAGTCGGCGGCGTAGAGTCGGCGGCGAAGCTCATTTGAACACGTTCAAGGGGGGTGTGTCCGCCATGGGAAAGGGCACCACCGAACTGGTGGACCTCCTGGTCCTGCTCGGCATGGGCGCCGTCGTCCCGCTCGGCCTCGCCCTGATCGACGAACCCGGGCTCGCCCGGATCCGCCGGCTCTGGCCGCTGGCCGCCGTACCCGGCGCGCTCTCGCTCTGGCTGCCGCGCGGCGCCCTCGCCACCGGCCCCGCCGTCGTCTACGCGCTGGGCACCCTGGTCATCGCGCTGCACGCGCCGCTGCGGCTGGCCCGCACCCGCTCGCTCGCGCCCGCCGAGATCGCGGTGCTCACCGCGCTCGCCGCGCCCTCGGTGGCGGGGGTCGCCCTCGTCGCCGAACGCTCCGGCTACCCGCTGTTCGGCTTCGAGCCGCACATCCTGGCGCTGACCGTCCCGCACTTCCACTACGCCGGGTTCACCGCCGCCCTGGTCGCCGGGCTGGTCTGCCGGGCCGTCGACCCGGCCTCCACCGCCGCCCGCTGCGCGGCGCTCAGCGTGCCGGCGGGCACCCTGGTGGTCCTGGCCGGCTACTTCCTCGGCAACTGGTGGCAGTTCGCCGGCGCCCTCGTCCTGACCACCGGGATGTGGCTGGTCGGCCTGATCACCTGGCGCGAGCTGCGCCACCGGGCCCACGACACGGCCACCGGCCGCCTGTTCGCCGTCTCCTCGGCCGTCCTCGCGCTCACCATGGTGCTCGCCCTCTGGTGGGCACTCGGCCGGGCCGCCGGACTCCCCCACCCCACCCTGGCCTGGATGGCCGCCACCCACGGCGTCGGCAACGCGCTCGGCTTCGCCCTCTGCGCGCTCCTCGCCTGGCGCCGGCTCGACACCCCGGAGGCCCACCGATGACCGACCTCAGCTACCCCGAACAGGGCGCCAGCACCACCGGCGAACTGCCCGACGGCTACAACCACCTGCGGCACCGGGCGCGGATCGGCCACGGCCGCGCCGCGCTGGAGGTCGCCGGAGCCGCCCTGCTCGGCTGGCGGATGCACCGGCTGGCAGGCGTACGGATCGATACCGAGGCGCAGCGCGCGGCCCCGGGCGTCGCCGTCCACTGCGGGATCGGGGTCGGGCCGCTGCGCGCCGGGGCCCCGAACCGGGTGCTGGCCACCGTCGACGGCCCGGACCGCTACGGGTTCACCTACGGGACGCGGCACGGCCACCTGGCCGCCGGCGAGGAGACCTTCCTGGTCGAGATGGGGCCGGACGGGGCGGTCTGGTTCACCGTCACCGCCTTCAGCCGCCCCGTCGCCTGGTACGCCCGACTGGCCGGACCGCTGCTCCCGCTCGCCCAGCGCGCCTTCGCCCGGCACTGCGGACGGGTGCTGGCGGGGATCGCGGCGGACGCGGCGTAGCGGACGCGGCGTAGCGGACACGGCCGCCGCGGACACGGCGTGAGCGCTGTGGCGGCAGCGGGCCGGGCGCGGGGACAAGCGTCACGACGGCAGCGACGGCAGCCGGCGCGGCGTAAATGCCGCGACCGGCGGTGCCGCCGTCCGGCATCATCGCCCGATGATGCTGATGCAGCCGGTACTGGAGATCCGCTCCCCCGACGGCTTCGCGCTCTGGCCCACGGCCGAGCACGAGGGCTGGGGATACCTGGTGCTGAACGGGGAACTGACGCCCGCCGAGGTGGGCACAGCGGTGTGGCGGCTGGCCGACGTCAACGACGTCGACCCCGAGGAGGACGACGAGCGCGGTCCGCGCCCGGCGGACCCGCTGGGCGCCTTCCTGCACGGGCTGCTCACGATGCCCGACCTCTTCGCGCCCGGCGGGTTCCGGGTGACCGACCCCGCCACCGGCACCGTCTTCACCCCGGGCTGCTGCACCGGCCTGGAGGACTGGCGCGAGTGGACGGCCGTGGTCGAGGGCTCGGGCCCGGCCTGGTTCGGCCACGACCCGGACGCCCGGGTCGAGTGGATCGGCCGGGTCGTCCGGCTCACCCAGGACGACGAGGACGCGGACAGCCCGGTGATCGAGCTGCCGGTGGACGAGCTGCGCCGACTGCTCGCCGGGGCCGAGCGGGACCTGCGCGACTTCCTCGCCCTCGCCGCGCGGTGGGCCGAGCGGCAGCTGCCGGACCGCGCGCCCGCCGTCACCACCGCGCTCGCCCGCGCACTCGCCCTGGAGGCCCCGGCATGACCAGTTTCCACACCCACCGGGCCCGGGTGCACGACACCTCGCTCCCGGTCCACCGGCGGCACAGCGCGCTGCGGACCTGCCTGACCCGCTTCGCCCCGTAAGGCCTGCGGGCGACCTACCACCACCTCACCGTCAGCGCCCGGATGCCGCGGCGCCTGGAGACGGACCCGGACTCGCTGCTGCGTGCGGTGGACGAGCTGCACGAGGCGCGCGAGCTGTGGCGGGCCGGGGCCGAGGAGTACGCGGCGCAGCGCCGGGCGCAGAAGCGGTCCGGGCGACGGACCCGGCCGGTGCCGCCGTGGTGGGACCGCTACCGGTGGGGCCCACTGGAGGCGGCGTGGCACCACGACCCGTTCCTGCACCCCCCGTTGAGCCTGCCCGACTACGTGCGGCGGCGGAACGCCCTGCTGGACGGCGCCGAGCTGCCCGGCTGCCCGGCCTGCGGGGAGGAGGGCCCGGCGGTGCCGGTCCCGACCGGCCACGGCGAGGCCGGGCTGTGCCGGTCCTGCGCCCGGGTGCTGACGCCCTGCCCGTGCGGGCGGTGGCACGGCTTCGAGCCGTCGGTGCGGTACGGCTGGAGCCGGACGTGGCGGCGGGAGCACATGACCGACTCCGGCGAGCCGGATCCGCGGTGGCCCGGCGTCCGGGGCGCGGCCGGGACCGTGCGGCCGGCCGCGCAGCACCCCCGTGCACCCGCCGTCCTGAGTCAGGCGCGGTGGGCGGGGACGGCGAGCAGGACGGCGCCGTTGCCCTGGACGCGCACCTCGAAGTGGTCGATGTCGCCCGGCTGGAGGGCCGTACCGCCGGTGGTGCGCAGCACGCCGCCGTTGCCCCCGTAGCCGCCCGCCGGGATGCGCCAGGTGTTGACCGTCTGCTGTCCGCCGGTGTGCGAGACCGCGACCAGGCTGCAGGTCAACGGGCCCTGGACGCCGGAGAGTTGCATGCTGACCTGGCTGCCCCAGGTGGTGCCGTCGACGCCGACGGTGGCGTGCGCGCCGGTGGTCGGGTCGGTGGCGCTGAACTGCTCGGCCACGGCGACCACGGCGGGGGTGCTGTCCGCGGTGAGCACCGCGGCCGTGACGGCGGGGCCCGCCGCGATCATCGCCGTCGCGGCCAGGGCCAGGACCAGCCGCCGCACCCGGCCCCGCCGCCGGGCGGTACCGACCTCGGCGACCAGCCGGTCCAGGAGCCGCGGGTCCGGCTGCGGGGCGGGCGCGGCCGGGTCCAGCCCGGCGGCCGTCCCGGCGGCCGCGTACTCGGCCAGCAGCGGTTCCACGAAGCCGAGTTCGGCGACCTGCTCGGCGCACTGCGGGCAGTCGGCCAGGTGCTGCTCGAAGGCGGCGCGCTCGGCGGGTTCCAGCAGGCCGAGGACGTAGGCGCCGGCGTCGACGTGCTCCGGGCCGTCGAAGGCGCGGCCGGTCCCGCCGGGCCCGTGGTCCGGGCCGCCGGGCGTGCCGCCCCCGCCGCCGGGAACGCCGTCCGGGCTGCCGGGCACCGGGTCGGGGCGCTTGGTCACGATGTCACTCCCCGTTCCTCCAGCGCGAGCCTGAGCGAGCGCAGTGCGTAGAACACCCGCGACCGCACGGTCCCGGCCGGGATGCCGAGTTCGGCGGCCGCCTCGTTGGCCGTGCGCCCCTTCAGGTAGGTCTCGACGATGATCTCGCGGTGCGCCGGCGAGAGGTCGCCGAGCGCGTCCGCGACGGTCATCATCCGCAGGGCCCGGTCGAGCTCGTCCTCGGCGGGCAGCAGTTCCAGGGCGGCCGCGTCCACCTCGCGGGGCCTGGCCCGGGCGCTGCGGTGCTCGTCGATCACGATCCGCCGGGCGACGGTGACCAGCCAGGGCCGCAGCGAGCCCGCCGCCGGGTCGAGGCGGTCGATGTTGCGCCAGGCGCGGACCAGGGTCTCCTGGACGACGTCCTCGGCCCGCTGGCGGTCGCCGGCGACCAGGTGGAGCACGAAGCCGAAGAGCGGACCGGCGTGCTCGTGGTACAGGGCGCGCATCAGCTCCTCGTCCGACGCCCCCGTGACATGGCCGGCGGTGCCGCCGACGGGGTGCTCCTCGGTCACCACTTCATCGTTGCGCACCCGGGCCTCCCGGTCGAGGACGGTCGGCACCGGTCAGTAACCCGGAGTGCTGGGCATCGGACTGGGGGTCGCCGGGCTCGGGGCGGAGCCGGTGCCGGTGCCCGCCTTGCCGCCGCTCGGGGTCACCGCGAACCAGGTGCCGCCGACGCCCTGGCCCTTGGTGTCGCCGGGCTTGGTGTCCGGCGAGTAGCGGTAGACCGGCCAGCCGTTGACGGTGACCTGCTTGGTCCCGTCGGAACGGGTGACGGTGCCGACGAGCTTGCTGTCGATGCCCTTGACCGTGACGTCGCCGTTGACGTGCTCCGGCGGCCAGATCACGGCGCAGCTGCCGTTGCAGTACGACTCCGGCGGGTTGTTCTCGTCCTGGTCGAAGCGGTACAGCGTGAAGCCGGCACTGTCGGTGACGATGGTGCCCAGCTTGGGGTCGGTGGCGGTCTGCAGGGTCGCACTCGCCGGGGCGCTCTGGCTGCCCGACGTGCTCGGCGCGGCGGACTTGCTCCCGCCGGACGACCCGCAACCGGCGATCAGGGCGGCCACCGCGATGCCGGAGGCGGCCAGCACGGCGGCCCGGCGGGTGCGGGGTTTGCTGGACATGGGTGCCTCCCGCGGTCGGAAACGGACTGGACACCCTTCTGTACGTCCGGTGCCGACCGGCTGCTCAATGCCGGCGCCCGGACGCCCGGGGAAGGCCGGACGCCCGCGGAACCGCCCACGGAATACCGTGTCGGGTGGCGCCGTTGTGGCGGGCACACGGTCTGTACCGCGGCCTCCGGAAGGGAAGGAAGCGCAAGATGAGCAGCACGGTCGAACTGACCAAGGAGAACTTCGACGACATCGTCCCCGGCCCGGAGGGCAAGGACTTCGTCTTCATCGACTTCTGGGCCGGCTGGTGCGGTCCCTGCCGCCAGTTCGCCCCGGTGTACGAGAAGGCGGCCGAGCGCCACTCGGACCTGGTCTTCGCCAAGGTGGACACCGAGGCGCAGCAGGAGCTGGCCGCCGCGTTCGGTATCCAGTCGATCCCGACGCTGGCGATCATCCGTGAGGGCGTGCTCGTCTTCTCGCAGGCCGGTGCGCTGCCGGAGGCGGTGTTCGAGGACCTGATCGGCCAGGCCCGCGGGCTGGACATGGTCGAGGTGAAGCGCAAGGTCGCCGAGGAGCAGGCGGCCGGCGGCCAGGCCTGAGGCCGGGCCGGTCGGCGAGGGCCCGGGGAGCGGTGTCCCCCGGGCCCTCGCCGCACCCGCGGCCCGCCCGATCCGGCGACGCCCGTCGCGCTCCGCCACGCCCGTCCCGATCCGCTCCTAGAGTCGTGTCAGCGGCCCCCACCGGGGTCTCCGCGGAGGTACCACCGACGAAGGAGTGATCGCCATGAGCACGTTCGTACTGGTCCCCGGATTCTGGCTCGGCGCCTGGGCGTGGGACGACGTGGCCGCGCCGCTGCGCGCCGCCGGGCACCGCGTCCACCCGGTCAGCCTGCCCGGGGTGGCCGAACGCGCGGTCGAGTCCGGTGGGTTCGGACTGGAGGACCACATCGCCGACCTGGCCGACCTGCTGGTCCGCGAGGACCTGTGGGAGGTCGTGCTGGTCGCCCACAGCGGCGCCGCCGCCCCGGTGGGCGGGCTGGCCGACCGGATGCCGGAGCGGATCCGCCGGGTGGTCTACCTGGACAGCCGCCCGATGCCCGACGGCTCCTCGGTCTACGACCTCTGGCAGCCCGGGTTCCGCGAGGAGGCCGACGCCACGGTGACGGACGGCCGACTGCCGATGCCGCCCTGGGACTTCCTGTCCTCCCAGGGGGCCGGCCTGGACGGCCTGGACGAGGCCGCGCTGGCCCGGATCCGGGCGCGGGCCACCCCGCACCCGGAGGGCGCGTTCCGGGACCGGCTGCGGCTGACCGGCGCCGGGGACGCGCTGCCGCAGGCGATGGTGTTCTGCTCCTTCCCGCTCGCCACGGTGCGCGCGCTGATCGACTCCGGGGATCCGGGCTTCGCCGCGCTCGCCGGGCCGAACTGGGAGCTGCGCGAACTGCCCACCGGGCACTGGCCGATGTTCTCCCGCCCGGCCGACACGGCGGCGGTGCTCGTGGAACTCGCCGCGCTCTGAGACCGCCCGGCCGTCCCCCGCGCGCCCCGGTGCTGTCCCCTGCGCGCACGGATGTGTCCCGTGCGCGTCCTGGGCGTGTCCGTCCGTCGCGCGGGCGCGCCCGGCCCGGCAGGATGGGCCCCACACCGTACCCGAGCGGAGAGCGACCCCATGAGCGAGCAGCCCGGCCGTACCGAACCACCCGCCGCCGGGCCCGAGTTCCGGCGGGTCACCACCGCCCTGGTCACCGGGAGCGCCGCCGACGCGCCGTACCACGTGGACGTCAGGGCCGGCACCCACCCGCTGACCTCCGACGAGCCCGCGCGGCGCGGCGGCTCGGACAGCGGGCCGGAGCCGTTCGCGCTGCTGCTCGCCTCGCTCGGCTCCTGCACCGCGATCACCCTGCGGATGTACGCCGACCGCAAGAAGTGGCCGCTGGAGACGGTCCGGGTCAGGCTCGGGTACGAGACCGACGGCAGCCGGGGCCGGATCTCCCGCCGGGTCGCCCTGACCGGCGGCCTGGACGGGGACCAGCGCGCCCGGCTGCTCGACATCTGCGAACGCACGCCGGTCACCCTCGCCCTGCGGGCCGGGATGGCCATCGAGACGACGGAGGACCGGGCATGACCAGCACCGCCGAGGAGTACGACGTCATCGTCCTGGGGGCCGGCCCGACCGGCGAGAACGTGGCGGACCGCACCGTCGCCGCCGGTCTGCGCACGGTGATCGTGGAGGCCGAGCTGGTCGGCGGCGAGTGCTCCTACTGGGCCTGCATGCCGAGCAAGGCGCTGCTGCGCCCGGTGGCGGCGCTGACCGACGCCCGCGCGGTGGCCGGCTCCCGGGAGGCGGTCGGCGACGGCCGGCTGGACCCGGCCGCGGTGCTGGCCCGGCGGGACTCCTTCACCTCGCACTGGAAGGACGACGGCCAGGTGAAGTGGCTGCGGGACACCGGCATCGACCTGGTCCGCGGCCACGGCCGACTGGCCGGGGAGCGGACGGTGACGGTGGAGGCCGAGGACGGCAGCGAGCGGGTGCTCACCGCCCGGCACGCCGTCGTGGTGTGCACCGGCAGCCGTCCGGTGCTGCCCGGACACGTGCCGGGGCTGGCCGAGGCCGCGCCGTGGACCAACCGGGAGGCCACCGGCTCGTCGGCCGTCCCCGGGCGGCTGGCAGTGGTCGGTGGCGGCGTGGTCGGGGTCGAGATGGCCACCGCCTGGCGGGCGCTCGGTTCCGAGGTGGTGCTGCTGGTGCGCGGCGGGGGGCTGCTGCCGCGGATGGAGCCGTTCGCGGGCGAGCTGGTCGCCGAGGGCCTGCGCGGGGCCGGGGTGGACGTCCGCTTCGGCGTCGAGGTCGCCGCGGTGGAACGGACGGACGGCTCCGGGCCGGTGACCCTGACGCTCAAGGACGGCGGGGAGCTGACCGTCGACGAGGTGCTGTACGCGACCGGCCGGGCCCCGCGCAGCGCCGACATCGGGATGGAGCAGGTCGGGCTGAAGCCGGGCGGCTGGCTGGAGGTGGACGACAGCTGCGCGGTGCTCGGGGTGGACGGCGAGTGGCTGTACGCCGCCGGGGACGTCAACCACCGGGCGCTGCTCACCCACCAGGGCAAGTACCAGGCCCGGATCGCGGGCGCGGCGATCGCCGCCCGCGCCCAGGGGCGCCCGTTGGACACCGCGCGCTGGGGCGCGCACGCTGCGTCCGCCGACCTCGCGGGCGCGCCGCAGGTGGTGTTCACCCAACCGGAGGTCGCCGCCGTCGGCCTGACGCTGGCCGCCGCCGAGGAGGCCGGGCTGCGGGTCAAGAGCGTCGACCACGACCTCGGCGCCGTCGCCGGGGCCTCGCTGTACGGCGACGACTACCGCGGCCGGGCCCGGGTGGTCTTCGACCTGGACCGCCAGGTGCTGGTCGGCGCCTGCCTGGTCGGCCCCGGGGTGGCCGAGCTGCTGCACTCGGCGACCGTCGCGGTGGTCGGCGAGGTGCCGATCGACCGGCTCTGGCACGCGGTGCCCGCGTACCCGACGATCAGTGAGGTCTGGCTGCGGCTGCTGGAGGGCTGCCGGGGGTAGCCCTCCGGACGGACCGACGGACGACGGGTGAACAGACGGACAGGTGAACGGACCGCCGGGCGAACGGACGGCCTTCCGGGTGATCGGCGCGGCGAGGTGTGACCACCGGTGGACGGCGGGACACTGGCAGTCGGGGACCGTCCCGGGGGGCCGTGCTCGTGGACCAGGTGGTGTGAGGCATGACCGAGGTGCTGTTGGCCGTCGGAACCGAGAAGGGCCTCTTTCTCGGCCGCAGCCGCGACCGGCTGACGTGGGAGTTCAGCGGGCCGCACTTCCCGATGAACGCGATCTACTCCGTCTCCGTCGACCGCCGGGAGGGCCGCACCAGGATCCTGGTCGGCGCCGACAGCAGCCACTGGGGCCCGTCCGTCTGGCGCTCCGACGACCTCGGCGCGCACTGGTACGAGCCGCCGCAGCCGGCCATCCGCTTCCCGGAGTCCACCGGCGCCTCGCTCACCCGGGTCTGGCAGCTGCAGCCCGCCGGAGCGGAGGCCCCCGGTGTCGTCTACGCCGGCACCGAGCCCGCCGCGCTGTTCCGCTCCACCGACGGCGGCGAGACCTTCGCGCTGGTCGAGTCGCTCTGGGAGCACCCCCAGCGGCCGCAGTGGGGCGCCGGCTACGGCGGCCAGGGCCTGCACACCGTCCTCACCGACCCGCGCGACCCGCAACGGCTGCTGGTCGCCGTCTCCAGCGGCGGCGTCTACCGCAGCAAGGACGGCGGCGACAGCTGGGAGCCCTCCAACACCGGGCTGCGCGCGGAGTTCTTCCCGCAGGAGCGCCAGTACCCCGAGTTCGGCCAGTGCGTGCACAAGATCGCCCCGGACCCGGTCCACCACGACCGGCTCTACCTGCAGAACCACGGCGGCGTCTACCGCAGCGACGACTGGGGCGGCAGCTGGCGCTCGATCGTCGACGGGCTGCCCGCCGAGTTCGGCTTCGCCGTGGCCGCCCACCCGCGCCGCGGCGACACCGCGTACCTCTTCCCGCTCGGCGGCTCCGACGACCGCATCCCGCCCGGCCGCCGCTGCCGGGTCTTCCGCACCACCGACGGCGGCAACAGCTGGCAGCAGCTCGCGGCGGGCCTGCCCGGCGAGGACCACTACGGCATCGTGCTGCGCGACGCCCTGCGCACCGACGACGCCGACCCGGCCGGGATCTACTTCGGCAACCGGACCGGCGACGTGTACGGCAGCCGGGACGAGGGCGAGAGCTGGTCGCTGCTGAAGTCCCACCTGCCGGACGTGCTCTGCGTCCGCGCGGCGGTGGTGGCCTGACCCGTCCTCGGACCCGCCGCGGGACCCGCCGCGTGACCCGCCGCCACACCTGCCGCCGGGTCACCGACCACCTGATCACCGGCCGCCGGAAAACCGCTTGCCCGGGCGCCGCGCTCCGACGAGCATGGGCCGCCGACGAACGATCCCGCGGGAACACGCGAAAGGGGTGGGCCGTGGCGGAGGCCGACTGGGTGGTCAGGCACGACGGCGAGGGCACTCCGGTGCTGCGCTACCAGCCGGGCGAGCGGGCGGGCCGGCCCTGGGCCGACCTGCTGGAGGTGCTGGACGGGTCGGTGGACGCGGCCGGGTACATCCGCGCCGAGCTGCCCGGGTGGGTGGTCTCCGGCAGCCCCGAACTCGGGCGGCGACTGGTCGCGGACGGTGCGACGGTGCTGCGGCACGCCCACACCTTCCGGCGGGACCTGCGCGCCGATCCCCCGCCCGCCGACTGGGCCGGGGCGCCACTGCGCGAGGGCCTGCGGGCGGCGCCCTGCGACCGGGCGCCCGAGGAACTGTTCGAGGCCTGGCGGGCCGCCTTCGGTCCCGGGCACGTCGACCACTTCCCGGGCGACGACGCGCAGGCGCTCTCCGAGCGGCTCGCCCTGCTGCTCGCCGGGAACGCCATCGGCCCGGTCCTGCCGTCCAGCGTGCTCGCCGTGGACGCGGAGGACCGCGTGGTCGCCGGGTTGGTCCTGACCGACCGCGACGGCCTGCCGTGGGTCGGCGACGTCTTCCGCCACCCCCATCGCGGCTACCGCGGCCTCGGCGCCGACCTGCTGCGCCTGACGGTCGCGGACGCCGCCGCCCGCGGCCTCGCCGACGTGCACCTGGTGGTGACCGAGGGCAACCCGGCCCGCCGCGTCTACGAGGCGCTGGGCTTCCGCCTGAAGGACACCACGCTGACGGTGATCGTGCCCGACGCCGGCTGAGCCCCCGGACCCGCCCGGCCAAGGAACGGCTACGGCTACGGCCACGGCCACGGCCGGACGGGTTCCGATGTCGACGGCTCCGCGGGGGCGTCACCCCGGCCCGCGCGCACCGACGTCACGGGGCGGGCCGGTGCCCGCCCTCGATCCGGGCGCCGCGCACCACGATCATGGTCAGGCCGACGGCGACCAGCAGCTCCGCCCAGAAGAAGGCCGCGTAGTCCAGCACCGAACCGATCGGCGGGCTGCCGGGCGCGGCGTTGCGCATGCCGACCAGGGCGAACAGCGTGGCCGCCATCCAGCCGAGGGCGGGCCAGACGATCCCGCGCCGCTGCCGCACGATCAGCCAGGCCGCCACCAGGACGGACAGCGCCAGCGCCCACATCGCCGCCATCATGAACCAGGCCAGGATGAAGGTGCTGCGCGAACGGCTGATCCGCTCGGTCACGGCGACGGCGCCGCCCTCGCTCTGCCGGGACTCCTGGGCGAAGGCGAAGAACGGGTCGGCCTCCTCGATCGCGACCACCACCGGGGCGGGCCGCCCGCCGATGGTGGCCCGGAAGCCGATCAGGGCGTGGTAGCGGTCGAACGGGTAGTCGGTGACCCGCCCGCCGTACAGGTCGAACGCCACCGTGCCGGTGGCGATCTGCTGGCCGGCCGGGTACCTGAGCGCGGTCTGCTCCAGCGAGGTGGTCTCCAGCAGCACGTCCTGCGCCGGGACCAGCGGGTTGCCGTTCATCTCCAGGGCGCCGTACGCCCGGACCAGGACCCTCGTGGTGAGCGTCTGCGCGGCCGCGTCGACCCGCTGGAGCAGCACGTGCACCTCCAGGTGGTCAGGTCCGGGGGCGGTGCCCACCACCTGGGTGCGGCCCCGGCTCGACCGCTCGTCGAGGTAGAACAGCAGCCCGGCGACGACGAGCAGCACGATGGCCGTCGCCACCGCGTACGCGCTCCAGGGCCTGACCTTCGGCCGGGTGGCGCCGACGGCCCGCTCCCGCGTGCGGACGCGCACGCGAGGCCGGGCGCCGGGACGGGGTGACCGGGTGGCCCGGCGCTGCGGCGTGCTCATCGACCTGCTCCCACGGTCGGCGGCGGCACCGAACGCCGCCCGTCCCGCCAGCCTCGGCACCGCACCACCCGCCCCGCAAGCCCGGACGGCCGATCGGGGCCCGGTGGACACGCGGGAAACCGGCTGGTCGGAGGTGGTGTGTAGGCTCAACGGTCATGGCGAGGGTGACACGGGACGATGTGGCGCGGGCGGCGGGGACGTCCACGGCCGTGGTGAGTTATGTGATCAACGACGGGCCGCGGCCGGTGGCACCGGCGACCCGGGCACGGGTGCTCGCGGCGGTCGAGGAGCTCGGCTACCGGCCCAACCGGGTCGCCCAGGCGATGGCGCGGCGGCGGACCGACCTGCTCGGGATGGTCGTGCCGGACGCCCGTCAGCCGTTCTTCGCCGGGCTCGCGCACGCCGTCGAACAGGCCGCCGCCGACCACGGCCGGCTGCTGCTGATCGGCAACTCCGACTACGCCGACGAACGCGAGGCGCACTACATCCGCGCCTTCCTCGGGATGCAGGTGGACGGCCTGATCCTGGTCACCCAGGACCCGGCCACCCCCGGACTGACCGGCTTCGACGTGGCCGACGGCACCCCGGTCGTGCTGCTGCACCACCGCGCGGAGAGCGCCAACGGCGTCGCCGTGGTCGCGGACGACGAGGGCGGCGCCCGCGAGGTGGTCCGCCACCTGCTCGGGCACGGGCACGCCGAGGTGCACTGCTTCGGCGGCACCCTGGCGCTCAGCCCGCACGACCCGGTCACCGCGCGGACGGCCGGCTGGGCCGCCGCGCTGGAGGAGGCCGGGCTGCCCGTCGAGGGGCGGCTCGCCCCGGCGCCGTTCGACCGCGTCCGGGCGCACGCCGAGGCGCTCGCCCTGCTGGCCCGCCCCGACCGGCCGTCCGCCGTGTTCTGCGCGACGGACGACCAGGCGATCGGCCTGCTGCGGGCCGCCGACGACCTGGGGATCCGGGTGCCGGAGGACCTCGCGGTGGCCGGCTTCGACGACATCGCCGAGGCGGTGATCGCCGGGCCGGCGCTGACCACCGTCACCACCGCGCAGGACGAGATGGCCCGCGCCGCACTGGAGCTCGTCCTCGGCGGGCCCGAGAGCCGCGCCGCCGGCGCCCGGACGTTCCCGGCCCGGCTCGTGGTGCGGCGCTCGTGCGGCTGCCCGGCGCCGGACCGGTCGGCCTCGGCCCGAGCCTCGGCCTGACGCCGTCCCGCCCCCGGCCGGGCGTCGGTTCAGCCGGAAGCCGGGCGTCAGTTCAGCCGGAAGCCGGGCGTCAGTTCAGCCGGAACGTGGCCTCGACCGGGTAGTGGTCGCTGGGCGCGAGGGTGTCGAGCTGCCCCGGCGTCCAGCCCGCCTGCGGGTCGAAGTCGACCTTCACCGTCGACATCCCGGCCGGCACCGGGCGGCCCGGGGCGTTGAGGTAGCCGATGTAGTCGAGGTCGTCCCGGTAGTCCTTGGGGAACGTCTCGACGCCCGACATGTACTGGCACCAGGCGGAGACCGAGCAGTCCATGGTGGTCAGGTTCTGGCCCGGGTCGGTGGCCGGGGTGCCGAGCACGCCGTTCACCGCGTTCTGGGCGTTGGCGTAGTCGCCGCGGCCCTGCCCGTGGACGTACTCGACGTTGAGGTCGCCGCCGATCAGCACCGGGGCGCTGCTGCCGACGATCCCGTCCACCCAGGCGCGGATCTCGGCGAGCTGGCCGAGCCGGGTGGCCTGGGTGGTGTCGGTGGAGACGTCCGACTCGTCGGCCTGCAGGTGGGTGCCGACCACCCAGGCGGTGCTGCCGTTCTTGGTCACCTTGACCAGGGCCGCGCCCTTGTCCGCGTGGTAGTCCCAGGTGCCGTACGTCGAGTTGGCGAAGACGTGGGCGTACTGGGCGGCGATCGGGTACTTGGAGAGGATCATCGTGCCGCCGTTGATGACGAACCACGAGCTGGAGCAGTTGCCGCTGATCCCGGTCCAGCCGCCGCCGGAGCAGGTGCCGCCGACCACCGGGGTGCGGTACGGGTAGAGGTCGGCCAGCTTGGCGTTGATGTCGGCGGTCGAGCTGTTGTTGAACTGCTCGTCCAGGATGACGACATCGGCGTTGTGCTGACGGACGATCTGCTCGATGACCGGGGTGCGGCGGGCGGCCTGCTCGTTCTGGGTGCTGTCGACGACGGCGGTGCCGAGGTCCACGTTGAAGGCGAAGACGGACAGCGTGGTGGGGCTCGCCGGGGCACCGGCGTTGGCGACCGGGGCGGTGCCGCCGAGCAGCAGTGCGGCGGCGGCCGCCGAGGTGAGGGCGGTGGCCGTGCGACGCGAGAGCATGGGCGTTCTCCTGGGTTCGTCTACCCTGCGGGGCCCGGTGCCGGGGTGACCGGCATCGGGGATGGCGGAGGAACGCTAGCTACCGACCGGTACGTCGGGGAGAACGCCAGGAGATCAGTTCCGGCCGATCATGTGGCCATGAGATGTCTGTACAGCTCTGGGCGGGTGGGCGACAAGATGTCTGTACACCCTCGCACTACCGCGAAACCGCCCGCCCGCCCCGCCCGAACGACCTTCAGCCGTCGAGAAGTTCGTCCGCGAGCAGGTCCATCAGCAGGTTGTCGTGCCAGGTGCCGTCCGAACCGCGCTCGTACTGGCGCATGGTGCCGACCGGGCGGAAGCCGACCTTGGCGTAGCAGCGGATCGCGGCCAGGTTGTCCGCGGCCGGGTCGATCACCAGCCGGTGGTAGTGGTGGTCGTGCACCAGGTACCGGGCCATGGTGCGCACCGCGTCCGTCCCCAGGCCCAGGCCGTGCACCGTCGGGTCGAGGTAGAGGTCCATCCCGGCGTGCCGGTACTCGTCGTCGTTGTTGGCGTACCACTGGATGGCGCCGACCACCTGGCCGCCCAGGTCGATCGCGAAGGTCTCCGTGTCGGGCGATTCCAGGTCGTTGGCCACCTCGGCCGGCAGGTCGTCACCGCCCCGCCAGCGGGCGAACACCTCGGGCGTGCCGCGGATGGCCGCCAGGGCCGGGATGTCGTCGGTGGTGGCCGGTCGCAGCGTGACCAGGGCGCCGTGCAGAATCGTCCCCATATGGGGCATGTTGGCACGGAAACCCGGCTCCGGCGAGCGCTTTTACCGCATTGCCCGCACCCACCGCGACCAGGGATGATGCTCCGCCGTGACATACCTCATCCTCGGCCTGCTGATCGTCGGCGGGTACGCCGCCGTCCTCAGGGTCCGGCAGACGAAGGCCCGGAACTGGGCGCTGACCGGGTTCGACGCGCCCGCGTACGGCCTGACCCCCCGCGACCGGCTCGACCCGCGCCGCGCCGGTCCGCCGCCGCCCCCGCACCGCCGCCGGGAGTCCCAGGCGGTGGCCGATGCCGCCTGGGCCGGGAACTGGAAGCCGGCCGCCGCGCACGTCGAGGCCGCCGGACAGGACTGGGACGAGCGCTGGTCGCGGCTCGAACTGCTGGACTCCGTCGCCGACCGCGACGAGGGCTGGCTGAAGGCCTGGCGCGCGGCCGACCCGGGCAACTGCGACGCGGCCGCCCTGGAGGCCCTCCGGATGGTGCACGCGGCCTGGGCGATCCGCGGCTCCGGGTACGCGCACGAGGTGCCCGAGGAGGACATGCGGGCCTTCCGGGCCATGCTGCCCGCGGCCGTCGGGGCCGCGAGACGGGCCGCCCTGCTGGACCCGGCCAACCCGGCCCCCTGGGTGGTCATGGTGAGCGCCGCACGCGGCGCGCGGTACACGCCCGAGCAGTTCGAGGAACTGTGGCGCGGACTGGTCGAGCGGGCACCCTTCCACTACGCGGGCCACTGGCAGGGCCTGCAGTACTGGTGCGCCAAGTGGTTCGGCTCGGACAAGAAGATGCTGGCCTTCGCCAAGCGGGCGATGAAGGACGCCCCGGCCGGCAGCCCGCTGCCCGGCCTCTACCTGCACGCGCTGCACGAGCTGGAGCTGCGCGGGACCCTCGGCACGACGCTGGACGGCGAGCTGGGCAAGCAACCGGTGCGGAAGGTCGCGGCCGCGCTGGCGCAGGTCCGCCCCGACGACGACCGGCTCCCGCTGCTGCGGCACCGGCTCGCGTACTACGCGGGCAAAGCCGGGCTGCACGGCATCGCGCTGGAGCAGTTCCGGGCGATCGGACCGTGGTGCGGCTGCCCGCCGTGGACCGACACCGACGACCCGGCGCTGGCCTTCCACCTCGCCCGCGGCGCCGCCGTCCGGCTCTCCGGCGCCCGGCCGCTGCCGCCGGAGCTGCGGCCCAAGGCGGCGCAGGAGTAGGGCGGCTCGGGCGTAGGACGGCCCGGGCGTAGGACGGCCCGGGCGCAGGGCGGGCACGGCGGGCGCAGCGGCAGGGCGCGCGGCAGGAGGGCGGGGCGGCGCTACGCGGTGGGGTGCGCCGGGTCGCCGAGGGGGCCGAGCCAGACGGCGGTGACGGCACTGACGTAGCGGGCGCCGCAGTGGTCGTCCGGGACGACGAGCTGCGGGCCGACGGCGTCCAGCGGGGCGCCGTCCATGCTGGTGGCCAGCAGGATCCGCCGGCCGCCGAAGTCCGGGTCGATCTCGGCCCAGGAGACCACCGCCCGGTGGCCGTCGGCGCCGACCACGGAGAGCAGGAAGCGCAGCCGCTGCTTGCGACCGGAGAAGTCGATCCGGGGCCGGGCCCCGCGCAGCACGTCCAGCAGCGCCGGGCCCTCGTAGCCGTGCCGCTGCTCGCCCTCCGTCCGGCAGTCGAAGCTGACCTCGACCCGGTGCGCGGGCAGCGCCCGCAGCTGGTCGACGGTCAGCTCGGCGGGCCGGTCGAGGTGGCCGTGCAGCCGGACGGTGGGTCTCGCCGGGGTCATGGTGCTCCCTCCTCCCGGACCGCTGCGCCGCGGCCCGGGAGAAGGGCTACCCGAGCGGCCATCCTGTCATTCGCACATGCCGGGCTGAATGCCACTATTCAGTCGCAACTGCGATGGTTCGGCACCCGTACGGCCCGCATCTGCACTCAGGCCCGGTCGGACCCGGCGCCCGGCGGACGTACCGCACGTCGCCCGGGGCGCAGCCGATCAGGACCCGGTGCTCGCCCTCCCGGCACCGCCTCCCGCCACCGCCTCCGGAGCGCCGGAAGATTTCTTCGCGGCGGGTGTCGATCCGGCGGCGACCCGTTCGACGCCAGGGGTGAGAGGCGGGGAGAGGCCCCGCCCGACCCACCGAGGAGTCACCGTGCCGCGCTTCATGACACTGATCCGGATCAACGAGCAGGACCGCGCCGACTGGGAGTCGGACCCGGAGTTCGACCAGCGGATGGGGGCCCTGTTCCAGGAGATCACCCAGGCCGGGGTGATGCTGGAGACCGCCACGCTCACCCCGACCGCCGAGGGCACCCGGGTGACCTGGCACGGCGGGAAGGTCGGCCACACCGACGGGCCGTTCACCGAGACCAAGGAGGTCATCGGCGGCTACGCCGTCCTGCAGTGCAAGGACCACGCCGAGGCCCTGGAGTGGACCCGGCGCTTCCTCCAGGCCCACTCGGTGAAGTGGAACGTCGAGGCCGAGGTCCGGCAGATCGCCGACCAGCCGGCGCAGTAGCGGCGGGAACGACCGTGCCCGTGCCCGTGGTTGCCTCCCGCCCCGCCGGCTGCTCTGATGGGTGGCCGTGACGGAGAGGGCTGCAGCGAACGGGACGGCGGAGGCGGCCGTCGAGACGGTGTTCCGGATCGAGTCCGCCCGGATCATCGCCGGGGTCGCCCGGATCGTCCGGGACGTGGGCATCGCCGAGGAGCTGGCGCAGGACGCGCTGGTGGCCGCGCTTGAGCGGTGGCCGCAGGAGGGTGTCCCGGACAATCCGGGTGCCTGGCTGACGGCCACCGCCAAGCACCGGGCGATCGACCTGGTCCGCCGCCGGGAGGTCTACGCCCGCAAGCTCGCCGAGGTGGGGCGGTCGTTGGAGGACGTGCCGCCCCCGGAGCCGGCCGAACCCGACGGCATCGACGACGACCTCCTGCGGCTGATCTTCACCGCCTGCCACCCGGTGCTGTCGGCGGAGGCACGGATCGCGCTCACCCTCCGGTTGCTCGGCGGGCTGGCCACCCCGGAGATCGCCCGCGCCTTCCTGGTGCCCGAGCCGACGGTGGCGCAGCGGATCGTCCGGGCGAAGCGGGCGCTGGCCAAGGCGTCGGTGCCGTTCGAGGTGCCGTACGGGGAGGACCGGGCGCAGCGTCTGTCGTCGGTGCTGGAGGTCATCTACCTGATCTTCAACGAGGGGTACTCGGCGACCGAGGGGGGCGACCTGCTCCGCCCCCAGCTGTGCGAGGACGCGCTGCGGCTGGCCCGGGTGCTGGCCGCGCTGATGCCGGCCGAGCCGGAGGTGCACGGGCTGGCCGCGCTGCTGGAGTTCCAGGCCTCGCGCACGGCCGCCCGGACCGCGGCGGACGGCCGGCCGGTGCTGCTGGCGGACCAGAACCGGGCGCGCTGGGACGGGCTGCTGATCCGGCGCGGCTTCGACGCCCTGCAGCGGGCGGGCACCGGGCCGTACTCGGTGCAGGCCGCGATCGCCGCGTGCCACGCGAAGGCGCGGCGCTACGCGGACACCGACTGGGCGACGATCGCCGCCCTGTACGAGCGGCTGCTGGCGCTGTCGCCGTCCCCGGTGGTGGCGCTGAACCGGGCGGTGGCGGTGTCGATGGCCGAGGGCCCGGCCGCCGCGCTGGAAGCGGTGGACGCGTTGGCGGCGGAGCCGGCGCTGCGCGGCTACCACCTGCTGCCGAGCGTCCGGGGTGATCTGCTGGCCCGGCTGGGGAGGGCGGCGGAGGCCCGGGCGGAGTTCGAGCGGGCGGCGGGGCTGACCCGCAACGAACGGGAGCGGGAGCTGCTGCGGGAGCGGGCCGCCGCGCTCGGAGGGGGCCAGGCCTGAGCCGGCTCGGAGCGTGGGCTGGAGGGGCCGGCGCGGGCGGGCCGGCTCGGGCGCGGGCGGGCCGGCTCGGGCGCGGGCGGGCCCGCGCGTCCCTAGGGCGTCTCGTCCAGGCGGAGCCGGGCGCTGACCTCCCCGAGGCCCTCGGCGAGGACGGCCAGCTGCTCGCGGCTGAGCACGTCGATCAGCAGCTCGCGGACCAGGGCGACGTGCCCGGGTGCGGCCTGGCGCAGCATCTCCCGCCCCTGGTCGGTGAGTTCGGCGAAGACCCCGCGCACGTCGCTGGGGCAGGAGCGGCGGGCGACCAGGCCCGTCCGCTCCAGCTGGGTGACCTGGTAGGTCAGGCCGCTCTTGGAGGTGACGAGCTTGTCGGCGAGTTCGGTCATCCGCAGCGAGTCGCCGGGGGCGGCGGACAGGTGCACCAGAATCTCGTACTGCTGGTGCGAGAGGCCGGAGTCCTCCTTGAGCTGGCGCTCCAGCCGGCGGTTGAGCAGGTTGCTCGCGGTGACGAAGCCCCGCCAGGCGGCCATCTCGTCCGGGTCCAGCCAGCGGGGTTCGTTCAGTGGGGGCATGGGGCCAAGCCTACTCCTGTTGTTCAAATTCGAACGAAGGTGTACCGTCGGTCGGAGTAGAGGTTCAAATTTGAACTATCAGTGGATGAACAGTCCGAGGAGGACGCCATGAGCGCCGCGGCCGCCGAGCGCATGCCCGCCCTGTACCTGTCGCACGGCGCTCCGCCGCTGGCCGACGACCCGGTCTGGCCGGGCGAACTGGCCGCCTGGTCCGCCGACCTGCCGCGGCCCAAGGCCGTCCTGATGGTCTCCGCCCACTGGGAGGAGGCGCCGCTCGCCCTCGGAGCCGTCACCACCCTCCCGCTGGTCTACGACTTCTGGGGCTTCCCCGAGCACTACTACCGGGTCCGGTACGCCGCCCCCGGCGCGCCGGAGCTCGCCGAGCGCGTGCGCAAGCTGCTGCGCGCCCCCGGGACGCCCGTCCAGGACATCCCCGACCGCGGGCTCGACCACGGCGCGTACGTCCCACTGGTGGAGATGTACCCCGAGGCCGACGTCCCGGTGCTCCAGGTCTCGCTGCCCACCCTCGACCCGCAGCGGCTGCTGGAGATCGGCCGCAAGCTCGCCCCGCTGCGCGACGAGGGCGTGCTGATCGTCGGCAGCGGCTTCTTCACCCACAACCTGCGGGCGCTCAGCAGCGACGGCCGGGTCACCTCGGTGATGGCCGAGTTCGACGACTGGGGCCGGCGCGCCCTGGAGGCCCACGACCTGGACGCGCTGCTCGACTTCGAGCACAAGGCCCCCGCCGGGCGCCTGGCCCACCCGCGCACCGAGCACTTCGCCCCACTGTTCGTCACCCTCGGCGCCGGCGAGGCCGACCTCGGCAGTCAGCGCAGCGTCATCGACGGGTTCTGGATGGGGCTGGCCAAGCGCTCGATCCAGCTGGGCTGAACCCCGCACCGGAAGCAGCCGAGGCACGTGGCCGGGTCGGCCACGTGCCTCGGCTGCGTCCCGCGCTTACGCGTCGCCGGTGGCGGCGCGCTCCGTCCGGCTCCGCTCCACGCAGAACTCGTTGCCCTCCGGGTCCGCCAGGGTGATCCAGCCGGTGCCGTCCGGCCTGCGGTGGTCGGCCAGCACGGTGGCGCCCAGGGCGACCAGCCGCTCCGCCTCCTCGTCCCGGCTGCGGTCCTGCGGCTGCAGGTCGAGGTGGACCCGGTTCTTCACCGACTTGCCGTCGGGCACCCGGATGAACAGCAGCGAGGCGCCGGCCGACTCCACCACCGCCTCCTCGTCGCCCGGGTTGTCGTCCTCGCCGAGGGTGCCCTCCAACGCTTGGGCCCAGAAGCCGGCCAGGGTGTGCGGGTCGGCGCAATCGATCGTCACATGTCGTACCAGGGAAGCCATCCGCCTACTCTGACCCGCTCCGCTCGGATCCGTCCAGCCGTTTCCGGGAGTGCCGGTGGCCGTCCAGCGGGTAGGGCGGGAACGCCGGGACGATCTCCGTGAACGCGTAGCCGCTCTTCTCCGCGACCCGGCAGGAGGCGTGGTTGTCGCCCTCGTGCAGCAGGTCGATCCGGCGCAGGCCGTCCTCGGCGAAGGCGGCGAACGCCCAGGCGGTGAGGCCCTCCACCGCGCGCGGGGCCACCCCCCGGCCGCGCGCCGGGCCCGCCGTCCAGTACCCCACCTCGGCCGTCACCCCGCCCGGGGTGCCGCGCTTGAGCACGACGGTGCCGACCAGCTCGCCGGCGTCCACGACGGCGAAGGCGTACCGGGTGCCGGCCGCCCGGCCCTCGTGCTGCAGACCCATCCAGTGCGCGGCCTGCTCGGCGTCGTCCACCGGGGTGCGGGTGAAGCGGCGCAGGGTTTCGTCCCGGTAGGCCTCGACCAGGGCCGGCGCGTCGGTGTCCTCGAAGGGGCGCAGCAGCAGGCCGTCGGCCGTCGGGTGGGCGGCGACGGTCACTTCTCCAGCCCCTCCCAGCTCCAGCGCGGGGTCGGGCCGGGATCGCCCAGGTCGGTGCCGGCCGGGGAGGCGGAGACGTCCTCGGCGATCTTCGTGCCCCAGTCGAAGTACTCCAGCACCCGGCGGCGCAGCAGTTCGTCCGCCGGCAGCTCCCGGTCGACGGCCTCGGCCATCAGCCCCATCCAGCGCAGCCGCTGCTCCTCGGTGATCGCCAGGCCCAGGTGGGCGCGCAACAGGGCCTGGTGGCCGCCGAGTTCGTCGGTGAAGGCGGTCGGGCCGCCGAAGATCTCGGCCAGCCAGACCGCGACGTGCTCGATGTGGGTGGGGGTGAAGTCGGCGAAGACCGGCGCGAGCAGCGGGTCGGCGAGGACGCCCCGGTAGAAGGTGTGACTGAGGCGGCGCAGCGCGTCGATGCCGCCGACGGCCTGGTAGAGGGTGTCGGGCCGTTGGTCGCTCATGGATGTGCTCCCCGTGGGTGGTTGGCCGTGCGTTGCGACCTTCCTAGCAGGCGGCGGCCCGGACGCCCGGCCGGCGGGCGCGTTGTTCGCGTCGGGCTCAGCAAGCGGACGGCGGCGCTCCTCTCCCCCGCCGCTCGACCCCGGCCCGCCGCCGCTTGACGCCGGTCCTCGGCCCGCCGCCGCTTGACGCCGGTCCTCGGCCCCCGGCGCTTGACCCTGACGCCTGCGGCAGGGTCGCAGGCTTGCCGCATGGACACTGTGAACGCAGCAGAGGACCGGGTCGTCGTGGTCACCGGAGCCGGGACGGGCATCGGACGGGAGACCGCGCGGGCCTTCGCGGCCGAGGGGGCGCGGGTGCTCGCCGTCGGGCGGCGGCCGGAGCCGCTGGCGGAGACGGCGACCGCGCACCCGTCCCTGATCGAGCCGTTCACCGCCGACCTGACCGGCCCGGACGCGCCGGAGACGATCGTCGGGGCCGCGCTGGAGCGGTTCGGCCGACTGGACGTCCTGGTCAACAACGCCGGGATCGTCCGGAGCGGCCAGGGCCTCGGCGGCTACGACCGGCCGGGGATCGAGGAACTGCTGGCCACCAACCTGGTCGCCCCGGTGCTGCTCGGGCAGGCCGCGCTGCCGGCCCTGGCCGACAGCCGGGGCGTGATCGTCAACGTCAGCACCGCCGTCGGACAGCGCGGCTGGCCCGCCAACGCGGTGTACGCGGCGAGCAAGGCCGCACTGGAGACCGTCACCCGCAGCTGGGCGGTGGAGCTGGCGCCGCGCGGGATCCGGGTGGCGGCCGTGGCACCCGGCGCCGTCGACACCCCGATCGCCGACCATTCGGGGTACGACCCCGAGCGGCGGGCGGCCATCCGGACGTGGCAGATCGAGCACACCCCGCTGGGCCGGATCGGCCGGCCCGCCGAGGTGGCCTGGGCGATCGTGCAACTCGCCTCGCCGCAGGCCTCGTTCGTGACCGGCGTAGTGTTGTCCGTCGACGGGGGCGCCCTGGTGGGCTGACCAGTGGGACGGACGGAGAGGGCCGTACGGGTGCGGATCGGCGAGCTGGCGCGGGCGACGGGGGCGACCGTCCGGGCGCTGCGGCACTACGAGCAGGCGGGGCTGATCGACTCCGCGCGCGAGCCGAACGGCTACCGCGACTACGGGGAGTCCGCGGTCGTCCGGGTGCGCAACATCCGTGCGCTGGTGGGCGCCGGGCTCACCCTGGAGGACCTCCGGCCGCTGCTGGGGTGCCTGGACGGCGACGTGCTGGCGAACCGGCCGTCCGAACGGGTGCTGGCGATCGCCCGGGAGCGGCTGTCGGTGCTGGAACGCCGGATCGCCGCCCAGACCGAGGCGCGGGACCGACTGGCGGCGGCCCTCGCCGCGGCGCTCCCCACGGCGGTTCCGGCCGCTCCCGAGGCGGTTCCGGCGGCGCTCACGACAACGCTCCCGACGGCACCCCCGATGGCGCTCCCGACGGCTCCTGCGGCGGACGGGAGTGCTGCGGAAGGGTGACACCCCCGATCGGGGGTGTGCACGGGGCGCACGGGAGAGGACAGTGAGCGCATGCAGATTCCACTCTCCGTGATGGACTTCATCGACCGGGCCGAGCTGGTCTACGGCGACCGGGTCGGCATCGTCGACGAACCGGTCCAGCCGGCCGAATCCTGGGGCGAGCTGACCTACCGCCGGGTCGCCGAACTCGCCCGCGCCCAGGCGGCCGGCCTGGACCGGCTCGGCGTCGGGCCGGGCGAGCGGGTCGCGATCGTCTCGCACAACTCGGCACGACTGCTCACCTCCTTCTTCGGGGTGAGCGGGTACGGCCGGGTGCTGGTGCCGGTGAACTTCCGGCTGAAGGCCGAGGAGGTGTCGTACATCGTCGAGCAGAGCGGCGCCTCCGTCCTGCTGGTCGACCCCGAACTCGCCGACGCGCTGGACGGGGTGGTGGCCGATCACAAGTTCGTGCTCGGCGCGGACAGCGACGCCCTGCTGTACGACTTCGACAACTCCCCCCGGCGCTACGCGATGTCCGAGAACGACACCGCCACCATCAACTACACCAGCGGAACCACCGCCCGCCCCAAGGGCGTTCAGCTCACCCACCGCAACGTCTGGCTGAACGCGACCCTGATGGGCCTGCACTACGGCGCCAACGACCGCGACGTCTACCTGCACACCCTGCCGATGTTCCACGCCAACGGCTGGGGCCTGCCGTTCTCCCTCACCGGGCTCGGCGCCCGGCACATCGTGCTGCGCAAGGTGGACGGCGCGGAGATCCTGCGCCGGGTCGAGCGGCACGGAGTGACCTTCCTGTCCGGCGCGCCCGCCGTGGTCCAGATGGTGCTGGACGCGGCCGCCGACTGGGACGGCCCGGTGCCCGGCCGGGACCGGGTGCGGATGATCGTGGCCGGCGCCCCGCCGCCGACCTCGGTGGTGCAGCAGGTCGAGGAGGAGCTGGGCTGGGAGTTCATGCAGCTCTACGGCCTGACCGAGACCGCGCCCATCGTCACGGTGAACCGCTCGCGGGCCGAGTGGGACGCGCTGCCGGCCGCCGAGCGGGCCGAGAAGCTGGTGCAGGCCGGCGCACCCGCGCTCGGCACCCGGCTGCGGGTCGACGACGAGGGCGAGGTGCTGGTGCGCTCCAACACCGTGCTGGACGGCTACTGGCGGCAGCCGGAGGCGACCGCCGAGGCGCTGCGGGACGAGTGGTTCCACACCGGCGACGGCGGCACCCTCGTGGACGGCCAACTGGCCATCTCGGACCGGAAGAAGGACGTCATCATCAGCGGCGGGGAGAACGTCTCCTCGATCGAGGTGGAGGACTGCCTGTACGACCACCCGGCCGTCGCCGAGGCGGCGGTGATCGGGGTGCCGGACGAGAAGTGGGGCGAGACGGTGAAGGCGCTGGTCGTCCTCCGCGAGGGCCACGGACCGGTCGTCGAGGCCGAGTTGATCGCGCACTGCAAGCAGCGGCTGGCCGGCTACAAGTCGCCCACCACGGTGGAGTTCCGGGACTCACTGCCGCGCACCGCCACCGGGAAGCTGCAGAAGTTCCGGCTGCGCGAGCCGTACTGGACCGGGCGGGAGCGCCGGGTCAACTGACCGCGGCTCGGGCAGGCGGCCCGGCCGGGCGGTGCGGGCGGACTGTTCGGGCGGGCTCAGTCCACCAGGCCCGACTCCCGTGCCGCCAGCGCGAGTTCGGTCCGATTGCGGACGCCGAGCTTGTGCATCGCGGACTTGAGGTAGCCGGTCACGGTGTTGCACGTCAGGCCCAGTCGGGCGGCGATCTCCGGGTTGGTCCGGCCGGTCGCCGCCCAGCGCAGCACCTCGTGCTCGCGCGGGGTCAACGGCCGTACGGGGGCGGTCGGTCGGCCCGGCTCCGGTCGGCCCTGATCCGGTCGGGCTGCCGCGCGGCTCCAGGCGGCCGCCCCGGCCAGGGCCCGGGCCGCGGCCCGGGCCAGCGCGCCGACGGCGGAGATCCGAACGTCCCCGAACGGCACGACGGCACGCACCGAGGCGTACACCACGCCGTGCACGGTGCCGCCGTCCATCAGCGGGACGGTGAGCATCGCGTACAGGTCCTCGGCGGCCACGGCCGCGTCGTAGTGGTGCGAAATGGTCGTCGCCGCACGGTAGTCGGGCACCCAGGTGGGCGCGCGCTCGGCGAGCGCGCGGCCGCCGAGGCCGAGGCCAGCCGGGACGGCCACGTCGTGCAGCAGGTCCGCCCGGGTGCCGGCCCAGTGGCGCAGCACCATGCCGTCGTCGCCCTTCCGCAGCCCGGGCAGCGGCTCCGGCACCCCGACCAGCCCGACGTCCGCGCCGCACTCCGCCACCACCCGCCGGGCGAGGTCGCCGAGGACGGCGTCCCGCACCAGCTCGGCAGCCCGGCGGGCGACTTCGACCTCGCCGGGTCGCACAGTATCCGATCGCACGGCATCCGATCGCACGGCATCCGGTCGCGCGGCAACGTCGGACCGCACGGCGGCACCGGGTCTCACGACCCCGCCGGATCGCGCGGCAGCGTCACCGGCTCGCGCAGCTTGGGAAGTGTCCGCGCTTTTCATCGCGCGATTCTCACACGCGCCGCGGCCGGTGGCGAGAGTCCTGACGTGCGTGTTCCGCGGAGTGCCGGGCGCCGGTGACGGGGCGGGCGTAGGGTGCGGCCGTGACGACCGGCGGGTGGTGACCGCCTTGATCGGAGGGGAAACCGATGACCGACCCGAACACCCCGACTCCGCCGCCGAGCGGCGTCCTCGGCGGGCTGCTGGAGGACCTGCGGGCCGAGAGCGCGGTGCTGGACGGGCTGGTGACCAGCCTGCCGGCAGAGGGCTGGGCCCGGTCGACACCCGCCGAGGGCTGGACGATCGCGCACCAGATCGCCCACCTGGCCTGGACCGACGACTGGACGGCACTGGCCGCGCGCGACGCGGAGGGCTTCGCCGCCGCACTCGACGCCCGCTTCGGCAAGCTGTCGGCGGCCGGCGCCGACCCGGTCGAGGAGGGTGCGCGGGACGGCGCGGCCACCGAGCCGACGGTGCTGCTCGCCCGCTGGCGGGCCGGGCGGGAGGAGGTGCTGGCGGCACTGTCCGCGGCACCGGCCGACGTACGGCTGCCCTGGTTCGGCCCGCCGATGAAGCCCGCCTCGATGGCCACCGCCCGGCTGATGGAGACCTGGGCGCACGGCCAGGACGTCGCGGACGCGCTCGGCGTCACCCGCGAGCCCACCGCCCGGCTGCGGCACATCGCCCATCTGGGGCTGCGCACCCTGGGCTTCGCCTTCGGCGCACACGGCCTGCCCGCGCCGGAGCGGCCGGTCCGGCTCGAACTGACCGCCCCCGACGGCGGGACGTGGGCCATCGGCCCGGCCGACGCACAGGACGTGGTGACCGGCCCGGCCCTGGACTTCTGCCTCCTGGTGACCCAGCGCCGCCACCGGGACGACCTCGCCCTCACCGCGACCGGCCCGGTCGCCGCCGCCTGGCTCCCGATCGCCCAGGCCTTCGCCGGGGCGCCGGGCAAGGGGCGGCAGCCCGGATCGTAGGGTCGGACGGCCCCGGCGGTCCGGCCGTGCGGGTCGCGGCCGCCGCCGCGTGGCCGGCCCGCGGGCCGCGGCCGCCGGGACGTGTCGGACCCCCGGGGTTCAATGGCGGGCATGAACGACCTGATCGGCCGACTGCCCGCCATCCCCGAGCTGCGCGACCGTTGCCGCGCCCTCGCCGCGCTCGACGCGATCCTCAGCCCGGACGACTGGGGCGGCCGGTACTACTCCTTCGATTCCCGCTGGTCCGCGGACAACGCGCTCGGTTCGATGCGCGACGGCCAGGGCAACGACTGGTTCGTGCTCTTCTCCCCCGTCGGCGTCTACGGGCGGAGCTTCGACCACGAGGTGCCGACGGCGCTGAAGCCGCTCGGCGCCGTCCCCGAGGCGTTCCGCGGCTTCGTCGAGGAACTGGGCAGCGGGGACGAGGAGGAGCCGGTCGCCACCGCCTTCTTCTGGCGGACGCACCAGGACGCGGCCTGGCGGGGGGACGCCGTCGACGCGTGCGAGGCCGGCCCGTTCGGACTGCTGCTGGACCCGTCGGCCGAGGCGTACCGGGACTGGGCCGAGGAGTACTTCGAACCCGAGCAGCCGCTGGACCTCGCCGCGATCGAGCACGTCCTGGCGCTGCGCCCGCTCACCCCGGCCGTCGTCGCGGCGCTCAACCCGGACACCGACCTGGAGGAGCTCGCGAAGGACCTCGCGGAGATCGACTTCCCCACAGGCTGACAAAAGGCTGACACATCGCCACATTTCCTGACGAAGACGGCGGTAGCGACAGAACCACTCATTCTGGCGATAGGCCCGCACATTCGGCGAGTGGTGGAATGCCCGCATGATTCGCACCCCCACCACTCGCGCCGCTCTGGCCGCCGCCACCGCCCTGCTCACTCTCGCCGGGCCGGCCGCCGCCGCCCGGGCCACTCCCCCGCAGACCGCCCCGGCGGATGCCGCCACCGTCGTGGCGCCCACCCCCGTGATCGGAGCGCCGGTGCGGGCCGGCACTCCGGCCGCCGACCGGGTGGCCGCCTTCCTGGAGGCGTACCGCGCCGCCGTGCTCGGGCAGAGCGACCGGACCCCGCGACAGGTCCGCGGCCACTACCTCTCCGCGCACCTGAACCACCGGCTGGACGCCCGGGCCCAGCAGCCCGACGCCGACCCGGTGTTCCGGGCGCAGGACGTCCCGGCGCACTGGGCGGCCCAGGAGGTCGGGCAGGAGAAGGGCTTCGCCTCCGTCCGGCTGACCGAGTCCTGGGGCGACGGGAGCGGCCGGGACGTCTGGTACGCCGTCCGCCTCACCGATCTGCGGATCCTCGACCTGGGCGACGAGCCCGCCTTCTAGGGCCCGTCTTCGAGCCCCCGGCCGGCCCACCCCGCTCAGAGTCCGATCCTGAGCGGGGTGAGCCGGGTGGCGATCAGGTTGGTGGCGCCCCGGTCGCGCTCGATGTGGCCGTGGACCAGCAGCCCGGCCCGGTCCAGGGCGGTACGGCGCTGGGACTCCCAGACCGGGCGGTTGCAGATCACGTTGATCAGGCCGGTCTCGTCCTCCAGGCTGAGGAAGAGCACCCCGCCGGCCGTCGGCGGCCGCTGCCGGTGGGTGACCAGGCCACCGACCACCACCGCCGTCCCCGGCGGCACATCCGGGAGCTGGGCGGCACGGAGCGCGCCGCCGCGGTCCAGGCGGTCGCGCAGGTGCTGGAGCGGATGACTGGTGGCGGAGGTGCCGGTGGCCCACAGGTCCGCGATGGTCTCCTCGACCGGGCTCATCCCGGGCAGCTCCGGCGCCTCGGTGCCGGGCGTGGTGCCGGGGATCAGCTCGGCCGAGATCCCGGCGAACGCCCCTGCCGCCCACAGTGCCTGACGTCGCGTCAGGTCGAAGCAGTCGAAGGCGCCCGCCGTCGCCAGCGCCTCCAGGACGGGCGCGGGCAGGCCGGTGCGACGGGCGAAGTCCTCCAGGTCCGCGTACGGCTGTCCGGCCACGACCGCCTCGGCCTGCGGGGTGCCGATGCCGCGGACGGTCTCCAGGCCGAGCCGGATGGCCGGCTGCGGGCGCCCGGCGGTCAACGGCGGCTTCGGGGTCGGCCCCCGGTAGGGCTCCAGGGTGGGCCGCGCCCCGCTGGCGTTGACGTCCACCCCGCGCACCCGCACGCCGTGCCGCCGGACGTCCGCGACCAGGCTGAGCGGCGAGTAGAAGCCCATCGGCTGGTTGGCCAGCAGGGCGCAGGTGAAGGCCGCCGGGAAGTGGTACTTGAGCCAGGCGCTGGCGTACACCAGGTAGGCGAAGCTGATCGCGTGGCTCTCCGGGAAGCCGTAGTTGGAGAAGGCCTCGATCTTGCCGTAGACGTCCTCGGCGACCTCCGGCGGGATGCCGCGCTCGGCCATCCCGCCCAGCAGCCGCTCACGCAGCCGGGCGACCCGCTCGTGCGAGCGCTTGGCGCCCATCGCCTGCCGCAGCTGATCCGCCTCGGCCGGGCTGAACCCGGCGCAGTCGATGGCGAGTTGCATCATCTGCTCCTGGAACAGCGGCACCCCGAGGGTCTTGCCGAGCGCGTTCTCCATCAGCGGGTGCGGGCAGCCGGCCGGTTCGACCCCGGCGCGGCGGCGCAGGTACGGGTGGACTGAGCCGCCCTGGATCGGGCCGGGGCGGATCAGTGCGACCTCGACCACCAGGTCGTAGAAGTGGTCCGGCTTGAGCCGGGGCAGGGTCGCCATCTGCGCCCGGGACTCGACCTGGAACACGCCCACGGTGTCGGCCCGGCGCAGCATCGCGTACACGCCCCCGTCGTCGTCCGGGATGGTGGCCAGGTCGTAGCGCAGGCCGTGGTGTTCCGCGACCAGGTCGCAGGCGTCGTGCAGGGCGGCGAGCATGCCGAGGCCGAGCAGGTCGATCTTCACCAGCCCGGCGCCGGCGGTGGACTCCTTGTCCCACTGCAGGACGGAGCGCCCGGGCATCCGGGCCCACTCGGTCGGGCAGATCTCCCCGATCGGCTCCCGGGTGAGCACCATGCCACCCGAGTGGATGCCCAAGTGTCTCGGCAAGCCGTGGAGTTGGGTGGCGAGGGCGAGCACGTCGGCGGGGATGACGGCGTCCGCGCCGGGAGCGGAACGGAAGTCGGTCTGCCGGCTGAACGCGTCCACCTGCCCCTGCGGGTAGCCGAGCACCCGGGCGGCGTCGCGGATCGCCAGCCGGGGCCGGTAGGTGATCACATTGGCGACCTGCGCGGCGTGCTCGCGCCCGTAGCGGCCGTAGACGTACTGGATGACCTCCTCGCGGCGGCGGTTCTCGATGTCCAGGTCGATGTCGGGCGGCCCGTCCCGGGCGGTGGAGAGGAATCGCTCGAACAGCAGCCGGTAGTGGATCGGGTCGACGGCGGTGATCCCGAGGGCGTAGCAGACCGCGGAGTTGGCGGCCGACCCGCGCCCCTGGCACCAGATCTCCCGGCTCCGGCAGAAGTCCACGATGTCGTGCACGATCAGGAAGTAGCCGGCCAGGTCGAGGTCCTCGATCACGTCCAGCTCCTTGGCGAGCTGGCGGCGGGCGGCGGCGTTGCCCGGACCGAAGCGGGCCGGGCCGCCGGCCGCGACCAGGGCGCGCAGGTGGCTGATCTCGGTCTCGCCCTCGGGAACGGGGAAGCCCGGCAGCTCCGGGTCCAGTTTGGCGAAGTCGAAGGCGCAGGCCCGGCCCAGCTCGACGGTGGCCCGCTGCACACCCGGGAAGCGGGCCAGCCGACCGGCCATCTCGCGGCCCGAGCGCAGGTGCGCGGTGCCGGCCGCCCTGGTCCAGCCGACCGCGTCCTGCAGGGTGCGGCGCTCGTGCAGCGCGGCGAGGCTCTGCGCGAGGCGGCCCTGGGCGGGGCCGGCGTGGTGGGCGTTGGTGGAGGCGACGACGGGCAGTCCCGCCTCGGCGGCGAGGGCGGCGAGGGCGTCGTTGCGCCGGTCGTCGCCGGGCAGCCACTGGTCGATCAGCTCGACGTACACGTTCTCGCGGCCGAACGCCTCGGTGAGGGTGCGCAGCCGGTCCCCGGCCCCGCCCCGGTCGGGGCCCTGCCTCCCGGCGAGGGCGGCGGGGACCCGGCCGAGGCGGCAGCCGGTGAGCACCGCCCAGTGGCCGCCGTGCGCCCCGGCCAGCGCCGCGAGGTCGTACGCCGGGCGGCCCTTCGCACCACCGGCCAGCTGGGCGGCGGCGATCGCGGCGGACAGCCGGCGGTAACCGACCGGGTCGCGGGCCAGGACCAGCAGGTGCTCGGTCTCCTCCGGGGAGCGGCGGTCCGCCGCGTGGCGGAGGGTCAGCTCCGCGCCGAACACGGTGGCCACACCGGTGCCCCGGGCCGCCTCGGCGAGCCGGACGGCGCCGTACAGGCCGTCGTGGTCGGTGATCGCGAGGGTCTCCACGCCCAGCCTGGCCGCCTCGGCGACCAGGTCCTCCGGGTCGCTGGCGCCGTCCAGGAAACTGAAGGCGGAGTGGACGTGCAACTCGGCCCAGGGTTCGGCGGACTCCTCCGGGGCGGGGGGAGGCCCCGCCGGGGCGGGGCGGCGCAGCGGGACGACCGTACGGTCCGGCGCCGCGCCGGTCAGCCGGCGGTGCAGCTCGCTCCAGGGGAGGTTCGGGTGGCTGGTGAAGCCCATCGGGGGTTGCCTTCGTCGTTCTCGTGCCTGCACTCACCCCCCTCGGTCCCTTGCGGGCCCGGGCTCATTGCGGGCCTGGTCCCTTGTGGGCCTGGTCCCTTGTGGGTCTGGTCCCTTGTGGGCTCCTCGCGGGTCCCTCCGGTTCCGGGACCGCTAGTCGTAGCCGGCCTCCAGGTACCACGCACCCCCCTCCACGGTGAGCAGCAGCGCCCGGCCGTCGCCCACCACGACCTGGAACCGCGCCCGGCGGCGGGCGAGCGACTGGTCCCACCAGTACTCGACCGCCGGCCAGGGCCCGGTCCAGCCGTCCACCGGCTCCTCCCGCCCCCGGACCACGACCAGGGCCGGACGGGCCGACACCCCCGCCCGGCCGTCCACCGTGACCGGCAGCCCGGCCTCGTCCAGCACCCGCACCGGCGTGGGCTCCCGCAGCACCACGGCCGGCCACACCTCCGGCAGCCGCCCCGGCCAGGGCGCGTCGGCCGGCACCGCCGCCTCGTACGGCTCGCCCCACGGCACCTTGACCGCCTGCTCCCCCGGACCGCGCCCGCCGGCCGGCTCGATCCGGCGCAGCCCGGCGTGCCCGAGCACCGCCTGCACCCGGGCGACCGCCCGCTCCACCCGGTCGTCCGCGACCGCCTGGCCCCACAGCGCCAGCTGGCGGCCCTGGTCCGGGGAGAGGCCGTCGGGGGCCAGGCGGAGCAGGGTGAAGCCCTCCTGTCCGTCGGTGAAGGTGCCCATGCCCTGCCAGGCCTGGAGCTGCCAGCGGACCCGCTCGGCCAGCGCCGTCGCCGACAGCCGGCCCTCGTGCCGCCACAGCCGGGAGGCCGACCGGCCGTCCGCACAGGCCACCTCGACGGCCACCCGGCGGCAGGTCAGCCCGGCCCCGGCCAGCCGCTGGTGCAACGCCTCGGCCAGCGTGCGGGCGACGAACACCAGCGGCTCGGCCAGCGGCTCCGGCGGGTCGAAGCGCTGCTCGACGGCGAGGTCCGGCTCCTGGTCGCGCGGCACCAGCGGACGCGGCTGCAGCCCGCGGGCCAGCCGGTGCGCGACCGTCCCGGACGGGCCGAAGCGGTCCGCGACCGCCTCCGGCGGCAGCGCGGCGAACGCCCCGACGGTGGGCAGGCCGAGCCGGTCGAGCAGCTCGGCCGGCGCCTCGTCGCCCAGCGCGCTCACCGGGTACGGGGCGAGGAACTCCGCCGTCCGGCCGGCCGGCACCAGCACCCCGGCGCGGGCGGCCAGCACGGCGGCGAACAGGCCGTCGGCGACGCCGACCTGGGCGTGCGGGGCTTCGGGGGGCCGGGGGGCCTCGGGGGGCTTGGGGGGCTTGGGCGCCTCGGAGGGCTTGGGGGTTTCAGGGGCCTCGGGGGCTTCGGGGGTTCCGGGAGCTTCGGGGGTTCCGGGGGCTTCGGGGGTTCCGGGAGCTTCGGGGTTCACCGCGCCCGGGACGGCGTCCGGGACGGGCGGGCGGCCGAGGGCGTCCGCCACCGCCGTACGGACCTTGGCGGCCAGCGCCTCCTCGCCGCCGAAGTAGCGGCCCGGGCCCTTCACCGGGATCGCGCACAGGCCGGGGCGGATCACCTCCACCCGAGGCGTGAACGCCTCCACCGCCGCGACCACCGGCTCGAAGCGGCGGGTCTCCGTCTCCGGGTCGCGGTCGCGCAACTCCAGCTCCGGGCAGAGCCGCTGGGCCAGCTTGAGCCGCTGCCCCTGCCGCACCCCGGCCGCCCGGGCACCCGCCGAGCAGGCGAGGATCCGCCCGCCCTCGGTCACCGCCACCGGGTCGTCGCCGGTGACGGCCACCACCGGCCAGTCCGGGCACCAGACCACCAGCACCCGGGGGGTACGGTCCTCGGCGGTCCCGGACGGCTCGCTGCCGGACCGCTCGTTCCCGGGCATCTCAGACCACCGCCGCGACGCGTGGTGCCGCCGGCTCCGCCACGGGCTGCGGCTGCGGGTGCTCCCGGACCGGACGCTCCTGGAACGGGCCTTCCTGCAGCGGGCGGTCCAGGACCGGGCGCTCCTGCAGCGGGCGCACCGCGCCGTGCTCGTCCGGCAGCCAGAGCCGGGCGGTCCGGCCTCGCACCGCCGAGCCGCGGCCCTCGGCCGCCACCTCGACCTGTCGGCCGGCGAGCTGCCCGTAGCCGTCGCCCAGCCCGAACCAGCGCCCGGAGCGCACCCCCAGCCGCAGTGCCGCGCCCGGCCAGGGCCCGGCCACCAGCAGCACGCAGCCGCTGCGCCGCAGCACCGCCGCCAGCCGGGCGGCCAGCTTCGGCGGCACCGGACCGTCCGGGCGCAGCATGACCAGTTCGACCGCACCGGCCAGCACCGACACCACCTCGGCCCAGTGCGGCCCGGGGTCGTCCGCGACCAGCAGTCGGCGCAGGTCCAGCCCGTACCCCTCGGCGGCGGCGAGCCCGAGGTCCGGCAGCCCGACCGCCGCCGCCCAGCCGCCCTCGGTGTCCCGCACCCCGGCGGCGAGCGCCAGCAGCAGCCCGGTGTCCCCGCCCGCCACCGACACCGCCGTGCCGCGTCGCAGGCCGCCGTCCGGCAGCACCTCCCGCAGCGCGGGCGGCACCGGCAGCAGGCCACGGGCCTCCGTCCGTCCGTCGCCCGGCTCCCCCGGCACGGCAGCCGGGAGCGCCACCGGCCGGAGCGCGGGGCGTGCGGGCTGCTCGGCGGTGGATTCGAAAACAGATTCGAAAACGGGCACAGCCCCAGGATCGAACATTCGTTCGCAAAGATTCAAGTCCGACCCGGTAGCCCCACCCGTCACTCTCCGTGCCAGGTCGCGATAGCTGTCACATGGGCGAAGGGGATCTGTCACTGTCCGTGTCGGCGAACCTTGAGCCCATGCCATTGAAGATTGATCAGCGGCAGGTTCGTACCACTGAGGTCTGGCTGGCGTACACGCTCAGCACGTCGGAGTGTGGCAGCGCCGACTTGCCCCAGGCAGTTGTTTGTCAGCGTGCTGCCCTACTGTGCGCGGCAACCGGACCTGAGTGGGCAGGAGTCGAGATGGCACTGACGTTGGACCAATCTGTGGAACAGCTTGGCGACAGGCAGTCCGCCAAGCGACGCTCAGCCGCGAGGCGTCTGCGGCGGCTCGCGCAACCGGTCGCGGGTCCGCCGCTGCTGGAGGCCCTGGAACACGAGGTACAAGACCGTCGCACGTGGGAGACCCAGTACGAGATCGTCATGGCCCTGGGGATGTGCGATCACCGGCCTGCGCTCGGGCCGCTGCGCGAACTCGCCCGGGCGTCCTTCGACGCCACCATGGTGTACGTCGCCCTCGGCGACGCCATCGTCCGGTTGAGCACACCCGAGGACACGGACGATGCCCTGCGGTGGTGCCTGAACAGCGGCACCCCGAGTCTCGCCGACGGCGCGCTGCGCGCCGTCGCCATGCAGCGCCTTCACCTCGACGCCCAGACAATCGACCACCTCCTCGACTGCCTGGGCCCACTGGAGCCCAACGACGGGCTGCGCTTCTGGGCGGCAGCTGCTGCGGCGGGCTGGTCAGGTCCCCGGGTCAGGGAATTCCTCGAAGCCTGCGCGGCCGGCCCCCGGGCAGATGTTGCCGACGCGGCCGCCTCATCCCTCCAGGGCAAGTACCAGACCTACCGCCCGTTGTAGATGTGCCGAGACACGTCAGTTGTCACTGATCGTAGGTTGTGGCCTGTGCCTTCGGTCGGTTTGGGACAGGCTGGTTGGCACTGATCGGCCATCCGTCTTGTCACCTGTGATGCCTGGTCGGTCTTGTTGGCACCGGTTTCGAAGATCCGTCTTGAGGCCTGTCGATGGTCGCGGTTCCAGGATCTCAAGGACGCCCCGCGCGGCCGGGCGCAGGTTTTCACCGCCCCGCCCGACGACGCCCTCACGACCGGAGCAGTCCTCGCGATCGCCGACCGGTTCCTCCAGGCTCGGGACGAGACGGAAGCTGTCCTGGGCGGCGCTGTCGGTGGGCCAGCAGCGCAGACTGCGGGCCCTGGCCGACCGGAACCGGCCCGGTCAAGGGCCCCTGACATGCCAGGAGATGGCCGCCAGCTTCGGCCTGGACCCAGTGCCCGCGAAGGTGGAGGCCCTGAGGTCGCGGGCGAAGCGCCTGACGTCTGTCAGATGGAGGTGGAGAGTGCTACGTGGCGCCACTGGTCGAGTTCCCGCCGCACCAGGTCCAGCTTCGCCTCGACGCGCTCGACCGCGTCCGCGCCCAACTGCAGGCGCAGCGGCGGCTCGGCGGTCTCGGTGACGTCGACGATGGCCTTGGCAGCCTTCACCGGGTCGCCCGGCTGGCGGCCGTCGTAGTGGGCCAGCGCCTCGCGCACCGGTCCTGCGGCCGTGGCGTAGTCGGCGATGGTGGCCGGCTCGGTGTGGAAGCTGGAGCTGCTCAGGAAGTCGGTGCGAAAGCCGCCCGGCTCGATGATCGTGACGCGGACTCCGAGCGGGGCCAGTTCGCCGTGCAGTGCTTCGGAGATGCCTTCGAGCGCGAATTTCGACGCGCCGTACAGGCCTGCCGCCGGTACGGTGGCGAAACCTCCCACGGAGCCGATGTTCAGGACGTGCCCGGATCGCTGGGCGCGCAAGGCCGGCAGGATCGCCCGCAAGGTGTTGAGCACGCCGAACACGTTGACGTCGAACAGCGCCCGGGCGGCCTCGTCCGAGGTCTCCTCGATCGCGCCGACCAGGCCGTAACCGGCATTGTTGGCCACGACATCGATCCGGCCGAACCTGGCCAGCCCGGCCTCCACGGCAGCGGTCAGCTGCCCCGGTTCGGTCACGTCCACGTTCACCGCCAGCAGTCCATCCGGCTTCTGCGGGTACGCCTTGAGTACCGCCGACACGTCCCTCGCCGTGGCGATCACGCTGTGCCCTCGGTCCAGTGCTTCACGGGTGATCTCCGCGCCGAGCCCCCGCGACGCCCCGGTGACAAACCAAACGCTCATGTTCTCTCCTCTTCCGATGCGGACGGCTCGACGCTAGGTCCTAGAGTCGGGTCTAGATCAACAGCTACGCGGGAGGGGCACTCATGGACCTGAGCATCGGAGAGGTGGCGCAGCGCAGTGGGCTGAGCGTGCACGCGCTGCGGTTCTACGAGCGGGAGGGCCTGTTCGCCAACCCCGTACGCCGCCTGTCCAACGGCCGCCGGATCTATCACGAGGAAGATCTGGAGTGGCTGGCGATCTGTACGAAGCTGCGTTCCTCCGGCATGTCCTTGCCGGTGATCCGGCAGTACATCGAGCTGGCCCGCCAGGGCACGGGCAACGAACCCGAGCGGCTTGCGCTGCTGCGCCGACACCAAGACCACGTGGAGGCGCAGATCCGGGAGTTGCAGGAGACCCTGGACGTGATGCGGGACAAGGTGCGGATCTACGAGGACCATCTCGCCCGAGGCGAAGCCGACCGCCTGTGGAACCCATCCCACCCGGATACCAAGCAATGCTCAGACTGAGAATCCGTCAGCTTCATTGCGCCAGGACACCAGCGGTGACAACAAGCGTGTCCAGGTGGCAACTAACGTGTCCCGGCACAGTAGAACGGCCGAACGATCAAGCTCCGATGGCGCGTGCTCAAAGTTCGGTGGCACAGGACAGTCGCTGCGCAGGTGGCCCGCCCTGCTGCCCGGTTGTGCGGTGCCGGTCCTCAAGCTGCGTGGCGAGGTGATGGCTGTAGTGGTCGAGTGCGGTCCTGAGTTCGCGAAGCTGGGGGGTGGGTCTCTGGATCACGTTCCAGATGTGCACGAGAGCTCGTGAGCGCCCGCTGGGGACTTGCAGGCAGACTGGGTGGAGGCGGGGCTCGCTGCTGGTGATCTGTGCCCAGATGTAGATCGTTACTGCGAGGTGTTCCTCGCTCGTCCAGCTGGTACTGCGGTTGCGGATGATGTCCGCGACGAGGAGGTTCCAGTCGGCTTCCGGAAGTGCCCAGTCGTGCAGGGCCTCGCGGCGGTGGCGGTAGTCGATCAGGGGCTCTGTCGTGAGCCGGTCTGCGATCCGGGAAACCGCCTGGGCGTATTGGGCTGCCTTGCCACCGTCTCTGAGCCAGGAGGTGACGTGAACTCCTGCGGCGAGTGCGCTGTTGGCTGGAAGGCCGAGGAACTGGCCTGCTTGGAGGCGTGAGGTGTCGTGGACCGTCTGGATCAGACGAATGGCAGCGTCCCGCTGGAGGTGGAGCCCGAGGGGGTTTGCCAGGTCATGCAGTTCCGCGAGCCAGTGATCAGGGAGTCGTTGGGGGACGTGGCGGGGTTCGAAGTCGCCGGTGCGATTGGACTCCTGGGCGTATGCGCCGACGCGGCCTTGGCGAGTGCGGACCAAAGGTTCTCGGAGGCGCGAGAGAGCGGACCTCAGTCCGGGGGAAGCGGATCGAACGAGGTGGGCTGCGCGTTGTCGGAACTTCGCAGGCAGGGGCGGGACGAGTTCTGAGAGAAGGGCGTCAGGGTGGGTGCCGTGGGTGAGCATGTCGGCGAACAGCAGCAGGGCGGTGCAGGTCCTCACGTCGTGGGGGAGCCCGATGGCGAACCGCGCTCGTTCATCGATGCGAGCGATCTGCTGGTCGAGGTGACCGTCGATGGCATTGAAGTGGGCGAAGTCTGGCACCAGCGGGCGGGCCGCTGGCCAAGTGTGTGCGGCACCAGTGCTGCCAACCGGCCGCGGTCTGCCGGTCGCCGTGCGGGCGGCGGGCGACCGCCGGACGGGCGGCGGGCCCGCAGTGGACGGGCGGCGGCGCTCGGCCGACCGGGCGGGACCACTCGGCCGACCGGGCTACCGACAAGCGTTTTTTCCTTGACAAATTTTTTTGTCGGATGAACCCTGGAGGGGTGCTGGATGTCGCCGTCATCGAAGAACCCGCCGCAGCCGAGGCGTCCCTGGACCCGATCCGGGCCCGGATCCTCGCCGCCCTGGCCGAACCCGGCTCGGCCGCCATGCTGGCCGGCCGCCTGGGCCTGCCCCGACAGAAGGTCAACTACCACTTGAAGGAACTGGAGCGGCACGGGCTCGTCGAACTCGCCGAGGAGCGGCGCAAGGGCAACGTCACCGAACGGGTCTACCGCGCCACCGCGGCCTCCTACGTGATCTCCCCCAGCGTCCTCGCCGCCGTCAGCCCGGACCCCGACCGCTCCCCCGATCAGCTCTCCGCCCGCTGGCTGCTGGCCCTCGGCTCCCGGCTCGTCCAGGAGGTCGGGACCTTGCTGACCGGCGCCGCCCGCGCCCGGCGGCGGGTCGCCACCTTCGGCATCGACGCCCAGGTGCGGTTCGCCTCCGCGGCCGACCGGACGGCCTTCGCCGAGGAACTGGCCCAGGCCGTGGCCGCCCTCGTCAGCCGCTACCACGACGAGTCCGCCCCCGGGGGCCGCAGCCACCGGGTGGTCGTCGGACTCCACCAGATCCCCTCGGCAGCACGGCCCGCGGCGGAGACGGCCGGGACCGACGCGCAACAGCCCGAGGACGAGCCGAACCAGGAGAACCCGCGATGACCCACCCGTTCGAGATCGAGCTGGAGACCTCCCTGCCCGCGAGCCCCGAGCAGGTCTGGGAGGCGATCGCCACCGGACCGGGGATCGACTCCTGGTTCATGGGCCGCAACGAGCTGGACCCGCGCGAGGGCGGCACCGCCGCCATGGAGGTCGGGGGCCACCGCGAGGAGGCGGTGATCACCGCCTACGAACCCGGCAAGCGCCTGGCCACCCGCACGACCACCGCCGAGGACGGCCGCTTCATGGCCTTCGAGTACCTGATCGAGGGCCGGGACGGCGCCGCCACCGTGCTCCGCGTCGTCCACAGCGGCCTGCTCGGCGACGACTGGCAGGACGAGTACGACGCGCTGCGCCGCGGCTGGCCCTTCCACCTCCACACGCTCCGCGAGTACCTCGCCCACTTCCCCGGGCGCACCGCCACCCCCGTCTTCGCCGCGGCGCCGTCCACCGGGCGGCCGGAGCCGGAGGTCCGCACGGTCCTCGCCGACGCACTGTCACTGCCCCTGCCGGTCACCGTCGGTGCACGGGCCCACGGCGGACCGGCCGACCTGCCGCCGCTGGACGGCGAGGTGGTCTGGGCGGACGACGAGCGCCTGGCGGTCCGCACCGCCGACGGGCTCCACACCTTCCACCACGGCTCGGGCCTGGTCCTGATGTTCCACCACCTCTTTGGCCCGGCACCGGCGGGGGCCGAAGCCTCCTGGCAGCAGTGGCTGACCGGCCTCCTCGCCTGACCGTCTGACCGCTCGCCCGCTGGACCGCTGGACCGCCCGCCCATCTGCACGTCTGCACGTCTGCACGCCCCCCGATCCGCACCCGTACGAAGAACAAAGGAACCACCGATGCGCACCCTGATCAGCACCGCCTTCATCTCGCTCGACGGCGTCGTCGACTCCCCCGGCGGCGAGCCCGGCTACCGGAACGCCGGATGGACCTTCAAGGACATCGAGTTCGTCCCCGAGGCGTTCGAGATCAAGGGGCGGGAGCAGGAGGAGGCCGGCGCGATGCTGCTGGGCCGGGTCAGCTACCAGGCGTTCAGCCCGGTGTGGCCGGACATGGCGGACTTCGCCCGCTACAAGACCCTGCCCAAGTACGTCGTCTCCACCACCCTCACCGAGGACGACCTGGTGCCGAACTGGGGCGAGACCACCATCCTGCGCTCGCTCGACGAGGTCGCCGCCCTGAAGGAGACCGAGGGCGGCCCGATCATCGTCCACGGCAGCGCCGCCCTGAACCGGGCGCTCTCGGACGCCGGCCTGATCGACCGCTACCACCTGCTCGTCTTCCCCGTACTGCTCGGCGCGGGCAAGCGCCTGTTCAGCGCCACGGACAAGGACGCCCAGAAGCTGAAGCTGGTCGAGTACGCGGCCTACGACAACGGCCTGCAGAAGCAGGTCTTCGACGTGGTCCGCTGACGGCCCCGCAGGGGGATCGACGATCGGATCACGGTCGGACGGGCATCGGGCCTGACGATTCATCAATTCTCCTGCACTGGGCGTGCGGTAGCGGGCGGCAGGCGGCGGCAGGCGACGGGCTACGGGCTACGGGCTACGGGCGACGGCGGCAGGCGGCCGAAACCGGTGGACAGGCCTCCGCTCGTCGACAGACTGGTCGTATGACTGCGACGGACGACAAGACCGACCTCCGGATCTACCTCCAGGACGCCCGCGACGCGCTGCTCTGGAAGCTCGACGGCCTCTCCGAGTACGACCTGCGCCGCCCGCTCACCCCCACCGGGACGAACCTGCTCGGCCTGGTCAAGCACCTCACCGGGGCCGAGGCGATGTACTTCGGCGACACCTTCGGGCGCCCCTTCCCCGAGCCGACCCCGCTGTGGTTCATCGGCGACACCGAGCCGAACGGCGACCTGTGGGCGCGGGCGGAGGAGGGCACCGAGGAGATCGTCGGGCGCTACCGGCGGGTCTGGGCGCACTCGGACGCCACCATCGAGGCCCTGCCGTTGGACGCGACCGGCCGACTGCCGTTCGGCGACCGCCCCGAGCAGACCCTGCACCGGGTGCTCGTCCACATGATCGCCGAGAGCCACCGCCACGTCGGCCACGCCGACCTCGTCCGCGAACTCGTGGACGGCGCCGTCGGCCAGCGCCCCGACGGCGTCAACACCGCCGAGGGCGACGCGGACTGGTGGCGGGCCCACCACGACCGCGTGGAGCAGGCCGCCCGGAAGGCCGGCGGGCTCGCCTGACCCGCGGGTCGTCCGCCCCCGGTACGGTGCCCGGATGGACCGGGTGGAGTGGATCGATTCCGAGGGCGGGCCGCTGGTGCTCGTCCCCGAGGCGGCGCTGGGCGCGTGGACCGGCAGCGAAGGTGCGGACTACGACCGGGCCTGCGGGGTCGACGGTCACGTCGGGCTGCTGGACGTCGGCGGGGCACAGGCGCTGGTCCTCGGCGACGAGCCGCTGTCGACGACCCCCCTGCCGGAGCGGGGACTGCTGCTGCGGTGGATGGCGGCGGAGTCGGAGGAGGCGATCCTCGCCGCCCTGCCGCGGGCGCTGCAACTCGCCGAGTGGGAGCCCGAGTTGTGCTGGGAGGTCGGGAACGGGCCGGTGTACCTGTTCGACGCCGGCTGGACGGGCGGGGAGTCCGCCACCGAGGGGCGGCTCCGCCTCGACCTGCCCGCCGGGCGCCGGCGCGTCCGCGCCGCCCGGGTGGAACCGGACGAGCAGACCCAGGTCGTGCTGGTCCGGCTGGATCCGGTCGGCGGCTGACCGGAGGCGGCGGGCTCCGGCCCGGCCACCGTCCCTCACCGGCCCCGGCTCCGGCTCCGGCTCCGGCTCCGGCTCCGGCTCCGGCCACCGTCCCCGGCCGCCCAGGTTCCCGCAGGTGGGCGGGTACGCCTCGCGCTCCGCCGCGCCCCCGGCCACCGTAGAGTGCGGGCATGACCGAGGCGGAACAGGGCGTGCGGATGGCCGTCCGGTGCTGGGACTGCGGGGGCACCGCCGTCCGCAGCGTCGGACAGTTCCTGATGCACGGGCGGGACCTGTGGTGGGACGCCGAGCGCTCCTGCCCGCACTGCAACGCCCACCTGTGCGAGCACTCGGGACCGGAGGACCTGCCGGAGGACGTCCGCGCAGCGCTGCTGACCACCCACGGACCGGCCCGGCTCCGGCTCACCGGACCGCTCGCCGACCCGGTCGCGGCGCTGCGCGCGCTCCGCGAGGGCTCGGCGGCCTCGCTGCCGCAGGCACGTGAACTCCTCGACCGACTAAGGAACTTCGAGCTCGCCGGGACGGCCGTCGAGATGGCGTACTGGCGGGCCCGGCTGGCCGAGCGGGGCATTGCGACGGAGGTCGCGAACGGCTTCGGCCGGGCGTACCGGTACGTGGGGCCGCCGGAGCTGCGGGAGGCCGGCGGGCCCGGCGGTCGACCGGTCCGGACGGCCGACGAGTTCACCGCCTGGATGGGCGGCCGGACCGCGCAGGAGTCGGCGGAGCCGTTCACCTTCGTGGTCGACCTGTCCGGCGCGTTGCTGCTCGCCCCGCGCCGCAGCGAGCACGTGGCCTGCGCGGGTGGGGAGTTGGTGCTGAGCGCCGGGGAGATCGGGTTCCGGCGGTCGGAGGGAGGCGGAGGCTGGGAGGTCGAGACGGTCAGCAACCACTCCACCGGCTACTGCCCCGACACCACCTCCTGGCCCGCCGTGACCGCCGCCCTCACCCGCATCGGCCTGCCGCACCCGGGCGCCTTCACGTACGGGGCGGTCTTCCGCCGCTGCCCCGGGTGCACCACGGTCAACCTCGTCCGCGAGGAGCACTACGCCTGCGCCTGCTGCGACGCGGACCTGCCCGAGGTGTGGAACGTGGACCCGGCGGCAGGGGGGTGTAGCCGGCCGGCCCCGGGCGGACTGCCGGAACCCGCGGCGACAACCCGTGGCGACGACCCGCGGCAACGGCCCGAGGCGACAACCCGCGCGGCGATGTCGGGCCGGGCCGCTAGGGTCTGGGGTCAGGGCCGGGGAGGGGTGGGGTACGTGGGGTGTGAGCAGGTGTCGGGTTCGCCGGGCGGAGTGGTGCACGCCGAGAGCCGGGAGTTCCTGGCCCGGGAGGGGCTGCCGGCTGCGGGGGCGTTCCTGGAGTTCGGCGCGGTGCGGCCGTTCCCGGCGGACGCGGAGCGGCTGTTCGTCCTCGGGGAGACGGACTACTGCACGCCCTTCGCCGCCCTCGGCAACCTCGTCCTGCTGGACGGGGCGACCGGTGAGGTGTTCCTGGACAACGGCGGCCCGCGACGGGACCTGCTGGCCTCCGACCTGACGGCACTGGCCGGCCTGGTGCGGGAGGTGGAGGCCGTCGCCGAGGCGGCCCGGCGACCGGAGGCGCTGGACGGACGGCGCGGCCCGGCCGTGGTCGCCGAGGTCGTGGCACGGGCCGAGCAGCGGATGCGGGAGGTCGATCCGGGCCTGTTCGCGCACGGCTCCACTCCGCCCGCGCACTGGGGCACCGCGCTGCTGGTGCACGCGCTGGGCTGGGGTGCGCTGCCGGGCGGTCCGGGCGGTCCCGCGTACGAGGTCGGCCCGGAGCTGGTGGCGGAGCTCGCGGCGCTGACGGACGAGGACGACGGCCCCGGCCGGGTGCACCGCTTCCGGCCCGAGCACCTGCCCGCCGCCCTGGTGCACGAGCCGACCCGGCGGCTGCTGACCGACGTCGGGCTGCCGCTGGGCGGGGCGATGTTCGGGGTGTGCGACGAGCCGCTGGTCACCATGGGCGAGGCGTACCCGGAGTACTTCGACGGCGAGGAGGACCGCCCTTACCAGCGGGACTTCATCGCCCTCGGGGACTGGCCGACGGACCTCACGATCGCTCTGGACGGCGCCACCGGCCGCCTGGAGCTGCCCGACTGGTACGACGACGGCCAGCCCGAGGCGTACCTGAACCGCGACCTGTCCGCCCTGCTCTACGCCCTCTGGACGTACGAGCGGCTGCGCGTCGAGTGGGAGCGCTGGGACTACGGCCGGGGCCACGACACCTGGGCGGTGTACGACCCGCAGTCGCTGCTGAGCACGGTGGTGGACCGGCTGGTGGAGGCCGTCGACCCGGAGGCCTTCGCCTCGCCCGGCTGCTCCTGGCGGCTGCTCGCCGAGGACGGGCACATGGGCGGCATGCTGGGGTGACACCGCTCCCCGCCCGGTCGGCCACTGCGCAGCGACCGGGCCTACGCCGGGCCGATTCTGATCATCCGGAAGGACGGACGAGGATGCACAGCGATACGGGGGACCTCTACCGCGGCTTCGCGGAGCGGGAGGCCCGAGGCAACTCCGCGGTCTACCAGGACCTGGCCGAACGCGTCGCCGAGGACCGGCAGGTGCGCGCGCTGCTGGACGGGCTGCCGGCCGCCAAGCGGCAGCCGAACCTGCTGTTCGGCGCCGTCCGCCACCTGGGCGGCCCGGTGACGGAGGGCTGGCCGGCCTTCCGCGCCTGGGTGACGGCCCACTGGGACGAGGCGTCGGCCACCATGCTGGAGCGCCGGACGCAGACCAACGAGTCGGGCCGCTGCGCCACCCTGCTGCCGCTGCTGGCGACGCTGCCGCAGCCGCTCGCGCTGATCGAGGTGGGCGCCTCGGCCGGGCTCTGCCTGTACCCGGACCGGTACCGCTACCGGTACCTGCCGGCCGACGGTGCGGGCGGCGCCCCGGTGGCCGAGTTCGGCGCCGCGGCGAGCCCGGTGACGCTGGACTGCGCGGTGAGCGGGCCGGTGCCGCTCCCCGCGACCCTGCGGGAGCGGCTGCCGGAGGTGGTGTGGCGGGCCGGGATCGACCTCGACCCGCTGGACGTCCGGGCCGAGGAGGACGTGCGCTGGCTGGAGTCGCTGGTCTGGCCGGAGCAGACCCACCGGCTGGACCGGCTGCGCGGCGCCGTGCGGGTCGCCCGCGCCGAGCCTCCGCTGCTGGTGCGCGGTGATCTCAACGCGACGATACGGGAGTTGGTGGCGCAGGTGCCGACGGGGGCCACCCCGGTGGTGTTCCACAGCGCCGTGCTCGCGTACCTGTCGCCGGAAGCGCGGGAGGAGTTCGCGACGACCGTGCGCGAGCTGCCCGGGCACTGGATCTCCAACGAGGCGGTCTCCGTGCTGCCGGCCGTCGCCCGGCGCCTGCCCCGCCCGGCCCCGCCCGGATCCGGGCTGTTCGCGCTGGCCCTGGACGAGCGGCCGGTGGCCTTCACCGGGCCGCACGGGCAGTCGCTGGACTGGTTCGGCGACGCGTAGGCGCCGCGGGGCGGGGCGGGCCGCCGAGGCCCGGCTCGGACGGGAAGCGGCCGCTCGGGCGCGTGGCCGGCCCGGCTCCGGCGGACGCCGGCGAGTTCGGACTTGAAGCTGCCGCAGCGGCAACTTCTACCGTCGTGACCACGGCCGGAAGAACCGGCCCGGTACGACGAACGTGGAACCCGGGAACGGACCCGGGAGCGAGGGGAGGCGGCCATGGCCTGGCCGATCGCGGAAGTGGCCCGGATGTCCGGGGTGACCGCCCGGGCCCTGCGGCACTACGACGAGATCGGCCTGCTGCCGCCGGCCCGGATCGGCTCCAACGGCCACCGCTACTACGAGGAAAGGCAGTTGCTGCAGCTGCAGCAGATCCTCGTGCTGCGGGCGCTGGGCGTGGGGCTGCCCGAGATCGCCCGGATCCTGGGCGACCAGGTGGACGAGCTGGACGCCCTGCGGGGCCACCACCGGCGGCTGGTCACCGAACGCGACCGGCTGGACGCCCTGGCCGCCACCGTCTCCCGCACGATCGCCGACCTGGAACACCTTCGGAAGGACGGCACGCCCATGACCATCAATCGCCCCGAGAACCTGTTCGAGGGCATCCGGCCCGCCGACGTCGACGCCAGCCTGCGGGACTTCCCCGAGCACGTCGAGGCCACCCGGCGCGCGACGGCCGCGATGAGCCCGGAGGAGATCGAGGCCGGCCAGCGCGAGCGGACCGCACGCATGATCCACCTGGCCGAACTGCTGGCGGCCGGCCACCCGGCCGACGCCGAGCCCGTGCAGAGCACGATCGACGAGGAGTACCGGATGCTCGGCACCCTCCGGCCGGTCCCGGTGGAGGAGTACCTGGCGATCGCCCGTTCCTGCACCGAGAACGACCGGTGGAGCGCCGCGTACGAGGCCATCGCCCCGGGCCTGGCCGCGTACCAGCGGGCCGCCATGGAGGCGTACGCGGCGGCGCGACTGACCTGAGTGCGGCCGACCCCGCCGGGTGAGCCGAACCCGCCGGAGTGGGCCGGCCGCTCCGGGTGAGCGGCCCCCGCCAGGTGGGCCGTTCCTGCGGGGCGCCCTTCCACCGGTCGGCCGGTGGAAGGGCGCCCCGCCGGGTTCGTCCCCCGTCGTCATTCCGTCCGCAGGGCTGTGACCGTCCGGGTCCGGGCCGCCCAGGTGGCGGGGAGGGCGGCGCCGAGCAGGGCCAGCGCCACGCCGCCGAGGACCAGCGGCCCCACCACCGAGGGACCGAACACGCCGAGGTCCGCGTCGGGCACGCCGATCCCGGCGGCGCGGGCCATCGCGGGCATCACCCAGTGGTGCACCGCGACCCCGAGCGGCACTCCTATCAGCCCGGCCACCAGCCCGCTGCCGCAGACCGAGGTGAGCACCATGCCGACGGTCTGCCGGGGCGACATCCCGAGCGCCTTGAGCACCCCGAGGTCGTGCACCCGCTCCCGGGTGTCCAGGAGCACCGTGTTGAGCACCCCGAGCCCCGCGACGGCGGAGAGCAGCAGGGTGAGCACCCCCGCCAGGGTGTTCATCGCCAGCACCACGATGTTGACGTGTTGCTCGCCGGGCTCGGCGCTCAGCCCCATCGGCCGGACCGCGCCGTCGAGCGCGTCGGCGTACGTCTTCGGGTCGGTGCCGGGGGTGAGGTCGATGTGGAAGGCGATCGCCTCGGCGGCGACGGCGCCGCCGAGCGGGGCCAGCGTGGCGCGGTCCACGTACACGAAGTCCTCGGTGGCCAGGACCTCGCCGGTGATCCTCGCCGGGGTGGTGCGCCCGTGGTCGGTGAGCGTCACGGTGTCACCGACCTTCGCCTGGTTGGCGCGGAGGAAGGCCGATCCGACCACGACCTCGCCGGGGCCGCCGAACCAGCGGCCGGAGACCAGTTGGTAGCCGGCCCGCGAGACGTCGCCGCTGAACGCGACCACCTCGGAGCGGCCGGTGTTCCCGGCCACGGCGGCCTGCGCCGGGACGCTGCTGTACCAGGCCGCGGTCCCCGCGCGGGCATCGATCGCCCGGGCCACGGCCGCCTCGTCCACCTGCTCGGCGGGCTTCGTGCCGCCCTCGATCGGGGCCTGGACCACGACCTTGCCGCCGCGCCCGGCCTCCAGGCCCTCCTGCAGCAGGCCGAGCGAGAGCGTCAGGCCGACGCAGAGGGTGACGCCGGCGGTGCCGAGCACCACCGCGGCCCCCGTGGTCGCCGAGCGGCCCGGCCGGTTGAACGGGCTCGCCAGCCCGAGGCTCAGTGAGCGCGGCACCGGCAGCCGACCTATGCCATGTCGGACCCGCGCCGACAGGCCCGGCGCTCCGGCGTCGCCGGGTCCGCCCCGGGCTGCCAGGGCGGCGGCCCGTTTCGCGCCCGGCGCCGTCCGGCCGACCGCGAGCGCCTCCACCGTGCGCAGCCGTCCGGCCCGCAGCGCCGGCACCAGCGCGGTGCCCGTCACGGCGGCCAGGGCCGCCAGCGGGACGGCGAGGTCCACCCAGAGCGGGATGCCGAGCAGGCCGCCACGCAGTGCCTTGCGGGCGATGCCGAGGACCGGTACGGAGAGCACGTTGCCGCCGAGCACGCCGAGCGCCGTGCCGGTGCCGGCCGGGATCAGCGCCTGGCCGACGTAGGCGCGCGCCACTTGGGCCGGGGTGAAGCCCAGGGACTTGAGGATGCCGATCCGCCGGGTGGCGGCGGTGACGGCGCCGCTGACCACGACGCCGATGATCAGCACCGACATGGCGAGGCCGAGCACCCCGAAGGCCGTGACGAACGGGACGAAGGTCGAGGCCGTCCGGTCGGCCTCCTGCTGGGCGGGCCGGTAGGAGGTCGCCCGGACGAGCGCGCCGGCCGGTACCGCGGCGGCGAGCGCGGCGTGGTCGGCCTCCACCTCGGCGTCGGTGCCGGCGCGGGCGAAGCGGTAGAGGTACTGCGCGGCGGCCGTGGTGCCCGGCGCGGTCAGCCCGGCGACCTGCTCGGGGGCGATCCAGCCGTCCGCGCTCCAGGAGACGGAGGAGGCGAGACCGACCACCTTGAGCGTCGGGTGCCCCGGCAGATCCGGGAACTGCATGCCGTCGCCGACGGCCAGCGGCGAGCGGCCGTCCGGCAGCACCACCTCGCCGGGGCCCGCGACCCACCGGCCCGTGGTGATCCGCAGGCCGTCCAGCGGGCCGTCCTGCGCCCGGCCGACCAGTGTCATCGGCGGGAGCAGGCTGCCGGGCGGCGGCAGCTCGGTGCCCTCCCCCGAGCGCGGCCGGACGGTGACCGCCGGGTACGGGCCGGCCGAGGCCGTGACACCGGGCGCGTGGGCGGCCGCGGCGAGCCGGTCGGGACTCGCCGCGGTCGGGTCGTAGAGCACGTTGAGGTGCGCGCCGTGCTGGTCGGTGAAGGACCGCTGGTAGGGGCCCCGGGCGGCGACCAGCAGACCGACCGCGAGGATGCACGCCGTCACGGACATCATCGTGGTGAGCACCATGACCAGGGTCTGCACCCGCTTGCGGCCCACCCCGGCCCGGACCACCTTGCCGAGGGCGCTCATGCGTCCACCCCGCTCCGCTCGCCGGGGGCCGGTACGGCCGCGCTGTCCCGGACCAGGCGGCCGTCGAGCAGTTCGATCGTCCGGTCCGCGCAGGAGTCGGCGAGCGCGGTGTCATGGGTGACCAGAACGATCGTCTGCCCCTCCGCGTTGAGCCCGCGCAGCAGGTCGCGGACGTCGGCGGCCGAGGTGGTGTCCAGCGCGCCGGTGGGTTCGTCGGCCAGCAGCACCGGCGGACGGTTCATCAATGCCCTGGCCACCGCGACCCGTTGGCGCTCGCCGCCGGAGAGCCGGCCGGGGAACGCCCTGGCGTGCCGGGCCACCCCCAGCCGCTCCAGCAGTTCGTCGGCCCGGGCCCGGGCCGGCTCCCGCCGCATCCCGGCGAGCTGGGCCGGGAGCAGCACGTTGTCCTCGACGTTCAGGTCGTCCAGCAGGTTGAAGAACTGGAACACCATGCCGATCCGCCGCCGCCGGAACTCGGCCAGCGCGGCCTCGCCGAGCCCGTGGACGGCCACCCCGTCCACCTCCACCGTGCCCTCGCTCGGGCGGTCGAGGCCGGCGATGAGGTTCAGCAGGGTGGACTTGCCGCTGCCCGAGCGGCCGAGCACGGCCAGCGCCTCGCCCGCCCGCACCTCCAGGTCGAGCCCGGCCAGGGCGGGGCGGGCGGCGTCGGATCGGTCGTACGTCCTGCTGACGCCGCGGATCCGGATGATCGGCGCGTTCACTGGCCCTCCACGGTTCTCGGTCCGGCCCCGGGCGGCCCCGGACCGGCTGACGGGACACGACGCTACGAACCGGCCCGGGGGCCCGGCCAACCGTCTGGACGGCGTCTTGGGGGTGTATCCAGATACACCCCGAACTGGGTGTCCAGGCCTAGAGCGCCGGCCGCCGCGGCCCGGCAGACTGAGCCACCGTAAAGATCGGAACCGGGTCCGCAGGGCCCGCGGGGGCTCCGGGACCGAGGGCTTCGAAGCCCCGGGCGGAGGCTCCGGGACGGCGAGGGGGCGCTTCATGGGTGTGCAGGCGGTGACGGACGTGACGGCCCGGGTGGGCCGGGCCTGCGTCGACGGCGTACGCGCCTGGTACGTGGTGACGCTGGCCGTGACGGGCCTGGTCTCGCTGCTGGCCGGGCCGCTGCTGCTGGCCTCCGCGCTGTTCGGCCCGGAGGAGTCCGGGCGGTTCGGGCCGGGCGGCCCGTTCATCCTGCTGGTCCCGTTCGGAGTGGTCGCCCTCTGGGCGCTCTGCTGGGCCACCGGAGGCGGCGGCCGGGCCGTCGGCGCCGCCCTGTTCGCCCCGGGCGCGCTCGCGGTGATGGCGACGCACCTCTACGGCGGCGCCGCGCCCGGCGGCCGGTCCGTCTCGCTCTGGCTGTCGCCCGCGCTGCTGATGCTCGCGCTGTTCGGCGCGCGCTGGATCGCGGGAGAGAGCAGGCGGGTGGTCGGGAAGTGGAGCGGGCGGCCGGTCCCGGTGCCGTACCACCGCGTGCCCGGCGTCACCGGCCCCTGGCAGCGGCTGCGGGCCGGCGGCTGGCTGGCCGACCCGGCGACCTGGCGTGACCTGCTCTGGGCGCTGCTCACCGGCTTCACGGTGCTGCTCACCGCCGCGGTCGTCGTGCTGACCCCGGTCGCCCTGGAGGTCTTCGGCCGGAACGGGCCGTTCTTCCCGCTCGGCGTGATCTACGTGATGGGCCTGTACGCCGCGCCGGCCGCCGCCCTGTGGGCCGCCCCGTCGGTCCTGCGGATCCACGAGCAGGCCGCCCGGGCCCTGCTCGGGCCCTCCCGGCGGGCCCAACTCGCCAGCCAGGTCAGCCACCTGGCTCGGACGAGGGCGGACACCATCGACGCCGGGGCCGCCGAACTGCGCCGGATCGAGCGGGACCTGCACGACGGGGCGCAGGCCCGGCTGGTGGCCCTCGGCATGCTGCTGACCGTGGCCGAGCAGCTGAAGGACGACCCGGACGCCCTGGCCCCGCTGCTGGCCGAGGCCCGGACGTCCTCGGTGAAGGCGCTGGGCGAGCTGAGGGACCTGGTCCGCGGCATCCACCCCCCGGTGCTCGCCGACCGCGGACTGGCCGACGCGGTGCAGGCGACGGCGCTGGACCTGCCGCTGCCGGTCACCTTCACCGGCACCCTGACCGGCCGGGCACCGGCACCGGTGGAGTCGGCCGCCTACTTCGCGGTCACCGAGCTCCTGGCCAACGTGGTGAAGCACGCGGGCGCCTCGCGCGTCTGGATCGAGATAGGGCACAGTGACGGGCTGTTGCGGATATCGGTCACCGACGACGGGCGCGGCGGCGCCGACCCGTCCCGGGGCACCGGTCTCAGCGGAACCGAACGCCGACTGGCCGCCTTCGACGGAGTGCTCGCGATCAGCAGCCCGTCCGGCGGGCCCACCATCGTGAACCTGGAGATCCCGTGCGCGTTGTCATCGCCGAAGACCTCTTCCTCCTCCGGGACGGCCTGACCCGGCTGCTGGAGGCCAGCGGGATGAAGGTCACCGCGGCGGTCGAGAACGGCGACCAGCTGCTCGCCGCGGTGGCCGCCGACCGGCCCGACATCGCCGTGGTCGACGTCCGGCTGCCGCCGAGCTTCACCGACGAGGGGCTGCGGGCCGCGCTGGCCGCCCGTCAGGCCCACCCCGGCCTGCCCGTCCTGGTGCTGTCGCAGTTCGTGGAGCAGCTGTACGCGCGCGAGCTGCTGGCCGGCAGCACCGGCGGGATCGGCTACCTGCTCAAGGACCGGGTGATGGACGGCGCCCAGTTCATCGACGCCGTCCGACGGGTCTCCCAGGGCGGCACCGCGATGGACCCGGAGGTGATCACCCGGCTGCTCACCCACAACTCCTCGGCCGGCCCGGTCGCCACCCTCTCCCCGCGCGAGCGGCAGGTGCTGGCGCTGATGGCGGAGGGCCGCTCCAACGCCGCCATCGCCCAGCAGCTGGTGATCACCGAGCGGGCGGTCGCCAAGCACACCGCGTCGATCTTCGTCCGGCTCGACCTCCAGCCGTCCGACGACGACAACCGCCGGGTGCTGGCCGTCCTGGCCTACCTCAACAACGCCTGAGGGGGGCCGCCGACCACACCTGAGGGAAGCCGTCCACCGCGTCTGACGGAGCCGCCGGCGACACCGCGCCCTCGACCGAGAACCGGCACTTGATCGTTCACCAACAAGTGGTGGGCGGCCCTCCGCTGCAGGGGGGTCGCCCGCCGCCGAACCAGTCATTTAAGCTGGTGAAGTGCTCATCCTTGTTCGCCGTCGCCACGTGGACCTGCTCCGCGTGACCAGCATGTCCTGTCGACGCTCCGGCTGAACCTCGCTCCACCCACCCTCAGGCGGCCCCACCACCCGGCCGCCCCCGCCTCCCGGCTCCCGGAGCACCCGCCGCACCAGGCGTGGCTCCGGCGCCCCCGGTCGACCACCGGACCAGGCCGGGACGAGACCCAGCGGATGTCACACATGACGCAGCAGTACACGCCCGTACCCGAAAACGGCTCCGGCTCCGACCTCGCGGACGCCCTCCCGGTGATCGACCTCTCGCTCGCCGACGGCAGCCCGGAGGAACGCCGCCGCCTGCACGACGAACTCCGCGCCGCGGCCACCGGCGTCGGCTTCTTCCAGCTCGTCGGCCACGGCGTCACCCCCGAGGAGACGGCCGCGCTCGCCCGGGCCATGCGCGCCTTCTTCGCCCTCCCCGAGGCCGACCGGCTCGCCGTGAGCAACCTCAACTCCCCGCACTACCGGGGCTACACCCGCACCGGCGACGAGCGCACCGGCGGCAGCCAGGACTGGCGCGACCAGCTGGACATCGGCGCCGAGCTGCCCCCGCACGTCCCCGGCGCCGGCGAGCCCCCGTACTGGTGGCTGGAGGGCCCCAACCAGTGGCCCGAGGCGCTCCCCGCGCTGCGCACCGCCGCGCTCGGCTGGATCGACCACCTCGGCGGGGTCGCCCGGCGACTGCTGCACGAACTCCTCACCGCGATCGGCGCCCGCCCCGACTTCTACGACGAGGCCTTCGCGGGCCACCCCCACCTGCGCCTCAAGCTGGTCCGCTACCCCGGCACCGCCCCGGACGGCGCCGGCCAAGGCGTCGGCGCCCACAAGGACTACGGCTTCATCACCCTGCTGCTCCAGGACACCGTGGGCGGCCTCCAGGTCGAACGCCAGGACGGCACCTTCCTGGACGTCCCGCCGCTCGCCGGCGCCTTCGTCGTCAACCTCGGCGAGCTGCTGGAGGTGGCCACCGACGGCTACCTGAAGGCCACCAGCCACCGCGTGGTCAGCCCGCCCGGAGCCCGCGAGCGCTTCTCCGTCCCGTTCTTCTACAACCCGCGCCTCGACGCCCACATCGCGCCGCTGGACTTCCCGCTCGCCCACCACGCCCCCGGCGCCACCGAGGACCCGGACAACCCCCTCTTCGCCGACTTCGGTCTCAACGAGTGGAAGGGCTACACCCGGGCCCACCCCGAAGTCACCCGCCGCCACCACGCCGCCCTCGCCTGACCGACCGGGGCCACCGGGAAGCCCCGGTGGCCCCGGGTTCGGCCCCGACGAACCGATGGGCCACACCCGGGCGCACTCACCCGCCACCGCCCCGAACGACGGCCCCGGGCGGGCCACCGGGACCCGCACGCAACGCCCCTGCACCGAGCTGCCCCCGGCAGACGGGCGGGGGCATCGCCGTGCCCACCCGCCGCCAGCCCCCGCCCAACCCGGCCCCGACAGCCGACGACGAGCACCACCCCGGACCCGGCCGCGCGCCACCCCGGTGGACCCGCGCGGACATCGCCGTGCCCACCCGCCGCGGACCTCCCCCGCTCCGCCGCCCAACCCGCCCCGACAGCCGACGACCAGCACCCCCACCGACCCGGCCGCGCGCCACCCCGGTGGACCCGCTCCGGCCGCACTGTCACACTGCTGCTGTCACAGCAGGAGTGTGCCAGCGCGGGAGGCAGCAGATGGGGGAGCACGGTGCCGGGGCGGGCGAGGTGCGGCTGACGGTGGACGAGTTGGCGGCGCGGGCCGGAGTGACCGTGCGAACCGTGCGGTTCTACGGGACGAAGGGGCTGCTGCCGCCGCCGGAGCTGGGGCCGCGGCGGGTCGGCCTGTACGGCGCGGCGCACCTGGACCGGCTGGGGCTGATCGAGGAGTTGCAGCGGCAGGGGCTGACACTGGCGGCGATCGAGCGGTACCTGGCGCGGCTGCCCGAGGACAGCACGCCGCTGGACCTGGCGATCCACCGGGCGCTGGTGGCGTCCTGGACGCCGGAGGCCGCCGAGGAGCTGGGCCGGGCGCAGCTGGAGCGGCGGGCCGGGCAGGGGTTGTCGCCGGCGCAGGTCGAGCGGCTGGCGGCGATGGGCGTGCTGGAGCGGACCGACGACCCGGAGGTGTTCCGGGTGGATCCGGGCCTGCTGCCGCTGGGCGTGCGGATCCTGGACGTGCCGATCCCGCTGGAGACGCTGCTGGCGGCCCGCGAGGTGGTGCTGGAGCACAGCCGGGCGACGGCGCGGGAGTTGCAGCGGCTGTTCCGGGAGACGGTGTGGAAGCCGTACCGGGAGAGCGAGCCGGAGCCGGCGGAGCTGGTCCGGATGAAGGCGCTGACGGACCACATCCAGCCGATGGTGGCGCAGGCCCTGGTCACGGCGTTCCAGCGCTCGCTCCGGGAGGAGCTCGGCGAGGAACTGAACGAGGCACCGAACGAGGAAATGACCCAGGCCCCGGGCGGGTACCCGGGCGAGGAACCCGGCGAGGCCTAGGAGCCCGGGTGGGGCCGCGACGCGCGCGGCCCCACCGGCCCCACCGGCCCCACCGGCCCCACCCGGCCCCACCCGGCCCCGGGCAGGCTCCCCGGTCAGTCGGTGAACGTCCGGCCCTCCGCCGCAATCCGCTCCAGCAGCGCCGGGGGTGCGAACCGCTCGCCGTACGCGGCGGCGAGTTCGCGGGCGCGGGCCGCGAAGCCGGCCGGGCCGCCCTCGTACCCGTTGATGTACTGGAACACGCCGCCGGTCCAGGCCGGGAAACCGATGCCGAGGATCGAGCCCACGTTGGCGTCGGCGACCGAGGTCAGCACGCCCTCCTCCAGGCAGCGCACCGAGTCCAGGGCCTCGCTGAACAGCATCCGCTCCTTGAGGTCCTCGAAGGGCACCTCGGCCGGGTCAGTTCCGGAACCGGAGCCGGCACCGGAGCCGGAAGCAGCACCGCCGCCGGAGCCGCCGAAGTGCTCCAGCAGCCCGGGCCAGAGCCGCCCGCGCCTGCCGTCCTCGCCGTACTCGTAGAAGCCGGCGCCGCCGCTGCGTCCCGGGCGGCCGAACTCGTCGACCATCCGGTCGACCACCGCGTCCGCCGGGTGCGGGGTCCAGGTGCCGCCGCCGGCCTCGGCCGCGCGCCGGTACTCGTCGCGGATCTTGCGCGGCAGGGTGAGGGTGAGCTCGTCCATCAGGGAGAGCACCTTGGCGGGGTAGCCGGCCTGGGCGGCGGCCTGCTCGACGGAGGCCGGGTGGATGCCCTCGCCGACCATGGCGACGCCCTCGTTGATGAACTGGCCGATCACCCGGGACGTGAAGAAGCCGCGCGAGTCGTTGACCACGATCGGGGTCTTGTCGATCTGGCGGACCAGGTCGAAGGCCCGGGCGAGGGCCTCGTCGCCGGTCTGCGGGCCGCGGATGATCTCCACCAGCCGCATCTTGTCGACCGGCGAGAAGAAGTGCAGGCCGATGAAGTCGTCGGTGCGCCGCACGCCTTCGGCGAGCAGGCCGATCGGCAGGGTGGAGGTGTTGGAGCAGAGCAGCGCGTCGGGGGCGACGACGCCCTCGATCTCCTGGAACACCTTGTGCTTGAGCTCGGTGTTCTCGAAGACGGCCTCGATCACCGCGTCGCAGCCGGCCAGGTCGGCGGCGTCGCCGGTGGGGGTGATCCGGGCGAGCAGTTCGTCGCGCTTGGCCTCGGTGGAGCGGCCGCGGGCGACGGCCTTGTTCAGCAGGCCTTCGGAGTAGGCCTTCCCGCGCTCGGCGGCCTCGGTGCTGACGTCCTTGAGTACGACCTCGATGCCGGCCTTGGCGCAGGCGTAGGCGATGCCCGCGCCCATCATGCCGGCGCCGAGCACGGCGACCTTGCGGACCAGCCGCTTCTCGACGTCCTTGGGGCGCCCGGCACCGGAGTTGACGGCCTGCATGTCGAAGAACAGCGCCTGGATCATGTTCTTGCTGGTCTGGCCGCAGGCGAGTTCGGTGAAGTAGCGGGCCTCGATCACCATCGCGGTGTCGACGTCCACCTGGGCGCTCTCCACCGCGGCGGCCAGGACGTTGCGCGGGGCCGGGTAGGGCGCGCCGTTCAGCTGCTTGCGCAGGTTGGCCGGGAAGGCGGGCAGGTTGGCGGCGAAGGCCGGGGTCGCGGGGGTGCCGCCGGGGATCTTGTACCCCTTGACGTCCCAGGGCTGGACGGCGGTCGGGTTGGCGTCGATCCAGGCGCGCGCCCGGGTGGTCAACTCCTCCTGGGTGTCGACCAGTTCGTGCACCAGACCGTGCTCCATCGCCTGCCCGGGGCGGTACTGGCGGCCCTGCAGCAGGAACTTCAGCAGGGCGTCGGTGATGCCGAACAGCCGCACGGTGCGGACGACTCCGCCGCCGCCGGGCAGCAGGCCGAGGGTGACCTCGGGCAGGCCGATCCGGGCGGCCGGGGTGTTCAGCGCGATCCGGTGGTGGCAGGCGAGGGCGATCTCCAGGCCGCCGCCGAGCGCGCTGCCGTTGACGGCGGCGACGACCGGCTTGCCGAGGGTCTCCAGCGTGCGCAGCGAGCGCTTGATCCGCATGGACTTCTCGAAGACGGCCTCGGCGTCCTCGGCGCGGGCGGCGGAGAGCATCCGCAGGTCTCCCCCGGCGAAGAAGGTCTTCTTACCGGAGGTGATCACCACGCCGCGCAGCGCGTCGCCGAGGCCGGCCAGGCGCGCGACGACGGCTTCGAAGTCGGCCGTGAAGGCCTCGTTCATGGTGTTGACGGACTGGGTGGGGTCGTCGAGGACGAGGGTGACCACGCCGTCCTGGTCCTGCTCCCAGCGGATGGTGGTGGTGTCGCTCATGAGTTCAGGGTCTCCGAGGGGATCCGAGGGACGGGGGGTCAGATGCGCTCGACGATGGTGGCGATGCCCATGCCGCCGCCCACGCAGAGGGTGACCAGGCCGTAGCGCAGGTCGCGCCGCTCCAGCTCGTCGATCACGGTGCCGAGCAGCATCGCGCCGGTGGCGCCGAGCGGGTGGCCGAGGGCGATCGCGCCGCCGTTGACGTTCACCTGGTCGTGGCGGAAGCCGAGTTCGCGGACGAAGCGGAGCGCGACGGCGGCGAAGGCCTCGTTGATCTCGACCAGGTCGATGTCGGCGGCGGTGAGCCCGGCCTTGGCGAGCGCCTTGTGGGTGGCCGGGGCGGGGCCGGTGAGCATGATGGTCGGCTCGGAGCCGGAGACGGCGGCGGAGACGATCCGGGCGCGCGGGCGCAGCCCGTACCGCTCGCCGACCTCGCGGCTGCCGATGGCGACGAGGGCGGCGCCGTCCACGATGCCGGAGGAGTTGCCCGCGTGGTGGACGTGGTCGATGGCCTCCACCCAGTGGTACTTCTGCAGGGCGACGGCGTCGAAGCCGCCGGCTTCGCCGATCTGGGCGAAGGAGGGCTTGAGGCCGGCCAGGGTCTCGACGGTGGTGCCGGGGCGGATGAACTCGTCGCGTTCCAGCACGACCAGGCCGTTGCGGTCACGCACCGGGACGACCGAGCGGTCGAACAGGCCGTCCGCCTGGGCCTTGGCGGCGCGGGCCTGGGACTCGGCGGCGAAGGCGTCCACGTCGGTGCGGGAGAGGCCCTCGATGGTGGCGATCAGGTCGGCGCCGATGCCCTGCGGGACGAAGTTGGTCTCGTAGGCGGTCATCGGGTCGGCGAACCAGGCGCCGCCGTCGGAGGCCATCCTGACCCGGGACATCGACTCCACGCCGCCGGCGAGGATGAGGTCCTCCCAGCCCGAACGGACCTTGGCGGCAGCCAGGTTGACGGCTTCCAGGCCGGAGGCGCAGAAGCGGTTCTCCTGGACGCCGGCGACGGTGTCGGGCAGGCCGGCCGCGACGGCGGCGATCCGGGCGATGTCGGAGCCCTGGTCGCCGATCGGGCTGACCACGCCGAGCACGATGTCGTCGATCGCGGCCGGGTCCAACCCGGGGAAGCGTCGGCGCAGTTCGTGGATCAGGCCGACGACGAGGTCGATCGGCTTGGTGCCGTGCAGCGAGCCGTTGGCCTTGCCCCGGCCGCGCGGGGTGCGGATCGCGTCGTAGACGTACGCTTCGGTGGTCACGATGGGATTTGCCTTTCGGGGCGGGGGGCTTGGCAGGTCAGCCGAGGATGGAGCGGCCCACGATCTCCTTCATGATCTCGGTGGTGCCGCCGTAGATGGTCTGGATGCGGCCGTCGGTGAACGCCCGGGCGACCGGGAACTCGCTCATGTACCCGTAGCCGCCGTGCAGTTGGAGGCACCGGTCGGCGGTGCGCTTCTGCAGTTCGGTGGCCCACCACTTGGCCATCGAGGCGTCGGCCGGGGTGAGCGCGTAGCGGTTGTGCTCGGTGATGCAGCGGTCGACGAAGGTCCGGGTGACGGCGCACTCGGTGGCCAGTTCGGCGATCTCGAAGCGGACGTGCTGCAGCTTGGCGAGCGGCCGGCCGAAGGCCTCGCGCTGCTTGACGTAGTCCGTGGTGATCTCGACCAGGTACTCGGCGCCGGCGATCGCCGAGGCCGCGATGGTGAGCCGTTCCTGGGCGAGGTTCTGCATCAGGTGGACGAAGCCGCCGTTGAGCTCGCCGAGCAGGTTCTCCTTCGGCACCCGGACGTCCTCGAAGAACAACTCGGCGGTGTCCTGGGCCTTCTGGCCGATCTTGTCGAGGTTGCGGCCGCGCTCGAAGCCGGGCGTGCCGCGTTCGACGACCAGCAGGCTCAGGCCGCGCGAGCCGCCCTCAGGGGTGGTGCGGGCCACCACGACGACCAGGTCCGCGAGGATCCCGTTGGAGATGAAGGTCTTGGCGCCGTTGAGCAGGAAGTGGTCACCCCGGTCGACCGCCTGGGTGCGGATGCCCTGTAGGTCGGAGCCGGCGCCGGGCTCGGTCATCGCGATCGCGGTGATCAGCTCGCCGGAGCAGAAGCCGGGCAGCCAGCGGCGCTTCTGCTCCTCGGTGGCGAGCGAGGTCAGGTAGGGGCCGATGATGTCGTTGTGCAGGCCGATCGCCAGTCCGGAGGCGCCGGCCCGGGCGAACTCCTCGGCCAGTACGGCGGCGTAGCGGAAGTCCGGGGTGCCACCGCCGCCGAACTCCTCGGGGACGGCGATGCCGAGCAGGCCCTGCCGGCCGGCCGCGAGCCAGGCCGACCGGTCGACGATGCCCGCCTTCTCCCAGCGGTCGTAGTGCGGCAGCACCTCCTTGGCGAGGAACGCCTTGACGGTGGCCCGGAAGTCGTCGTGCTGCTCGGTGAAGATCTCGCGCTGCAACGCTACTCTCCTTGCTCTGCTACGGAGTCGGGGGCCGACAGGCCGAGTGACGGCACGCCCCAGTCGCGGGCCACCTCGGCGGTGTCCGCGCCCGGTCGGGCCGGCGGGCGGCGCAGCGCGCCGGGGGTGGCGGAGAAGCGGGGGGCGGGGGCCGGCTGGGTGACGCCGCCCGCCTCGACGTACGTCCCGCGGGCCGACAGGTGCGCGTCGGCTGCCGCCTGACGCATCGTCAGTACGGGTTCCACGCAGGCGTCGGAGCCGGCGAAGACGGCCTCCCACTCGGCCCTGGTCCGGGTGGCGAAGCGGGCGGCGATCAGGGCGCGCAGCTCGGGCCAGCGGGCGAGGTCGTGCTGGCCGGGCGCGTCCGGGCCAAGCTCCAGCAGTCGGGCGAACTCGGCGTAGAAGCGCGGCTCCAGCGCGCCGACGGCCAGGTGTCCGCCGTCCGCCGTCCGGTAGACCGCGTAGAACGGGGCGCCGCCGTCGAGCAGGTTGACACCCCGGCGGTCCTGCCAGTGCCCGGCCGCGAGCAGGCCCCACAGCATGCTGCCGAGGTGTGCCGCGCCGTCGACGATCGCCGCGTCCACCACCTGGCCGGCGCCGGTGGCCCGGGCGTGGTGCAGCGCGGCGAGCAGGCCGACGACCAGGTAGAGCGAGCCGCCCGCGTAGTCGCCGAGCAGGTTGGCCGGGATGCCCGGCGCCTCCTCGGCACCGCCCGGCGCGGCCACCATCCCGAGCACCCCGGCGACCGCCGCGTACCCGAGGTCGTGCCCGGCGGTCGCAGCCCGGGGGCCGTGCTGGCCCCAGCCGGTCATCCGCCCGTACACCAGCGCCGGATTTCGCGCGAGGCAGTCCCGGGGCCCGACCCCGAGCCGCTCCGCGACGCCCGGCCGGTAGCCCTCGATCAGCAGATCGGCCCGCTCCACCAGGTCCAGCACCAGCCCGGGGCCCTCGGGCGACTTCAGGTCGACCAGCACCGAGCGCTTGTTGCGGTTGCTGAGGTCGTGGGCCGGGTCCGTCCCCAGCGGCGACGGCTCCGGCCGGTCCACCCGCACCACGTCCGCGCCGAGGTCCCCCAGCAGCATCGCCGCGAACGGCCCCGGTCCGATCCCGGCGAGCTCCACCACCCGCACGCCCGCCAACGGGCCGCCCGAGCCCGGTGCACCGCTTGAGTCACGCACTGGCCGCAGAACCCTTCGGGGTTTGACAGTAAAGCTGTAACACTCGCGATGATAGGCAAGCGACCCGCCGGTAACAAGACCTCCGCGCCGGTCCGCGCCACCCCGGGGCCCACCGGCGGAAATTGGCCGGGCGCCTGTCGGTGTAATGGCCTAGTCTGCGTTGCATCCATTACGAAGGACACGAAGAACCACGGGGGAAGCGCCATGACCATCACCGACCGGACCGTCACCGACCGGACCTCCACCGACCGGCCCGCCACCGACCGCACGGTCGTCGCCGTCTCCGAGCGGCTGGTGCTCACCCGGCCGCAGGAGGGCGACGCCGAGGCGATGTTCGCCGTGCACGGGGACCCGGAGACCAACCGGTACAACCCGCACGGGCCGCAGCGGGACCTCGCGCAGGCCCAGGAGGCGCTGGACGGCTTCGTGGCGGACTGGGTGCGGGACGGCATCGGGTACTGCGCCGTGTCGACGCGGGACGAGCCGGAGGTGATCATCGGCTTCGCCGGGCTGTACCTGCACACGCTGGACGGGGAGCGGGTGTTCAACCTCTACTACCGGTTCCGGCCGTCCGCCTGGGGCAAGGGCTACGCGGCGGAGGCCGCACGGGCGGCGATGGCGCAGGGGCGCCCGCGGTTCCCGGGGATCCCGGTCGTCGCGCTGATCCGGGCCGACAACCTGCCCTCCCGCCGGCTCGCCGAACGGCTCGGGCTGGTGGCCGACCCGGACGGACGGGTCGACGCCGAGGACCGGCTGATCCACCGGATGGCCTGAGCCGGATGGCCTGAGCCGGACGGACCGAGCCGGACGGACTGAGCCGGACATCCCCCGCCGGGGGGAGCGGGATCACGCCCCGGGCGGAGGACGGGGAGCCGGTCCCGGCGCGACCGTGGGGGCATGAGGATCAACGAGACCGTCGTACGGGCCGGGGCCGCGTGGACGGCGGTGGCGGCGACGGGGCCGTACCTGACGCTCAAGCTGCTCTGGCTGACCGGCCATCCGGTGGGGTCGGACGACCCCGCCGGGATGGACCGGCTCTGGCTGCTGAACCTGCTCACCTTCGGGATGGACGCGATCGCCGTCGCCCTGGCGCTGGCCTTCGTACGGCCGTGGGGGCGGCGGGCCCCGGCCGGGCTGGTGGCGTTCCCGATGTGGGTGGCGACCGGGCTGCTCGGCACCCTCCTCGTGGCGCTGCCGCTGTCCCTGCTGAGCACCCTGGTGCTGGGCCCGGAGCACGGCACCGCGCCGGACGACAAGGGCCTCGGCAGCTGGGTCTTCGTCGTCGTGTACGGCGGGTTCGCGGTGCAGGGCCTCGCGCTGATCACCGCCTTCGCCCTGTACGCCCGGCGGCGGTGGGCCGGGCTGCTCGCGGACCGGATCGGCGACCTGCCGCGCTCCCCCACGCTGGCCGTGCAACGCACCCTCGCCTGCGTCGCCGCGCTGCTCGCCACCGGTGTCGCGACGGCCCGGACGTACTGGTCGCTCGGCGGCACCGCCGGGGTGCCGGCCGCGATGGCGCAGGAGCGGAACCGGGGCGTGGCGGTGATGGACGGGGTGACCGCCGTGATGGCGGTGGCTGCCGCGGCGGCCCTGCTGGTGGTGGTCTTCCGGGTCCGGCCGCGGCGGCGGCTGCTCGGTCCGCTGCTGGTGGCCTGGACGGCGGCCGGCTCGCTGTTCGGCTGGGGCAGCTGGCAACTGGTGGCCTTCGGGGCGACGACGACCCGGGTGACCGAGCTGCGGATGGCGGTGCCCGGGCTGATGCCGCTGGTGCAGGCCGGCCAGGTGGTGACCGCGGTGCTGATGCTGGCCGTCGGGGCGGTCGCGCTGACCGAACGGGGAGCCCGGGCGAGCACCCCTGACGTAGAGTCACCCAGGTGATCACGGGGGCGGGCACGCGGTTGCGGCGTGCGGCGGGGGCGGTGGTCGGGCGGCGAGCCCGGCTGCGCTGGGTGCACCTGGTGCTGGGCGGCGCGCTGCTGATGCCGTACTGGCTGCTGTCGGTGGTGCTGCTCGGGGCGCTCAACCCCGAGCAGGGCAACGCCCGGCAGGCGCTGCTGCAGTTCCTCTCCCTGTTCACCTCGCTGCCGATGGCCGCCGTCACCGCGCTGGTGCCCACGGTCCGGGGGCTGGAGGGCGCGGCCGCCCGGGCGCTGTGCACAGCCGAACGGTCCGAGGAGCTGGCCACCGGCCCGGCCCGCACCTGGCCGGCCCGGTGGCGCACCGCGGTCTGGTACGTGCTGCACGTGTTCTTCGGCGGGGTGGTCGCCGGGATGACGCTGGCCGGGGTGCCGTTCGCCGTGGTGCTGATGTTCTCCTTCGGCGGGGCCGAGGACCTCGTCCGCTTCTGGGAGGACCGCTTCCCGGGCTGGATGTTCACCGGCCCCACCCTCGGCCTCGCCGTCCTGTTGCTGGTGCTGCTCGCCAACGCCGGCTGCGGAGCCCTGCTCGCCCGCTGGGCGCCCGCCCTGCTCGGCCCGACCCCGGAGGAGCGGCTCGCCGCCGTCGAGCGCCGGGCCACCGTGCTCGCCCAACGAAACCGGCTGGCCCGCGAGTTGCACGACTCGGTCGGGCACGCGCTGAGCGCCGTCGGCATCCAGGCCTCGGCGGCCGCCCGGGTGCTGCGGACCAACCCCGACTTCGCCGCCGAGGCCTTGCAGGCGATCGAGGAGACCGCGCGGGCGGCCGTCAGCGAACTCGACACCGTGCTCGGCCTGCTGCGCGAGGAGGACCCGGAGGCCGCCGGACCGGCCGGGCCCACCCTCGCCGGGCTGGACGACCTGCTGCGCCAACTCGCCCGCACCGGGGTGACGGTGGACGCCGACCTGGCCCCCGGCCTGGCCGCCCTGCCGGCCCCGGTCTCCCGCGAGGCCTACCGGATCGTGCAGGAGGGCCTGACCAACGTGCTGCGGCACGCCGGACCGGCCCCGGCCGGGCTGCGGGTCGGGCTGGCCGCCGGCCGACTGGAGATCGAACTGACCAACCCGCTGGGCCCCGCCCGTCCGAGCCGACCCGGCGGCGGGCGCGGGCTGCGCGGAATCGGGGAGCGCGCAGCCGCCCTGCGGGGCGGCAGCACGGTGGGGCCGAGCGCGGACGGCACGACGTGGCGGCTGGCCGTGTGGCTGCCGGTGGGAGGGACCGCATGACGAACGACGGGAACGGCATGGGCAGCGGAATGGGGAGCGGCACGGACGGCCTGACGAACGGCGGCACCGACGGCATCCGGGTGGTGATCGCCGACGACGAACGGCTGGTCCGGATGGGTCTGCGGGTGGTGATCGACGCCGAGCCGGACCTCACCGTGGTCGGCGAGGCAGCCGACGGCGCGGAGGTCGTCCCGCTGGTGCGCGAGCTGCGGCCGGACGTCGTGCTGATGGACGTCCGGATGCCCGGCATCAACGGGATCCGGGCCACCGAGCAGCTGGTCGGCGGGATGGCCGAGCCGCCGAGGATCCTGGTGGTCACCACCTTCGAGCACGACGACCACGTGTACGACGCGCTGCGCGCGGGCGCGGCCGGGTTCCTGCTGAAGCGGGCCCGGGCCGAGGAGATGGTGCAGGCGGTACGGCTGGTCGCACGCGGGGACTCGCTGCTCTTCCCGGCGGCCGTCCGCGAACTCGCGGTGCGGCACGGCAACGACCGCCGGCGGGAGGCCGGCGCCGACCGGGGGCCGATCGGGCGGCTGACCGAACGGGAGGGGCAGGTGCTGCGGCTGATGGCCACCGGGCTGAACAACGGCGAGATCGCCGCCCGGCTGGTGGTGAGCCAGGAGACGGTGAAGACGCACGTCGGCAGCGTGCTCGCCAAGCTCGGCGCGCGGGACCGCACCCAGGCGGTCATCGCGGCGTACGAGTCGGGGTTCGTGCTGCCGGGCTGAACACCCGCAGGCGGGCGCGGGAGCCCACCGGAGGTCCGCGGGGATCGCACACGGGTTCCACCCCGCCGGTACCGGCGAGTAGAGTGCGACCTTCCCCTCAGCCGTCCGATACCTCCCGTATCGCCTGAAACGAACTGGTGGCCGCATGACAGTCCGGACCCGACCCGCGCTGTGGTGGCGCATGGGAATCGTGCTCTCGGCAGGCCTCGGCCTGACCCTCGGAACGGCACCGCTGGTGTACTTCACCGTGCAGAGCAACGTGATCGTGCTCGGCTACTTCATCGGAGCGGTGTACTGGATGGACCGGCGCGGCAGCGTGGACGCGCCCGCGCCCCGGCTGCGCGGCGCAGCCACGCTGTACATCCTGATCACCGGGCTGGTCTCGCACGTCCTGCTGCAGCACGGCGCCAACCCGCTGCCCGGCCTGGTCAGCGGGCCGGACCGGCTGGCGAACTGGTCGTCCTTCTTCCTGCACTACGTGACGCCGGTGATGGTGATCGTCGACTGGCTGGTCCTGAAGCCGCGCAACGCGGCGGCCTGGAAGGACATACCGCTCTGGCTGGCCTTCCCGCTCGGCTACGCGGCGATCGTGCTCACCCGCAACGCGCTGTTCGACGACTACCCGCTGCCCTACCCGTACTTCTTCTTCGACCCGACCACCAAGGGCTACGGCTACGTCTGGGGGCAGATCGCCCAGCTGACCGTCGAGTTCGTCGTGCTCGCCGCCCTCGTCGTCGGGCTGGACCGGCTCGGGACACTGGTCGCGGGCAGACTGCGCCCCGCGCCGCAGCCGTAGCCGTAGCACCGGGACGCGGCACCGGGGGCGGTGCCGGGACCGGCACCCGGAGCGACCGCCCGCGCGTCTGAGTTGGGGCTTCGGCCGACGGTTTTCCACCCGCCGTCAAAACGCCTCGGAGCCGGCTCCGCACCCCGGTGTTCACTCCCGACGAGCCGGGCGGGGGGGGGGGCCCCGCCCGGGGGGCGGCCCCCCGGGGGGGGGGCGGGGCCGCCCGGGGCGACCAGGGCGGCCCGGCCGCCCAGGACGCCCCGGACGCCCAGCCGCAGCGTTGGCGGCC
>NZ_JBEOUW010000031.1:80376-111624 GCF_040303045.1 Kitasatospora sp. NPDC096140
CCACCCATACAAACGCCCCCCCACCCCCCCCCCCCCGTCCCGCAACCGCCCCCACCCCCCGGCGCTCACCCGCCCCCCCCCCCCCCCCCCGCCCCGCCGGGTGCTCGCCGGGGACGCCCGGGCCGACCAGGACGCCCAGGACGCCCAGGACGCCCAGGACGCCCAGCAGCAGCGTTGGCGGCCACAGCCGTCCCCGCTACATCGGATCCACCGCCCGCAGGTCGCCGTCCAGCTCCAGCCACCTGGTCACGCCCAGGCCGCGCAGGAACGGCAGGTCGTGGCTGGCCACGATCAGCGCGCCCCGGTAGGCGGCCAGCGCCTGGGTGAGCTGGCGGACGCTGGCGAGGTCCAGGTTGTTGGTCGGCTCGTCGAGCAGCAGCAGCTGCGGCGGCGGGTCGGCCAGCAGCAGGGCGGCCAGGGTCGCGCGGAACCGCTCGCCACCGGAGAGGGTCGCGGCCGGCTGGTCGGCCCGGGCGCCGCGGAACAGGAACCGGGCGAGCCGGGCGCGGATCGCGTTGTCCCCCGCGGCGGGGGCGAACAGCTTGACGTTCTCCACCACGCTGAGCTTCTCGTCCAGCAGGTCGAGCCGCTGCGGGAGGTGCCGCAGCGACACCGGAGCGGTGATCTGCCCTTCCAGCGGGGCGAGTTCGCCCGCGATGGTGCGCAGCAGGGTGGACTTGCCGGCCCCGTTGCGGCCGACCAGGGCGATCCGCTCCGGCCCGCGCAGGTCGAGCTCGGCGGTGATGCCGTGCGGCAGCCGGACCTTCTGCAGGGTGAGCACCGTGCGCCCGGCCGGGACTTCGGTGCGCGGCAGGTCGATCCGGATCTCGGCGTCGTCCCGGACGGCCTCCTCGGCCTCGGTGAGCCGCGCCTTGGCCTCCTCCAGCCGCTCGGTGTGCATGCCCTGGAGCCGGCCCGCCGTCTCCTGGCCCTTGCGCTTGAGCATGCCCCGGAAGATGTGCGGGTCGTTGCGGGTGACCGAGCGCTTCTTGCCGTACGCGGCGCTGCGGTCCAGCCGGGACCGGGCGTCGACCAGGTCCCGCTTCTGGCGCTGGACGTCGGCCTCGGCGCTGCGCAGCAGCCGCTCCGCCGTCTCCTGCTGGGCGGCGAGGGTGCGCTCGTAGGCGTCGAAGTTGCCGCCGTACCAGGTGACTTCGCCGCCCCGGAGGTCGGCGATCTGGTCGACGTGCTGCAGCAGCTCGCGGTCGTGGCTGACGATCAGCATCACGCCGTGCCAGCCGGCCACCGTCTCGTAGAGCCGCTCGCGGGCGGCCCGGTCGAGGTTGTTGGTGGGCTCGTCCAGCAGCAGGACGTCGGGGCGGGCCATCAGCAGGGCGGCCAGTCGCAGCAGCACCGCCTCGCCGCCGGAGAGTTCGCCGGTGGTGCGGTCGAGGCCGAGGCGGCGCAGGCCGAGCCGGTCGAGCGTGGCGCGGGCGCGCTCCTCGACGTCCCAGTCGTCGCCGACGGCGTCGAAGTGCCGCTGGTCGGTGTCGCCGGACTCGATGGCGTGCAGGGCCTCGCGGGCGGCCCGGATGCCGAGCGCCTCGTCCACCCGCAGGGAGGTGTCGAGCGTCAGGCCCTGGGGCAGGTAGCCGAGTTCGCCGTCGACTCGGACGGTGCCGCCGGTCGGGGTGAGGTCGCCGGCGATCAGTCGCAGCAGGGTGGACTTGCCGGCGCCGTTGAGCCCGATCAGGCCGGTGCGGCCGGGGCCGACGGCGAGGTGGAAGCCGCTCAGGACGGGCTTGCCGTCGGGCCAGTCGAACGCGAGGTCGGTGCAGAGGACGGCGGTGGTGGGTTGTGCCATGGAGGCCTCCCGAAGGTGGTTGCCGAAGGGGTGATGAGCAACACGGGGAGACACCGCGGGTGCGGGGACCGGTACGGCCGGCGGGGACGAGAAGGGGTGGCGTCACACCGACGATCGCCGCGGATCACAGAGGATCACGGAGCATCGATCGTGGGGGATCGCGGATCGCCACCGGGCCGTGACTGAGGTCGCACACTCGCGCACCACGCGGCAACAGTGCCTGCGCGGCGGGGCGGTGTCCCTGAGCCTCAGTAGATCAACGGCCTACTCCTTGTCTGGTTGGCGACCCGGACCACGCTAGGCACGCCACGGGACGCGTGCAACCGGTTTTCCGGCCCCGACGGAGGCTCCGTGCCGATCCCGTAGCGATCCGGTGACAGCTTCGTCCCGGTCGGGGGTGGGTGTAAGGAGATCCTCATCCGCATGGCAGACTCCTCACCTGCCATACACGCGGCCCCGGGCCGCGCCCGAGGAGAAGGGCCGTATGGCGGAAGTCAACAGGGGGATTTGAACTCATGTCACCGATATCCCGGCCGAGCCGTGCCGTCCTGGGTGCCTCCGTCGCCGCGCTGACCATGGTGGTCGCGACCGCGTGCGGACCGGACAACAGCGACCCGGTGACCGGAGCCCAGACCACGGCTCCCTCGGTCGCGGCCAGCGCCTCCGGCAAGCCGGGCGCGGCGCCGATCAAGCTCCCGACGCTCGACGAGCTGAAGACCTGGAAGCTTGAGGACTGGGACAAGTGGGCCCAGGCGAACGTCATCACCCCGGCGGTCAAGGGCTACTGGACCCTGCAGAAGCTGCTGGACGCCAAGCCGAAGCCGCTGCCGCAGGCCCCCGGCCAGGACCCGACGCAGGCGCCCGCCCAGCCGACCGCGCAGCCCACCAGCGCCGCCCCGGCCCAGCCCACCGCCGCGCAGCCGCCGACCGGCCCGGACCAGATGCCCGCCGTGGTCCCGGCGAAGCCCGTCGCGCACCCGTTCCCGAAGAACATGCACGTCAACGGCAAGATCTTCTTCAAGGACGGCAACGAGGACTACGTGTGCTCCGGCACCGTCGTCTCCGACCCGGCCAACCCGGGCAAGAGCAACCTGGTGTGGACCGCGAGCCACTGCCTGCACGGCGGCAAGGGCAACAAGTACTACACCGACATCACCTTCGCCCCGGCCTTCAACAGCAACGGCGTGCTGAGCAACGGCAACAAGCAGAAGTCCAAGCTGGACGACGCCGAGCCGTACGGCGAGTGGGGCGCGACCGCCGGCATGGTCTCCCCGCAGTGGACCGGCGAGGCCGACCCGGAGCACGGCGGCCCGTGGAGCCAGTACGACTTCGGCATCATCAAGGTCGCCAACCCCGACCCGAACGGCAAGTCGCTGGAGGAGACCGTCGGCGGCTCGGTGCCGCTGTGGTTCAACGCCCCGCGCGACCAGATCGCCTCCGTCGCCAACTACGGCTTCCCGGAGGGCAAGCCCTTCGACGGCGTCGAGCTGGAGCACTGCGACGGCGGCAAGCCGTCCAAGAAGACCGGCGACCCGAGCCGCCCGGCGATGCTGCTGATCGGCTGCAACATGACCGGCGGCAGCAGCGGCGGCGGCTGGTACGCGACCAAGGACGGCAAGCCGGCCCTGGTCAGCGACACCTCCATCGGCAACGGCGCGAACACCTACGAGGCCGGTCCGTACCTGGAGGACGTGGCCCAGCACATGTTCGAGTACTTCTCGAAGAAGGCCAAGTGATCCACGGGGGATGATCCCCACCGGTCCCGGGGGCCGCGGCTGCCACGGCCGCGGCCCCCGGGCTTTTCCCGTGTCGGCCCCGCTCCTCTTACAATCGGCCCCATCATGAGCGCGACACTCGTAGTCAAGGACCTCAGCGCCGGTCACGGCGAACGCACCCTCTTCTCCGGCCTGGACCTGGTCATCGCCCCCGGCGACGTGATCGGCCTGGTCGGCGTGAACGGCGCCGGAAAGTCGACCCTGCTGCGGCTGCTGGCGGGCCTGGACACCCCCGAGGGCGGCTCGCTGCGGCTGAGCCCGGCCAGTGCCAACGTCGGCCACCTCCCGCAGGAGCCGGAGCGGCGCGAGGGCGAGTCGGTGCGCGCGTTCCTGGCCCGCCGCACCGGCGTGGCGGCCGCCCAGGCCGCACTGGACGAGGCCACCGAGGGCCTGGTCGAGGGCCGGGCGGGCGCCGACGACGCGTACGCGGTGAGCCTGGACCGCTGGCTGGACCTCGGCGGCGCCGACCTGGAGGAGCGGGCCGAGGAGGTCGCCGACTCGCTCGGGCTGAAGGTCTCGCTCGACCTGCCGATGACCGCGCTCTCCGGCGGCCAGGCCGCCCGGGCCGGCCTCGCCTCGCTGCTGCTCTCCCGCTACGACGTCTTCCTGCTCGACGAGCCCACCAACGACCTCGACCTGGACGGCCTGGAGCGGCTGGAGTCCTTCGTCAAGGGCCTGCGCGCCGGCACCGTGGTGATCAGCCACGACCGCGAGTTCCTGGCCCGCACCGTGACCAAGGTGCTGGAGCTGGACCTGCACCAGCAGCAGGTCAACCTGTACGGCGGCGGCTACGAGGCGTACCTGGAGGAGCGGGCGGTGGCCCGTCGGCACGCCCGCGAGGAGTACGAGGAGTACGCCGACACCAAGGCCGGGCTGGAGGCCCGCGCCCGGATGCAGCGCGGCTGGATGGAGCACGGCGTGCGCAACGCCCGCCGCAAGTCCTCCGACAACGACAAGATGGGGCGCGCGATGCGCGCCGAGTCCACCGAGAAGCAGGCCTCCAAGGCGCGCCAGACCCAGCGCATGATCGAGCGGCTGGACGTGGTCGAGGAGCCGCGCAAGGAGTGGGAGCTGCGGATGGAGATCGCCACCGCGCCGCGCTCCGGCTCGGTGGTCGCCACCCTCAACGGGGCCACGGTGCGCCGCGGCGACTTCGCCTTCGGCCCGGTGGACCTGCAGATCGACTGGGCCGACCGGGTCGCCATCACCGGAGCCAACGGCGCGGGCAAGTCCACGCTGCTGGCCGCCCTGCTCGGCCGGCTCGAACTCGACGGCGGCAGCGCCTCGTTGGGCTCCGGCGTGGTGGTCGGCGAGGTCGACCAGGCCCGCGGACTGTTCCTCGGCGGGGAGCCGCTGGCGGAGGCCTTCTCCGCCGCCGTGCCGGAGCTCTCGCCGGAGGACGTGCGCACCCTGCTGGCCAAGTTCGGCCTCAAGGCCGTGCACGTGCTGCGCCCGGCCGACACCCTCTCCCCCGGCGAGCGCACCCGGGCCGCGCTGGCCCTGCTGCAGGCCCGCGGGGTCAACCTGCTGGTCCTGGACGAGCCCACCAACCACCTGGACCTGGCCGCGATCGAGCAGCTGGAGTCCGCGCTCGGCTCGTACACCGGCACCCTGCTGCTGGTGACGCACGACCGGCGGATGCTGGACACCGTCGCGGTGAACCGGCGGATCGAGGTCCGGGACGGTCGGGTGCACGAGCTGTAACCCGCACCCGACCGATGGCGACCCCTCCGGAATTGGTCTCTACCTCTTCCCGGAGGGGTCGTCATGTGCTGTGCTGTCAGCCATGGTTGACAGTGCAGACCGCGCGGAGAGCGCCGTGGCGGGGACGCCCCACCCGACCGTCCCCCTCACCCCCATGACGGTCCCGGCCCACGAGGCCGAGGCCCGCAGCAGGTCCTTCCACGAGGTGATGGCCCGGCGCCGCACCGTCCGCGACTACGCCACCCGTCCGATCCCGGACGGCGTCCTGGAGTGGGCCGTCCGGACCGCGAGCACCGCGCCCAGCGGCGCACACGTCCAGCCCTGGCGGTTCGTGGTGGTCACCGACCCGGAACGCAAGCGGCGGCTGCGCGAGGCGGCCGAGGCCGAGGAGCGCGAGTTCTACGCCCGCCGGGCGTCGGCGGAGTGGCTGGCCGCGCTGGCGCCGATCGGCACCGACTGGCGCAAGCCGTTCCTGGAGGACGCGCCGGCCGTGATCGTGGTGTTCGAGGTGCACAAGGGGCCCGACTCGCCGCGCCCGTACTACACCAAGGAGTCGGTGGGGATCGCGGTCGGACTGCTGCTGGCCTCGCTGCACCAGGCCGGGCTGGCGACACTGACCCACACACCGAGCCCGATGAGGTTCCTCAACGAGGTGTGCGACCGTCCGGCCGAGGAGCGGGCGGCGTACGTGATCCCGGTCGGCTACCCGGCCGAGGGGGCACGGGTGCCGGACCTGCGGCGCAAGGAGCTCGACGAGGTGATGGTCCGGCTCTGACGCGCCGGGGGCGGCGACCGGGCGCCGAGGACGCGCCGGCACGCCGGGGGCGCGGCCCCGGCACCGGGCTCCGCGACCGTGCGCGCCCGCCGTCCGGGGGGCCGGGCGGGGGTCGAATGGTGACAGGTCCGGGCCAAGGACATAATCGCCGCCATGAGCCAAGCACAGCCACGGTCCTGTGGCCCGGCACCGACCGGGCAGGCACCGAGCGGGCGGGCACCGGCCGCCGGACGGGCACCGAGCGGGCAGGCACCGGCCGCCGGACGGGCACCGAGCGGGCAGGCACCGGCTGCCGGAGCGGGGCAGGGGCAGGGGCCCGGACCGGCACCGATCGCGGCGGAGGTGACCACCGGGCGGCCGCCCGAGCTGCTGCGGCTGCCCGGCGGCCTCTGGCTGCGCCGCCGGCGCAGCACCCACGCGGTGGCGCTGAACCGGGCCGTCCGCGCCAACCTGGACCACCTGCGCCCCTGGCTGGAGTGGGCGGCCGAGGCCCCGACCCGGGCGCGGACCGCCGAGCTCACCCGGGCCGGCTCCGCCGCCTGGGAGGCCGGCACCGACTTCATGTACCTGGCCGGCCTGGACGCCGAGCCCGGCGACGTGATCGGCGCCTTCGGCCTGCACGCGCGGATCGGCCCGGGCGCGCTGGAGCTCGGGTACTGGGTCGCCGCCGGGCACGTCGGCCGCGGCATCGCCACCACCGCCACCGGGGCGCTGACCGAAGCCGCGCTCGCCCTGCCCGGGATCATCCGGGTGGAGATCCACTGCGACCGGGCGAACGCCGCCAGCGCGGCCGTCCCACGCAAGCTCGGCTACCGGCTGGAGCGGGTCGCCGCGGTTGCCGTCCGGGCACCGGGCGAGACCGGCCGGCAGCTGGTGTGGGTCAAGGAACGGCCCCGGGCCGACCGGGACACCGACCGGTAGCGCCCCGGCCGGCGATGCCGCACCCGACCGGCCGGTGCCACACCGGCCGGTCGGCAGCGCACGGAGCGGTCAGTAGCGCCCGCCGGTCGGCGCCGGCAGACCGTCCAGCTCGGCGAGGTCGGCCGGCGAGAGCACGACGTCGGCCGCGCCCACGTTGTCCGCCAGGTAGCGCGGCGTCCGGGTGCCCGGGATCGGGAAGACGTACCGGCCCTGCGCCAGCACCCAGGCCAGCGCCACCTGCGCGGGCGTGGTGCCGAGCCGCTCGGCGACCTCCCGGACCTTCGCGACCAGCGCCAGGTTCGCCTTGAGCGCGTCCTGCTGGAAGCGCGGCAGCCGGCGGCGGAAGTCGTCGGCGGGCAGCTCGTCGAAGGAGGAGATGCTGCCGGTCAGGAAGCCGCGGCCGAGCGGCGAGAACGGCAGGAGGGCGATGCCCTGCTCCTCGGTGTACGGCAGGACCTCGGCCAGCGCGTCCCGGGTCCACAGCGACAGTTCGTTCTGCACGGAGGCCACCGGGTGCACCGACTGGGCCCGCCGGATCTCCTCGACGGTCACCTCGGACAGGCCGACGTGCCGGGCCTTGCCCGCCGCCACGATCTCGGCGAACGCGCCCCAGGTCTCCTCGATCGGGACCTCCGGGTCGACCCGGTGGAGCTGGTAGAGGTCGACGTGGTCGGTGCCCAGGCGGCGCAGGCTCTCGTCGATGGAGCGGCGCACGTGCTCGGGCCGGCCGTTGCGCTCCATCTGGCCCTCGCCGCCCGGGACGATGCCCACCTTGGTGGCCAGGAAGGCGCGCTCCCGGTACGGGCCGGCCAGCGCCGCACCGACGACCTCCTCGTTGGTGTACGGGCCGTACATGTCGGCGGTGTCGATCAGGCCGACGCCGAGGTCCAGCGCCTGCCGGATCACCCGGACGGAGTTCTCGTCGTCCCGGTTCTGCACGTCGTAGGCCCAGGTCATGCCCATGCAGCCGAGACCGATGACGCCGATCTCCGGGCCGTTGGTACCGAACGTGGCGTTGCGCATGACGGTGCTCCCATCGTGGTTCGTGTGCTGTTTCGTGTGCTGGTTCGCGCGGTTCGCACGGCGGTTCGCGCGCTCCGCCCGGTTGCGTGGGGCGGTTCGCGCGCCCCGCCCGGTTCGCGCGGCGGTTCGCGGGTTCGCGTGCTGGTCGGCGCGGTGATGCGTGATCAACGCCTTCAGCATTCACCTTGGAGTGCACTCAAGGTCAAGTCCCGTTCCGATCCACTCATGGAACCCGCCCGCCAGGACCAGCTCCGCCAGCCGCCCGTACCCGCCCGCGCCCGGGTGAGCGCCGTCCGCCGCCCCGGCCTCGGACACCCACACCGGATCGGCCGCCAGCGTCTCGGTGACGTCGACGAACGGGACCTCGAACGCGGCGCAGGTCGCGGCCAGTTGCGGGACGAGGCCGCGCAGCCGGTCGAGGTGCGCTGCCCCGTCGCAGACCACGGGCGGCGGGCCGACCACCAGCGTGCCGAGGCCGAGTGCGCGGGCCCCGCCGAGCAGGGCGGCGAGGTTGTCGAGCGTCCCGAGGGGCGGCACGCGTGGCGCGCCGTCCTCCTCCGTCGCGTCGTTGGCGCCGACCGAGACCACCAGCCGGTTGTCCGCGCCGGGAGCGGTCCTCGCCTCGACCTCGGCCTGCCAGCGGCGCCGCACCTGCGCCGAAGTGTCGCGCCTGACCCCGAGGTTGAACGCGGTGGCGCCCGGTGCGGCCGCCTGCAGCACCCGGCCGACCCAGCCGCGGAACTCCGGGTCGCCGAGGCCCTGGACGAAGGAGTCGCCGAGGAAGCAGATCCGCGGACCGTCGAAGCCTGTTCGTATGGTCATCGGCCCACCGTAGGGGTGCGAGCGGGGCGCACGCTTCCGGTTTCACCACCGGGCAGACCGAGCCGGCCGTCGACGGCGCGAGCTTCGTCCCCGGACTTTTGACCGGGCCACCGCGGGTGACGCTGCGCCAAACCGGCGCGCAGGCGCCCGCCCACGGATCTCCCGCACCACCGGGCGCCGCCCGTCCGGCCTTGGCAGGACTCACCGCGACGGTCGACGCTCTGTGCACAGCCGATCATCGGCTCGTCGGTCCATCACCAGGCTCGTCAGTTCACAACCGATTGGGGACCAACCCATGCAGCTCTCGCGCACCCGTGTCGCCGCCGTCGCCCTGCTCGCGGCCACCGCCACCGCGCTCGCCGTCCCGGCCCAGGCCGCCGGCGGGACCCGCGCGCTCAGCCGCTTCGACGACGGCAGCTTCGAGTCGCCCAAGGCCCCGGCGGGCTCCTTCACGAACCTGGCCACCGGCCAGACCATCGGCCCGTGGCGGATCACCGCCGGGAACATCGACCTGATCGGCGCCGGCTTCTGGCAGGCCGCCGAGGGCGACCAGTCGGTCGACCTCAACGGCGGCACCGGCGGCACCATCGCCCAGACCTTCACCACCACCCCCGGCACCGCCTACTCGGTGACGTACGCGCTGGCCGCCAACCCCGCGGGCGGACCGGCCGTGAAGACCGGAAAGGCGCTGATCGACGGCCAGGACTTCCAGGACTTCTCCTTCGACTCCACCGGCAAGACCATGGCCGCGATGGGCTACGTGGGGCGGCAGTTCAGCTTCGTCGCACAGAACTCCTCCACCACCCTGACCTTCACCAGCACCGTGGCGGGGGCGTACGGGCCGGTGCTCGACGACGTGCAGGTGAAGGAGTGCAAGCCGTGCTGCAGCTGACCGGCCGGGGCCCGGAGCGCCACCCGACCGGCCTCCGCGAGTCGCCTCCTTAACCCTCCCTAAAACCTGCCCTCGGCGAGGCGTCCGGCGTGGGGAAGTGCTTGACGTGCACAGCTGGTCTAGTCCAGTTTGATGCTCAGCACCGCGCTCCCCCACCGGACCACCCCAGGCCGCCGCCCGCCCGTGTCTCCCCCCTCGCGGCGCGGGCGGCCACCACGTCCCGAGAGGCACCCCCATGCCCAGCGCGCCCCAGCACGCCCCCACGCACCGCCGCCCCGCCCGCCGGACCACCCTGCTGAGCCTCGTCGCCGCCACCGCACTGGCCGCCGGCGGCCTGGCCGTCCTCGCCGGGAACGCCGGCGCCGCCGACGGCAACCTACTCGCCAACGGCGGCCTGGAGAGCGGTGCGCTCAGCCCCTGGAGCTGTTCCGCCGGCACCGGGAGCATCGCCGGCACCGGTGCACACGGCGGGACGTACGCACTGAAGGGGGCCGTGAGCGCGAGCGACACCGCGCAGTGCAGCCAGACCGTCAGCGTCCTGCCGAACACCCGGTACAGCCTGAGCGCCTGGGTGCAGGGCCGGTACGTCTACCTCGGCGCCACCGGCAGCGGCGTCACCGACCCGGCCACCTGGACCCCCGGCGGCGCCGACTGGCAGCAGCTGTCCACCGGCTTCACCACCGGGCCGGCCACCACCAGCGTCACCGTCTACCTGCACGGCTGGTACGGGCAGGGCGGCTACCTCGCCGACGACATCGCGCTGACCGGCCCCGGCGGCACCCCGACCACCCCGCCGCCCACTTCGGGCACGCCGACCCCGAAGGGCACGCCCACGGGCACGCCCACCGGCACCCCGACCGGCGGCCCGAGCACCCCGCCGCCGAACGTCGCGCTGCCGGTCGCCCCCTACATCGACATGGGCGCCTGGCCTACCCCGTCCATGCCCGCCCTCGCCAAGGCCGGCAACCTCAAGGGCTACACGATGGGCTTCGTCACCGGCGTCGGCTGCAAGGCCAGCTGGTTCAACGCCTACGACCCGCGCACCGGTTGGGCCAAGGACCAGGTCGACGCCCTGCGCGCGGCGGGCGGCGACGTCAAGGTCTCCTTCGGCGGCGCCAGCGGCACCGAACTCGCCGCCGCCTGCACCTCGGTGGACTCGCTGTTCGCCGAGTACGACGCCGTGGTGAAGGCCTACGGGCTGCGCTACGTCGACTTCGACATCGAGGGCGCCGCGATCGCCGACACCGCCGCCAACGACCGCCGCTCCGCCGCGCTCGCCAAGCTGCAACAGGCCCACCCCGGCCTCAAGGTCTCCTTCACCCTGCCGGTGCTGCCCGAGGGCCTGACCGCCGAGGGCGTCGCCATCGTCAAGTCGGCCCGCGACGCCGGGGTCGACACCGACCTGGTCAACATCATGGCGATGGACTACTACCGGAGCGGGACGGACTACGGCAACGCCGCCGTCCAGGCCGCCCAGTCGCTGTTCGGCCAGCTCAAGGCGCTCTACCCGGCGAAGACCGACGCCCGGCTGTGGGCCATGGTCGGCGTGACGCCGATGATCGGCGAGAACGACGACCACCAGGTCTACAACCAGGCGGACGCCCAGCAGTTGGTGACCTTCGCCCGGCAGAACCACCTCGGCCTGCTCGCCTTCTGGGACGCCACCCGGGACGCCAACGCCTGCACCGGCGGCTCACTCTCCAAGTGCACCAACATCCCGCAGCAGCCGTACGAGTTCGCCAAGATCTTCAGCCAGTACGCGGGCTGAGCCCCGCGGCACGACCGGGGTGCCGGCCGCCCTTCCCGGGCCGACCGGCACCCCGGCGTTCCCGGGAGCCCCGCCGGCGGCCGACCGGAGAAAATTGGCATCTCATCGTCCCGGACCGTCCACTACAGTCCCACCCACCTGTACGGCACGAGGGGGCGGACATGACGGTCCGGGACGACCACGACCAGCTCGACACGATCCATCCGACCGGCGAGGCGGCACTCGCGGCAGGTGTGACCGCGGAGGAACTCGCCGCGTTCAGCCGCACCCTCGGCCGGCTGCGGGCGCTCCCCTGGACCGACCGGACCCGGCTGCACGTCGAGAGGCAGATCGGCTCCTTCGTCATGGAGAGCCGCAAACGCCGCCGCCAGGAGGCCAAGGAAGCCGTCCGGCAGGCCGACGCCGAACTGCTCACCGCCACCGCGACCGGCAGCCCGCACCGCCGCGAGGACGCACCGCTCACGACGCTCGCGTCCGGGGGCGGGCCCGTCGGCGAACTCCAGATCCCGCGCAAGTGCTACGTCTGCAAACAGGCCTACCGCCAGGTCGACGGCTTCTACCACATGCTCTGCCCGGACTGCTCGGCCGACAACACCGCGCGCCGGGGCCTCAGCACCGACCTGCGCGGGCGTCGCGCCCTGCTCACCGGCGGACGGGTGAAGATCGGCTTCCAGCTCGCGCTGATGATGCTGCGCGACGGCGCCGAGCTGATCGTCACCAGCCGCTTCCCGCAGGACACCGTCCGACGCTTCCGCGCCGCCGAGGGCAGCGAGCACTGGTGGGAGCGCCTCACCGTGGTCGGCATCGACCTCCGCGACCCGCGCCAAGTCATCGGACTGACCGAGCAGTTGCGTGCAGACGGGCGCCCGCTCGACATCCTCGTCAACAACGCCGCCCAGACGCTGCGCCGCCCGCCCGAGTCGTACGCCCTGCTGGCCGCCGGCGAGCAGGACGCCCTGCCCGCCGCCGACCGCCGGGCAATCAGCCACGCCCCGGGCTTCCTACCCCTCTCCGGCGGTGCCCGACTGCCCTCCGGCGCCGGATCGTTGGTCGGGATGGGAAACCTGGGCGAACTCGGCGCCGGCACCGACGAGGCCGGGCTGCTACCCGACCTCGCCCCCGACAACTCCTGGTCCACCAGGCTCGGTTCGCTCGACCCGGCGGAGGTCCTGGAGACCCAGCTGGTCAACGCCCTGGCCCCGACCCTGCTCTGCGACCGACTGCTGCCCCTGCTGCTGGCCTCCCGGCACCCCGCCCGCTACATCGTCAACGTCACGGCGGTGGAGGGCCGGTTCGCCGTACGCAACAAGACCGCCCGGCACCCGCACACCAACATGGCCAAAGCCGCGCTCAACATGCTCACCCGCACCAGCGCCGCCGAACTCGCCCCGCAGGGCGTGCACATGTGCGCCGTCGACACCGGCTGGATCACCGACGAGAACCCGGCCCCCAAGAAGGCCCGCCTGGCCGAACGGGGCTTCCGCACGCCGCTCGACATCGTGGACGGCGCGGCCCGCGTCTACGACCCGATCGTTCGGGGCGAGGCGGGACACCCGGCGTCGGGGGTGTTCCTCAAGGACTACCGGATCGCGGAGTGGTGACGGGCCGGGCCCACCGCCGGCCCGGTGCGGCTGCTCAGGTGTCGTAGCAGCCGCACCAGGGGGCGTGGAAGCCCAGGCCGTCCGGGTGGAGCTCGGCGGTGAAGCGGTCGGCCTCGTCGTCGTCCTCGTCGTGCTCGCCGCTCTCGCCGTCCTCGTCGTGCTCGTCGGCCTCGTCGTCTTCCTCGATGACAAGGCCGAACAGCACGCCGTCGAACCGGACTTCGAACGGGGCGATCGCGATGCTCCCGTACTCCCGGCCGGGCAGGGCGTCGAGCCACTCCTCCAGCAGCCGTCGGGCCTCGGGCCCGGTGCCCGCCGACCGGATGGCCGAGTCGAGGTGCTGCCCGGCGGAGTCGAAGCGGTGCAGCACCGCGTACCACTCCGGCCGGTCGACCGGCCCCGTGACGGAGGCGAAGAACGCGCCGTCCCGCCAGCAGCCGATGGTACGGGTGCGCCCTTCCGGCTCGTGCCGGATCGGGATCAGTTCGGGAACGCTCACGGTCGAACCGTACGAAGGACCTGTGACAACGGCCTGGCCGGGGGGATCTCCCCCCCCCCGGCCGGGCCGTCCGGTGTTCTGAGCGCTGTCAGCCCTCGGCACTATCAGCCCTCAGCGCCATCCACGCTGTCAGCGCTGTCAGCGCCCGGTGGGCAGGTTGGCGCCGCCGGTGCAGTCGAACACGACGCCCGTCACGAAGGTGTTGGCGGCCAGCATGTGGATCGCCCGTGCGACGTCCTCGGCGCGGCCGACCCGGCCGACCGGGGTGGTGGCGGCCAGGCCCTCGAAGAGCGCGGTGCGCTGCTCGGCCGGGACGCGGTCCCACCACGGGGTGTCGATGACGCCGGGCGAGACGGCGTTGACCCGCAGCGGGGCGAGCTCGACGGCCAGCGGCGGAACCATCGCCTCCAGCGCGCCGTTGATGGCGGCCAGTCCGGAAGTGCCGGGGATGGCGGCGCGGGCGGAGGCCGCGGTGATCAGGGTGACCGAGCCGTCCTCGCGCAGGTGCGGCAGCGCGGCCTGCAGGACGCGGACCTGCGGCCAGAACTTGGCGTCGAAGCCGGTGGCGAGGTCGGCCAGGTCGAGCTGGGCGAACGGGCCGCTGCCGGCCGCGCCGCTGACCGCGACGACCAGGTGGTCCACGGTGCCCTCGTCGGCGAAGAACGCGGCGAGTGCGGCCGGGTCGGTCGCGTCAAGCCGGCGACCGGTGGTCTTGCCGCCGATCCGGGCCACGGCGGCGTCGAGCCGCTCGCGGTCACGGCCGGTGACCACGACCTCGGCACCGTCCGCCGCGAAGGCGGTCGCGGCCGCCTCGCCGATGCCCGAGCTGCCGCCCATCACGACGACGCGCTGTCCGGCGAAGAGGTTTGACGCAGTGCTCATGGCGGTGGGGCCTTTCGACTTGTCGAGACTGTCGGTTCTGGCATTGATATTTGTCGAGACTGGTAGTCTTGTCAAGCGGGGGCAAGGAAACGGGGCCGACGAGAGGGAGACCATGAGCGACACCGAACCCCGGGCGGAACGGGCGGAACAGCCTGCGCAGGCAGTCCGGGCAGCGCGGGCAGATCGGGCACAGCAGCCGGAACACACGGACCAGACGGACCAGACGGACCAGACGGACCAGACGCCCGAGCAGACCGCGTCCACCCGCCCGCACACAGGACGCCGCCGCAACGAAGCCGCCCACCGAGCAATCCTCGACGCCGCCCTCCACCTGCTCGCCGACTCGGACGGCACCCCGGTCACCATCGACGCCATCGCCCGCACGGCCGGCGTCGGCAAGCAGACCGTCTACCGGTGGTGGCCCTCCAAGGGTGCCGTCCTGCTCGACGCCCTCACCGACCGCGCCGACCAGGACGTCCTCGGCCCCGACACCGGCACGCTGCGCACCGACCTGCACGCCTTCGTCGCCACCACCTTCGACGCCGCCCAGCGCAGCACCACGGCCTCCGCCCTGCGCACCCTCGTCCGCGAAGCCGCCCGCGACCCGCACCTCGCCGAACTCATGCAGACCTTCACCGCCACCCGCCGCACCGCCCTGCGCGAGCTCCTCTCCCGCGGACGCGAACGCGGAGAACTGGCCGACGATGCCGACCTGGAGCTGATCGTGGACCAGGTCTACGGGGTGTTCTGGTACCGCTTCCTCCTCGGGCACGCCCCACTGGACGCGACGACGGCCCAGCGCCTCGCCGACTCCCTGCTCACCGGAAACGCTGCCGACTGACCCCCGCCACTGCCAGTGCCCCGCCCGCGACCCCCGGCCCCCGGTTGCGCAGGAAGTCGGCCCGCCCGACTTCCTGCGCAGGACCGCACCCCGCAGCACACGCCCAGGCGCGGAGGCCGCGCCGGCACTACTGGATCAGCCCACGCAAAATATGAAGACCGGTCTACATATGGGCCCTGCTCGCGACGGCAAACCGCACGAAAAGTCGATCGGCCCGACTTCCTGCGCCACCCTCGCCACCCTCGCCGTGCGGCGCCGGGAGGAATATGACGACCGGTCTACATAGCCCGTCCGCGAAGGTGCCGCACGCACAAGAAGTCGGCCCGCTCGACCTCCCGCGCAACTCCTGCGGCGCGCCCAGCAGAATATGACGGTCGGTCTACATATTCGCCCGGCCCAGGCGGTGCCCGTATGCATGCACGCACGCGCACGCGCAGGAAGTCGGCCGGGTCGACTTTCTGCGCGATGCTCCGCGGCAGGCAGGCAGTCACGCAGGCGGGCGGCGCGGTGCCCGAAGGGCGGCTGTCCGCAGCTTGGCCAGGGCGGTCCGGCCGCTCCGACGAGGCCGGGGAGATATGTAGACCGAGCGTCATATTCCTTCCCCTCCCGCCGCACCGGCACCCGCATGAGAAGTCGGGTGGGCCGCTTTCTGTGCAGGTGCCTCTCGGGGTCTCGGGGCGGGTGGCAGGAATATGTCGGGCGGTCTACATAGTGGCCCCGACGGGGCCGGGGCCAGGGGTGGGACGGCGGTGGTGGTGGTAGGCGCAGGCGAGGGCCAGAACAATCGGGCCCATGAGCATGCTGGGTGAGGTGCCGACCCAGGCCAGGGCCTGCCACCATCGCCGCCCCAGCCCTTCGGCGCGCCCGGCTGAATATGACGGTTGGTCTACATATTCGCCCGGCCCAGGCGATGCCCATATGCATGCACGCATGCACACGCGCAGGAAGTCGGCCTGGTCGACTTTCTGCGCGATGCTCCGCGGCAGGCAGGCAGGCACGCAGGCGGCGCGATGCCCCGCAGGGCGGCTGTCCGCAGCTTGGCCAGGGCGGTCCGGCCGCTCCGACGGAGCCGGGAAAATATGTAGACCGAGCGTCATATTTCCTCCCCTTCCCATCGCAACGGCGCCTGCGCGGGAAGTCGGGTGGGCCGACTTCCTGTGCAGGCACTTCTCGGGGCGGAGGGCAGAAATATGTCGGGCGGTCTACATAGTGGCCCGGGCGGGGCGGGGCTCCGGAGTGGGGCGGCGGCGGCGGTGGTGGTAGGCGCAGGCGAGGGCCAGGACGATCGGGCCCCAGAGCATGCTGGGTGAGGTGCAGACCCGGGCCAGGGCCTGCCACCAGCCGTTGGAGTACGCGACCTCCTCGAAGCCGAGGACGCCGAGCCAGGCGAGGGGCATGGGATCGAAGAGGGCGACGAGCGCCAGCCCGCCGAGGACCGCCGGGGCGACGGCGGCGAGCCGCGGCACCCGTCGGCCCCGGAGGAACGGCACCCAGGACGGGAAGACCTCGCCCCATCCGCTGACCAGTCCCAGGGTGAGCAGCGCCAGCGCCTCGGTGAGCACGCTCAGGCCGATCACGTACGGCGTGGCCCACCAGGTGAAGGCCGGGGCGGCCGGGTCGATCGTCCCCATCCGGAAGTCCACCGCGAACGGCAGCCGCCACAGGCAGTGCGGCAGCACCACGAATGGGAGCGCCCTGGCCAGGCGAAGGGCCCAACGGGGGACGGGGCGTTCGGTGTCGCCCAGCGGAATGTTCGTCAGCATGCGTCCACCGTCGCCGACAGCACCGGTGCCCCGCCTCGTCCGCCCGAATCGACCCCCTCCCCCGGCGGAGCCATCTACCTGTGCGCCAGCAGGCTGACGTACCCGCGGCCCGGGTGCTCCGGGCGCAGGTGTTCCAGTCGCGTGGTGACGGTGAAGCCGGCCCCGGCCAGCAGCTCGACCAGGCGGTCGGCCGGGACGAGGTAGGAGGAGTACGTCACCGGGTGGCCGTAGCCCGAGACCGGGCGCAGGTGTTCGTCGCCGACGTGGCCTCCGAGGAGGAGGTGGCCGCCGGGCGCGAGGACGCGGTGGAACCCGGCGAACAGCGCGGGCAGCAGCTCGGGCGGGGTGTGGTGGACGGAGTACCAGGCGAGGATGCCGCCGAGGGCGCCGTCGGGCAGGTCGAGGTCGGTCATCGTGCCCTGCAGGAACCGGAGTTCGGGGTACGCGCGACGGGCGAGCGCGATCATCTCGCCCGAGATGTCCACCCCGAAGGCCGGCACGCCCAGCGCCGCCAGGTGGGCGGTGACCCTGCCCGGTCCGCAGCCGAGGTCGGCGACCGGACCCACCGGCGCCCCCACGCCCGAACCCACGCCCGCGCCCGAACCCGGACGCCCGCTCGCACCCGCAGGCCCGCCCACGCCCGCACCCCGCACCAGCTCCGCGAAGGCGGCCAGCATCGCCTGCGAGAGGGAGTCCATCCCGGTCGGCGGGACGACGGTCCGGACGTAGTCGGCGGCGACGGTGTCGTAGGAGGTCCGGATCGCAGCCAGGAAGTCGGGCTCGCTCACGCCCGCGCCTCCAGGCGCCGGCAGCGGCACGACGCGTCGCACTCCTGCACCGTCCCGCCCCAGTCCGGCCGCTCGCCGGCCGTTGCCCGCCGCGCGAACACCTCCTCCCGGCGGTCCGCCGTCTGCCGGAGCACGTCCTTGCGGTCGCGCCGCGAGAGCCGGTCCACGTACAGCCGGCCGTCGAGGTGGTCGGTCTCGTGCTGCAGGCAGCGGGCGAAGTAGCCGGTGGCCTCGACGGTGCGCGGGCTGCCGTGCCGGTCGAAGCCGCGCACGACCGCGCGGGCCGGACGGGCGAGCGCGGGGGTGCCCGCGCCGGGGACGGAGAGGCAGCCCTCGGCGTCCTCGATCAGCCGACGTCCGGCGGCCTGCGGCTCGACGACCGGGTTGAGCAGGTGGCCGGTGTGCCGGACGCCGTCGTCGTCGGGGCAGTCGTAGACGAAGAGGCGCAGGTCCACGTCGACCTGGTTGGCGGCGAGCCCGCAGCCGTCGGCGACGTACATGGTCAGGAACATGGAGTCGATCAGCTGCGCCAACTCCTCACTGCCGTAGTCCTGTTCGCCGGCCGGTCGGCAGGGGCCGTGCAGGATCGACTCCCCGATCTCGGTGATCCGCAGGACGGGGGGACGTTCGCGTAGGTCGGACATGGGCGTGCTCCTCGACGCAGTCCAGGCATGACAACTTGTCACCGACTTTGCAAAGTAGCAGACTTTGCAAAGTGACCGAAGAAGATCTCGCCACCGCCGGCGCCCTGCCCGAGCACGCCGTCCGCACCGCCCTGCTGGACCTGCTCGCCGAGCACGGCACCATCACCTCCACCGAGGCCGCCGCCCGGCTCGGCGTCAGCTCCGGCCTCTGCTCGTTCCACCTGCGACAGCTCGGCCGACACGGCCTGATCGAGGAGGCCCCGCCGGTCGACGGCCGCGCCCGCCCCTGGCGCCTGCCCCGAGCGCAGGCACCCCGGAACCCGCAGGAGCCCGACGGCCGGCCCGGCGGCGAGCCCGGCGGCCGGCCCGGCAACGGGGTCGGCCCTGGGGTCGGCGACGAGTTCGCCCCCGGAGCCGGCGAGGAGTTCGGCGACGGGTTCGGCGACGGGTTCGGCGCGCTGGCCCGCGGCCTGGAGGACGAGAGCTACCAACGCTGGCTCGCGCACCGCGCCGAAGCCCCCGCCGACTGGCAGCACGACGAAGCCTTCAGCGCCGTCGTCTACCTCACCCCCGACGAGCTCTCGGCCGTCGGCGAGGCCGTCCGTCAGGTCCTCGCCCGCTACCGGGGCCGCGAAGCCGACCCGGCCACCCGCCCCGCCGGGGCCCGCCCGGTCGCCGCCGTCACGCGCCTCTTCCCTCTCCTCGACGCGCTTCCCGCCGCACCTCCCGCCGCATTCCCCTCCCCGAGCCCGGCCCCGAACCCCGACCCGAGCCCGGCCCCGAACCCCGACCCGAGCCCCGCCGCGAGCCCGGCCCCGAGCCCCGACCCGCGCCCCGGGGAGCTTCCCGAGGAACGGTGACCACGCTTCAGGCCCGACGCCAGGACTGCCGGGCCACCGCCCGTCCCAGCGGACCGACCAGGAGCCCCACCGCCGCGCCCAGCACGACTCCCTGCACCCCGTCCCAGACGTCCTGCACATCGCAGGACCGTCCGATCACCGGCAGCGCGTAGTGCATCGCCGACACCGCGAACGGGAGCACCGCAGCGCCGAGCAGCGCCACCACCGCCCGCCGCCTGGTCCCCGCCAGGGCGGCCGCGAAGCCGACCGGGGCGTAGGTCGCCAGCTTGAGCTCGATGTACCGGACGTGCAGCAGCTCGTACGGCGACCGAGGCCGCCCGCCCTCGACCGTGCAGTGCCGCACGGCGTCCTCGGAGAGCCGGAACGCCTCCGGCAGCAGCGTCGCCACGACCACCCCGCCGAGCCCGAGCAGCAGGACGAAGCCCACCGCCCAGTGGGCCCGCAGCAACCGCCCCACCGGCCGGTTCAACAGGGCCGCGGGCGCCAGCGAGAGCAGCAGCCCGGGCCAGAACATCGGCATCCCGCCGAGCACCGCACTGATCACTCCTCAACGGACGCCGCGCACCCGCGGCCGGTTCTCGCGCCGAGGGGGGAATCTCCGCGCGTCACCCCGAGACGGGTCACCGCACGCCCGGACGAGCCGGACGTACACACGCCGGGGACGGCGGACCGTGCACCCGGACGGGCTCTCCGCCGTCCGGGTACCCAGGGCGCCCGCTCCGGACGGGACGGTCAGTGCGGGATGGAGGAGATCAGCTCCTGCGCCCCCTGCCGCTTGAGCGCAAGGGCGACCGAGGTTCCCAGGTCCTCCGGGTTGAGCGCGCCCGCCCACTCGTGGGCGTCCAGCACCTGCTTGCCGTCCGGGGTGAAGACCCGGCCGCGCAGCGAGAGGCGGCCGTCCGCCTCGGCCTTGGCGTAGCCGGCGATCGGGCTGTTGCAGTGGCCCTGCAGCACGTGCAGGAACATCCGTTCGGCCGCCGCCTCCCGCCAGGTGTCGTGGTGGCCGAGCGTGGTGACGGCGTCGATGGTCGCGGTGTCGTCCTCGCGGCACTGCAGGACGAGGATCCCGGCGCCGATGGGCGGGCACATCGCGTCGACGCCGAGGATCTCGGTGATCCGCGCCTGCTCGCCGATCCGTTCCAGGCCGGAGACGGCGAGCAGCAGGGCGTCCACCGTCCCGGCGTCGAGCTTGGCGAGCCGGCTGTTGGCGTTGCCGCGGATCGGCACGCACTCCAGGTGCGGGTGGGAGGCGGCGAGTTGGGCGGTGCGGCGGACGGAGGAGGTGCCGATCCGGGTGCCGGGCGGGAGTTCGGCGAGGGTCAGGCCACCGGGGTGGACGAGGGCGTCGCGGATGTCGTCCCGGCGCAGGTAGGCGGCGAAGACGGTACCGGCGGGCAGCGGACGGTCGGCTGGAACGTCCTTGAGGCAGTGCACGGCGACGTCGGCCTCCCCGGCGAGCAGCGCGGCGTCGACCTCCTTGGTGAACGCGCCCTTGCCGCCCAGGTGGGCGAGGTCGCCGGTCCAGCGGTCGCCCGAGGTGGTGACCGGCACCACCTCGGTGCGAAGGTCCGGGTGCAGGACGGCGAGTTCGGCGCGGACCCGCTCGACCTGGGCGAGCGCCATGGGCGAGGAGCGGGAGACGATGCGGATCAGCTCAGCGGTGGACATGGCGCGATGATAGGCCTTCGAACACCCGTCATTGACGGCACGTCAGGCGTATGGCGCATAGTGCCGCCTCATCCGCCTCCGCTGCACGTCCTGCAACAGCGGCCCCACCGCGTCGATCGAGGCCCCGGCGACCACCAGCACGCTCGCCCCGCCGAACGCGTAGCCCCCGGCACCCCCGGCCCCGCTGAACACCCCGAACCCGCCGAGTTCGCCGAACGCCCCGAACCCGCCGACCGCGCCCGCCGCCGACAGCACGAGCGCCGGCAGGACGGCGACCACACCGGTGCCCAGCATCTCGGCGACGGCGACCCGGCTGCGTACGGCGGCGAGGTGGTCGACGGTCGCCCTGCCGGGCTCGACGCCGGGGACGTACGCGCGGGTGCGCAGCAGCTTGTCGGCGTCGGTCAGCACGGACCGGCCGTCCAGCACCGCCAGCCAGGACCCGGCCGCGGCGAGCAGGAACAGCAGCACCAGGTACGGGAACCACGGCAGCCGCAGCGGAGCGAGCAGCAGGGCGGCGGCCACCGCCGGGACGAATCCCCGGTGGCTGAGCACCAGCGGCAGGTAGCGGCGTTCGGCGCCCGCACGCCGCCCGCCGAGCGGGGAGTAGAACAGCTCGACCCGCCGCTCCCCCTTGCGCCCGGCTGTCACCAGGGCGATCGTCACGGCCAGCCCCACCAGCACGGCCACCAGCACCGACGCGTACGCGCCGGACCCGGCCCGTTCCCGGACGGCCCACAGCTGACCGGGCAGCACGGCCGCGACCTGGGCGAACAGCAGCACCGCGATCGCGTCGCCGAGCCCGTGCCGGTCCATCCACCGGGTGAGCGGCACCAGCGCCGCCGTGCCCGCGGCGGCCCCGGCGGTCAGGACGGCGACGGCGAGCGCGCCGTGCAGCCGCAGTAAGCCGTCCCCGGCCGCCGCGCCGGGGAGCAGGTGTCCGGTCGCCGCGACCAGTGCGAGGGCGAGGCCGCCGAGCAGGCCGAGCGCGAGGGCGGTCCGGCGCTGCAGCAGGAGCAGCCCGGGGCGCACGGCGCGCAGTGCGCCGAGCCGGGGGTGCAGTCGGGCGAGGGCGGGGACGGTCAGTCGGGCCAGGAGGAACGGCAGCACCCCGAACGGGAGCAGCGCCAGTCGGTACATCCCGCCGCCGGTGACGAGGTCGACCAGTCCGCACACCCGGTCGCCGGGCAGTGCCCCGTCCGCGACCCGCCCGAGCACGGTCGGGTCGACGCCCGGCAGCGGCAGGTTCTGCCCGAGCCTGAGCAGGACGATCCCGCCGAGTGTGACCGCGGCCCGGCGGCCCAGGCCCGGCGCCCTGAACAGTGACACGACGTCCTCCCCGATCACCTTGTCCTCAGCGGGAGTTGGGACGCGGGCGGACGGCCGGGCGGTTCCGGTGGGCACGACGGCCGGGCACGACGGCCGGGAACGACAGCCGGGCACGACGGCCGGGAACGACGGCCGGGAACGACGGCCGGGAGCGACGAACGGCCGCCCCCGCCCCCCCACCCCCGTGGCTCACTCGTTGTGCAGCACCTCCGCGATCGACAGCCGGGCCGCCGACCGCGCCGGGACGAGTGCCCCGAGGACGGCGATCACGACCCCCGCGAGGGCGAGGCCGGTGAGCAGCGGGGCGCCCCAGACGTCGATCGCATCGTCCGTGAAGGCGATGATCCGGACGTTCTCGACGATCAGCCGGTGCGTCAGGATCCCGACCGGGATGCCGATGACGCCGCTGAGCGCGCCCTGCCAGGCCACCGAGGTGATGGTCATCGTGACGACCTGCCGGGGCGTCATCCCGATCGACTTCAGCATGCCGAGGTCGCGGCGGCGTTCCCGGATGGTGAGCAGCAGGGTATTGAAGACGCCGAGCGCGGCGACCACCGACAGCAGGACGGTGAAGGTCGTGGTGAAGCTCTTGACCGCGACGGTGGCCGCGTCCGGGTGCGGCGTGACGACGGAGGGCGTCAGGCTCGGGTCGGCGTCCGTCACGGCCTTCCGGTACGCCCCGGTGTCGGCGCCCGCGGCGAGCCGTACGTCGTACTCGACGTGGTGCGGGTCGTCGGTGAGCGCGGCCCGGGTCGCGTCGTTGGAGGTGATCGCGTTCGGGTTGCCCTGGACGTCCTTGCCGACGATGGTGACGGTCAGGTCCCGGCCCTCCAGGTCGAGGGTGAGCCGGTCGCCGAGCCTGAGCCCGTGCTGGTCGAGGAAGGCCGGTCCGGCCGAGACCTCGTTCGGGCCGGTCGGCGGGCGGCCCTCGACCACCCGGAGCCACTTGCCGGCCCCGATGTCGTCGCCGCCGTAGAAGTCGCCGAAGACGGGCTGGGGGTAGCCGATCAGGCCCACCCGGACCAGCCCCCGGGTCACCACGCCCGCCGCGCCGGGGGTGGCGCGCAGCATCGCCTCGGTCTGGGCCGGGGTGAGCCGCGGCGCGGTCCGGTTGCCCGCGAAGTGGGCGGTCTGCACGTTGACGTGGGTGCTGTCGTCGGTCGGGGCCATGGTCCGGCTCAGGGTGCTGCTCACGCCGGTGGTCACCGTCACGGTGACCACGCCGAGCACGATCGCCGCCATGGTCAGCGCGGTCCGGGCGGGTCGGGCGAAGGGCTGGCCGAGGCCGAGGCTGACGGCGCGCGGCAGCCGGGTGCCGCCGAGCAGGCGCTGGACCTTCAGCCCGCGTCCGGTGCGCGGCGCGCTGCCCGCCGAGATGGCCTGGGCGGCGGAGAGCCGGTGCGCCCTGGAGGCCGGGACGAGTGCGGCGAGGGCGACCAGCAGGGGGACGCCGGCGAGGGTGGCGGCGGGCAGCCAGCCGGCCGGTTCGATCACGGCGACGCCGGTCATGATCCCGCTGAAGGCGGTCCGGAGGATCGGGAACGCCGCCGCCCAGCCGGCCGCCGTACCGAGGACGGTGCCGACGACCGCGGGCACCGAGACCATGGTCAGGTAGACGGTGACGACCTGACGCGGGGTGAATCCGATCGACTTCAGCACCCCGATGTGCCGGTAGCCGGAGACCACCGCGCCGCTCACCACGTTGCCGACGATGAGCGTGGCGACCACCAGGCCGAGCACGCCGAAGACGGTCATCAGCGGCAGGTAGGCGTCGGCGCCCGCGGAGAAGGCCTGCTTGAGCACCAGGTACGACTGCGCGCTGGTGAGCGCGTCGGCGGGCAGGCCCTCGGTGGCCGTGCCGAGGGATGCGGTGACCTGCCGCGCGGTGTCGGCGTCGGCGAAGCGGTAGAGCATCTGCCGTCCGGTGGGCTGCAGGTCGGCGGCCTGCCCGGGGGTGACCCAGCCGCCGGCGGACCGGCTCATGCTGGTGGCGAAGCCGACGACGGTGAGCTTCAGTCCCCGGTCGGTGGTGATCGGTTTGCCGAGCTGGCTCGTCGCGGAGCCGCCGAACGGCGAGTCGAGCACCACTTCGCCGGGAGCGGCGACCCAGCGCCCGGACAGGAGCTCGACCCGGTCCACCGGGCCGCCGGGGTCGGCCCGGCCGACCAGCGGCAGCGGGCCCGGCGGGCTGCCGGCCCAGTCGGTGGGGATCTCCACCACGACCTGGTCGAACGGCCCGGCGGCGGCCTCGACGCCCGGCCGGTGGGCGGTGGCGGCGAGCTGCTCCGCGGATGTCCTGCCGGCGTCGAAGGCGGCCACGACGTGCGCTCCGCGCTGGGCGCCGAAGGCGTCGTCGAAGGGGGCCCGGGCGGCGCTGATCACCGCGAGGGCGAGCAGCACGGTCGTGGTGGAGCAGAAGACCACCAGGCCGATCACGATGGTCTGGACCCTGCGGCGCTTCACCGCCGCGCGCGAGGCCCGCCAGACGGCTCCGCCGTTCACGACCGGGCCTCCAGCATCCGCTCGCGCGCCACCCGGCCGTCCGCCACTTCGACCAGCCGACTGGCGCAGCGGGTGGCCAGGTCGGGGTCGTGGGTGACGATCAGCAGGGTCTGCCCGATCTGGTTGAGGTCGATCAGCAGGTCCATCACCTGCTCGCCGGAGCGGCTGTCCAGTGCGCCCGTCGGCTCGTCCGCGAGCAGCAGGGCCGGGCGGTTCATCAGCGCCCGGGCCACCGCGACCCGCTGGCGCTCGCCGCCGCTGAGCGCGGCCGGGTAGACGTCCTTGCGGTGCGCGACGCCGAGTTCGTCCAGCAGTTCCAGCGCGCGGCGGCGGGCCTGGCGGGCGGTGGTGCCGGTCAGCTGGGCGGCCAGGGCGACGTTGTCGAGCGCCGGGAGGTCGTCGATCAGGTTGAAGAACTGGAAGATCATCCCGATGTGCCGGCGGCGGAACAGCGCCAGGCCGGTCTCGTTCAGCCCGCCGAGGTCCTGGCCCTGCACCCGGACGGTGCCGGCGGTGGGCCGGTCCAGCCCGGCCACCATGTTCAGCAGGGTGGACTTGCCGCACCCCGAGGGGCCCATCACGGCGACCGCCTCGCCCGCCCGGATCCGCAGGTCGACGCCGTCGAGCGCCTTGGCGTCGCCGAACTCCTTGTGCACCCCGGACAGCTCGACGACGACCTGTGCGTCGTCCGGCCGGGAGGTCCCGTCGTGGTCGTTGCTCATGGTGGACGACGGTAGGGGCGGGCGCCCGGCCGGTACGTCCCACCCGGGGTGTAACCGCGGGCCGCCGTAGTACCGGGGATGTACGGGCGCGGCACCCCCGGATGATGTGGATCATGCCGTGACCTGGGAAGCTGACGCCGTGTGGGGAACGGAAGTGGAGTGGGTGTCCGTCGCGGTGGCGGGGGTGGCGTGCGCGGGGGCCGGCCGGCTGGCCGTGGCGCTCGCGCGGGCGCGCCGGCTGCACCGGTCGGCGATCGGCGAGCGCGGCTGGCTGTTGGAGCGGGAGCGGGAGAGCGCCGCCCGGACCGCCGTGGACGCCGAACGGGCCCGGATCGCCGCCGAGTTGCACGACATCGTCAGCCACAACGTGAGCCTGATGGTGGTGCAGGCCGGGGCGGCGCGCGAGGTGCTGGCCACCATGCCCGAGGAGGCCGCGGCGGCGATGGGCGCGGTCGAGGCCGCCGGGCGGGACGCGATGACCGAACTGCGGCACCTGCTCGGCCTGCTCGCACCCGCCGCGGACGGCAGCGAGGAGCCGGACGGCGGCGGCTTCGCGCCGCAGCCGAGCCTGAGCCGGCTGAGCCCGCTGATCGACCGGTTCGCCTTCGCCGGGCTGCCGGTCGAGGTGCGGATCTCCGGCGAGCCCCGGCCGCTCCCGGCGGGCATCGACGTGACGGCCTACCGGATCGTCCAGGAGGCGCTGACCAACGCACTGAAGCACGGGGACGGGGTGACGGCCGAGGTGACGGTGCGCTACGCGGACCACTACCTGCGGGTCGAGGTGCTCAACAGCGGGCCCAGCGTGCTCGCCGACGGCCCCGCCCCGGCGCCGCGCCCGGCCGACGGCACCGGGCGCGGGCTGCTCGGCCTGCGCGAGCGGGTCGCCGTGTACGGCGGGGACCTGGACGCCCGGCGCCGGCTCGGCGGCGGCTACCGGGTCCGCGCCCGCATCCCGCTGGACCGGCCGTGACCGAGCGCACGCCGTAAGGGAACGCACGCCGTGAGGCAACGCACCCCCGAGGGAACGCACGCTGTAAGGGCGCACGCCGCGAGGCCCCGCAGGCCTCGACGGGGAGAGCCGTGGAAGAGATCACTGCAGAGGGGGGCACCGTGGGCGAGGACACCGTGGGCAAGGACGCCGCGGCAGAGGGCACCGCGGCGGACGTGCGGGACCCGGTGGCGGAGCGCCGCCCCCGGGTGGTGATCGCCGACGACCAGGAGCTGGTCCGCACCGGCTTCCGGATGATCCTGACCGCGCGCGGCATCGACGTGGTCGCCGAGGCCGGCGACGGCGAGGCGGCGGTGGCCGCCGCCGTCCTGCACCGGCCGGACGTCGCCCTGCTGGACATCCGGATGCCCGGCACGGACGGCCTGGAGGCCGCCCGCCGGATCCTCGCCCGGGTGCCGGGCTGCCGGGTGATCATGCTGACCACCTTCGACCTCGACCACTACGTCTACGCCGCCCTGGCCGCCGGGGCGAGCGGCTTCCTGCTCAAGGACGTCACTTCCGCCCATCTCGCCGCCGCCGTACGGCTGGTGGACACCGGGGACGCCCTGCTCGCGCCCTCGATCACCCGGCGCCTGGTCGAGCGCTTCGCGGCCGGCGCCCCGCGTCCGGCTCCCGGCGCCGAGGGCCCGCCGCTGCACCGGGACCTCGCCCCGCTCACCCCGCGCGAGGCGGAGGTGCTCGCCCTGCTCGGACGCGGGCTCTCCAACACCGAGTTGGCGCGCGAGCTCACCCTCAGCGAGTCGACGGTGAAGACGCACGTGGCCCGGATCTTCGCCAAGTTGCACCTGCGCGACCGGGCGCAGGCGGTGGTCCTCGCCTACGAGACCGGCCTGGTCGCGCCGGGCGGCGGCTGATCCCCGACGTGCCCGCCCCAACTGGCCCGCCACAACAGGCAGTTCGCATGACAATCATGCAGCTCACTCATTAGAGCTAACTCCCCGTCGAATCGCCCTTTTTGCCAATCCATGGGGGAACATCTGCATGTCCGCGCCCGAACGGAAGAACCACCTCGGGCGGCATCACCCGGCATGACGAAGACAATTGGACAGGCCCGTGACCACCACCGCCCCCGTGTGGGACTGCCCCTTCCACCACACCGACGGCCTGGAGTTCGACCCCCTCCTCAAGCGGCTGCTCACCGAGGCCCCGATCGCCCGGATCCGGCTGCCGCACGGCGAGGGCGAGGCCTGGCTGGCCACCCGCTACGAGGACGTCCGGGTGGTAACCACCGACCGCCGGTTCAGCCGCGCCGCGGGCATCGGCCGGGACCTGCCGCGGATGACGCCCGCCCCGATCGCCCAGGCGGAAGCGATCAACCTGATGGACCCGCCCGCCCACAACCGGCTGCGCCGACTGGTCGCCCAGGGCTTCACCAACCGCCAGGTCGAACGGATGCGCCCGGCCACCCAGCGGATCGTCGACGGCTACTACGACGAGATGACCGAGCACGGCTCCCCCGCCGACCTGATGCACTTCCTGGCCGACCGGCTCCCGCTCACCACCATCTGCGAGCTGCTCGACATCCCCGAGGCCGACCGCGCCGAACTGCGCGGCCACGCCGTCGCGATGATGCGGATGGGCCCGGGCAGCCGGGACGGCCAGGAGACCGCCAAGACCGCGCTGCGCGCCTACTTCGGCGAGCTGACCGCGGCCCGCCGCGCCGCCCCGGGCGAGGACCTGATCAGCGCCCTGGCCACCGCCCGCGACGGTGACGAACTGCTGGACGCCGACGAGCTGACCGTGATGGCGATGGTCCTGCTGGTCACCGGGCACGACACCAGCACCTACCAGCTCGGCAACATCACCCACACCCTGCTCACCCACCCCGAGCAGCTCGCCCGGCTCCGCGCCCGGCCCGAGATGCTGCCGCGCGCCCTGGAGGAGCTGCTGCGCTTCATCCCGTTCCGGCAGGGCGTCGGCATCGCCCGGGTCGCGACCGAGGACGTGGAGCTGGGCGGGGTGCTGATCCGGGCCGGCGAGGCGGTGCACGTCTCCTACCTGACCGCCAACCGCGACCCGGCGGTGTACGAGCGCCCCGACGAGCTGGACCTCGACCGCGGCGCACCCACCCACATGACCTTCGGGTACGGCCAGCACCACTGCCTCGGCGCACACCTGGCCCGGATGGAGCTGCAGGTCGCCATCGGCACCCTGCTGCGGCGCTTCCCCGGCCTGCGGCCGGCCGTCGACCCGGCCGAACTCGACTGGGACTCCGGCTCGATCTGGCGCTTTCCGCGCACCCTGCCGGTGGCCTGGTAGCCGCGCCGCGCCGCGCCGCCCGTACCCGTTCCACGCATCCACCGGCCTGCCCCCAGGCCCCCAGGGGAGACCCACACACCCATGGCAACACTCTGCCGCCCCGCCGTCGCCGTGCCCGAGCACGTCATCACCCTCGGCGAGACCCTCGACCTCGCCCGCGCCCTGCACGCCGACCACCCCCAGCTCGGCCTGGCCCTGCGGCTGATCGAGAACACCGGGGTGCGGACCCGGCACCTGGTCCAGCCGATCGAGCGGACCCTCACCCACCCGGGCTTCACCCGCCGCAACGAGGTGTACGAGCGCGAGGCCAAGCGCCGCGCCCCCGAGGTGATCGAACGGGCCCTGGCGTACGCCGAGTTGACCGCCCGGGACATCGACCTGATGGTCTACGTGTCCTGCACCGGCTTCATGATGCCGTCGATGACCGCCTGGCTGATCAACACCATGGGCTTCCGCTCCGACACCCGCCAGGTGCCGATCGCCCAGCTCGGCTGCGCGGCCGGCGGGGCCGCCGTCAACCGCGCGCACGACTTCTGCCGCGCCTACCCGGGTTCCAACGTGCTCATCGTCGCCTGCGAGTTCTGCTCGCTCTGCTACCAGCCGACCGACCTCGGCGTGGGCTCACTGCTCTCCAACGGCCTGTTCGGCGACGCGGTGGCCGCCGTGGTGATGCGCGGGCACGGCGGGCACGGCGTCCAGATCGAGCGCAACGGCTCGCACCTCGTCCCGGGCACCGAGAACTGGATCTCCTACGGGGTGAAGGACACCGGCTTCCACTTCCAGCTGGACAAGCGGGTGCCCGGCACGATGGAGATGCTCGCGCCCGCGCTGCGCGGCCTGGCCGGCGAGCACGGCTGGGAGGTGTCCGGGCTCGGCTTCTACATCGTGCACGCCGGCGGCCCCCGCATCCTGGACGACCTGTGCCGCTTCCTCAACCTGGAACCGGCCACCTTCCGCTACAGCCGCGCCACGCTCACCGAACGCGGCAACATCGCCAGTGCCGTCGTGTTCGACGCCCTCGCCCGGCTGTTCGACGACGGCGGCGTGCCGGAGGGCACCACCGGACTGATCGCCGGCTTCGGGCCGGGCATCACCGCCGAGATCTCACTGGGGAGTTGGGTCGGCGCGCCGGCCGAGGCACCGCGCCCCCGCCGACCGCGCGCCATCTCCACCTCCGACATCGCACTCGTCCATCCGACCGTCCCCCGCCGTTTCCCGGCCGGCACTACGATCACCGAATGACCGATACCACGGACCGCACCGACGCCTCCGCCAGAGCCGCCGAACTCGCCGCCCGCTTCCCGGCGTTGCACGCGCCGCAGTACTGGAGCTGGGGCCGCTACGACGCGCAGTTCTCCACCGTGCTGCCGCCGGACGACCTGGTCACCAACATCCACCTGGTCGGCTTCGCGGACGGCGAGGTGGTGCTCTGCCGGGACGACCGGGACCACTGGTTCCTGCCCGGCGGCACCCGGGAGCAGGGCGAGAGCATCACCACCTGCCTGGAGCGCGAGCTGCGCGAGGAGGCGGGTGCCCGGCTGCTCGGCGAGCCGGGCTGGCTGGGTGCGCACCGCTGCCGCACCGACGACCCGGTGCCGTACCGGCCGTGGCAGCCGCACCCGGAGAAGGCGTGGCTGTGGGGCTGGGGAGAGGTCGCGCTGGAGTCCTCGCCGACCAACCCGGCCGACGGCGAGCAGGTGGTAGAGGTCCGTCCGGTGCCGGTCGCCGAGGCGCAGCGACTGCTGCTGACCGGGCACGACGCCTGGTGGGGCGAGCTGATCGGGCTCGCGGTGGAGCTGCGGCGGCGAGCCGGACTGGGCTGAGGCGCCGGTCGGCCGCGGCTATTCCCGCCGCCCCGGAAGATCACTGGAACGGACGAACATCGGAGCGCAATGTCCGTTTTGCGGTGATATGACTCGGCCATGGACACCTACACGCTGGCCGCGGACTACCCGCTGCTCAACATCTTCTGGACGATGTTGGAGCTGTTCCTGTGGATCCTCTGGTTCTTCCTGCTCTTCAAGATCATCACGGACATCTTCCGCAGCCACGACCTCGGCGGCTGGGGCAAGGCCGGCTGGCTGGTCCTGGTGATCCTGCTGCCCCTGATCGGCGTGCTCATCTACCTGATCGCCCGCGGGCAGTCGATGACCAAACGCGACATGGAACAGGCCAAGGAGAACCAGGCCGCGTTCCAGGCCTACGTCCGTGACGCGGCGGCGTCCGGACCGGGCGGCGGCGGCAGCCACGTCGACGACCTGGCGAAACTGGCGGACCTGAAGGAGAAGGGCGCCATCTCCGACGAGGAGTACCAACAGGCCAAGGCGAAAATCCTGGCCTGATCGCCCCGACGGGCACCACGGCCGGGGGCCGGTGGACGCGTCCTGCGTCCACCGG
>NZ_JBEOUW010000032.1:0-107825 GCF_040303045.1 Kitasatospora sp. NPDC096140
CCCGAGGTCGGCGCCCGCGATCGAGCTCCGGCTGCTCGACGCCCAGGGCTGCCGGCTCGACGAGGACGTGGTCGCCGCCGCTTGCTGTCGTCGGGTCAGGAGGTGGTGAGGGCGGTGTCGTCGAGGACGAAGCTGGTCTGGAGGGAGGAGTCCTCGGTGCCGGTGAACTTGACGGTGACGGTCTGGCCGGCGAACGCGGACAGGTCGTAGCTGTGCACGGTGTAGCCGGCGGCCGCGTTGAGGTTGCTGAAGGTCGCCAGGGTGGTGGAGCCGGCCTGGACGGTCAGCTTGTCGTACTGGGTGGAGGTGGTGCTCTCCGCGGTGTCGATGTGCAGGTAGAAGCTCAGCGTGGCCCTGCAGCCGGCCGGCACGGTGACCGACTGGCTCAGCGTGTCGGTGTGCGTGCTGCCGTAGCCGTCGAGCCAGGCCTTCCAGCTGCCGCCGTGCGCGGGTTCACCGCTGGAGTTGTCGATCACGCCCGAGCTGGCCGTCCAGGGCGAGGCGCTGCCGGTCTCGAAGCCGGGGTTGCCCAGCAGCTGGGTGCCGGTGCAGCCGCCGCCGGTGCCGGTGACGGTCCAGCCGAAGGTGGTGGAGCCGCTGGCGCCGGTGCCGTCGGTGGCGGTCACCGTCACGGTGGAGCTGCCCGCGGTGGTCGCGGTGCCGGTGATCAGGCCGGTGGAGGCGTTGATGGACAGCCCGGCCGGCAGGCCGCTCGCGCCGTAGCTCAGGGTCTGGCCGGTGGCCGAGTCGGTGGCGTGGATCTGCAGGCTGGCCGAGGAGCCCTGGGCGGTGCTCTGGTTGCCCGGGTTGGTGACGGTGACGGTGTTGCCGCCGGTGCTGCCGGAGGTGAAGGCGGCGGTGCCGTTGGGGGTGCCGAGCCCGGTCGGGCCGTCGTAGCCGGCGCCGGCGGTGCACAGGTAGGACGGCGAGCAGCTGCCGTTGGCGCCACTCGTCACGTCGAACAGGGAACCCGTGTGCGCGTACGGGTAGGAGGCCGGGGTGGTGCCGGAGGCCGGAGCGCCGGCGAGGGCGTAGACCGCGGCGATGATCGGGGAGGAGGCGCTGGTGCCGCCGTAGACGTTCCAGCCGGAGCCGCCGTAGGTCTGGTAGACCGCGACGCCGGTCGCCGGGTCGGCGACGGCCGAGACGTCGGCGACGGTGCGCTTGCCGCAGCCGGAGTCGTGCTGCCAGCTGGGCTTGGCGTCATAGGCGGAGCAGCCGGAGCCGGCGCCGTCACCGCCCGAGCTGCTGCCCCACACCGACTCGCTCCAACCACGGGTGTTGGAGGCGTGGTTGAGGCTGGTGCCGCCGACCGCGGTGACGTACTGCGAGGCCGCCGGGTACTCGACGCCGTAGCCGGAGTCACCGGAGGAGACGGTGATCGCGACGCCCGGGTGGTTGAAGTAGCTGGAGTCGGAGGTCGGGTCGGTGGAGTCCTCGGAGCCGCCGTAGCTGTTGGAGACGTACTTGGCGCCCATCGAGACGGCCGTGTTGACCGCGGCGCCCAGGTTGTCCATGGAGGCGTCGTCGGACTCGACCAGCAGGATGTGGCAGTTGGGGCAGACCGCGCTGACCATGTCGACGTCGAGCGAGATCTCGCCGGCCCAGCCGCTGTCGGCGGTCGGGTAGCTGGTGCCGCCGCGCTGGTCGACCTTCTTGAAGCAGCCGTTCGCGGTGGTGCACGCCGGCAGGTTGTACTGCGAGCGGTAGGTGGCGAGGTCGGACTCGGCGTTGGGGTCGTCCTGGGCGTCCACGATGGCGACGGTGGCGCCGGAGCCGGCCGAGGCGGGGAGCTTGTACGCCGAGGCGAGGTCGCTCGGGCCGTACCCGGACGGGTTGATGTTCGGGGCCAGCGTCAGGTGCTGGGCCAGGTCGGTGCGGACGAGGGCCAGGCAGGCCATCTCGCCGGGGTGGCTCGGGGCGGCACAGACCCGCTTGGTGGCGGCGCCGGCCGTGGGCGCGTCGCTCTGGGCGTTCGCGCTCGGCGCGGCGATCGCGAGCAGACCGGTCGCGGCCATGGCCATGGCCGGCAGGGCGGCGAGCAACCTGCGCGCCCTGGGCGGGCGCAGGCTGCTGCTGGGGGAGTGGGAGCGCAAGAGTCGACCCTCCGTGGGGGACGAGGGCGCGGCCGGTGCCGGCAACGGGGTGTTCGCCGGTACGGGCTCGGGCCCGTGCTGACGGATCGCGGCATGTGCTGGCCGGCCCCGGCGGTGGCCGCGGACCGGCGTGGTGCTTGCGCTGTACGGGAGGTGGGGGATGGCCCCGGAATGCGGCATGTCAGGCGCATGACAGCCGAGGTGGCATCGGGGGGCCGCACCGCAGGCGTTCCTTGTCGCGCGGTGTCGCCCCGAGGTTACTGACGGGTCTTCCGGCGCCTCAAGGCGTCGCGCGCAGCCTTTACCGGGCTTTGTCCATGAATTGCCCAGCGAATGAAGCGGGTTGGCACCCGCTCCTCAGTGGTCACGCAGGTCCTCCGGCGGTGCCCGTCCGGGGGGCACGTCCGGGACGGTGCGGGGCTGCGGCCGCTGCACGGCCGCCCCTGCTGCCGATAGCCCTGTGGTGTGATCGGCGCGGGTCGATACCCCCGGATGGCGTGTCAGAAGGAGCGCGGGCCACTCCCCAGGCCATTACTGGATCATATGCCTGGCTGGAAATCGTCCTTCTGTGCGGCTGTCGCCGGCCTTGTGCTGGCCGGCTCGGTCGCCGGTCAGCCACTGGCCAACGCATTCGCCGTCCTTCCCCAGGATGGCTTCGTGGCCGGGGAGTTGGAGCTGTCCGTGACCGTCGACGGCCAATCAGGCACCCCCGGGGTGAAGGCCGGCGACCAGGTGCGGGTGCGCTACCTGCTGCGCAACAGCGGCGGATCCCCGGTGACCGACATCCGGATCGCCGACACCCTCGCTCCCGGGACCGAGCCGCACTGCCAGGACGGCGAGGCAGGAGGCATCCCCCGACTCCAGCCGGTCGCCACCATCGTCTGCACGGCGACCCTGCGCGCCCTGCCCGGTGAGCACCAGGGCCTGGTCACCGCCCACGGGGTGACGGCCTACGGGCACCGCGGCCTCTCCCGCACGGCGCACTCGGGTTACACCGGCGTGAAGGCCAACCCTGCACCACCCCCCGGCGCGGGTGCACCCGCGCCGGGCGCACCGCCGCCCCCGGGAGCGGCGACGCCGGGAACCGCGCCGGGCGCGAGCGCGTCGGCGCCGACAACGCCGGGAGCCCCGGTAACTCCGGGAACGGCTGGAGCACCTGCGTGCGGAGTCGGGGCCCCAGCACCCGAGGCTCCCCCGGGCGGAGCAGGGGGGCCTGGTGGTTCTGTACCTGGTGGTTCCGTGCCCGGCGGTTCTGTACCTCCTGGTCCTGTGCCTGGCGGTCCTGCGCCCGGTGGTTCTGTGCCCGGTGGTTCTGTGCCCGGCGGTCCGGCGCCTGGTGGCGCTGCGCCTGGTGGTCCTGTGCCCGGCGGTCCTGTACCTGGCGGTTCTGTGCCCGGTGGTTCTGTACCTGGTGGCGCTGCGCCTGGTGGTCCTGTGCCCGGTGGCGCTGCGCCCGGGGGCTCTGTACCTGGCGGTCCGGCGCCGGGCGGCCCTGCAGGCGGAGCGAGGGTACCTGTGGGCGGGGGCCTCGTCCCCGGGGCTCCTGTACCCGCGCCGCCCGCAGCCGGGGCACCTGCGCCCAGTGCACCTGTGCCCGGGGCTGCTGCTCCTGGAGCGCCCGCGGGCGGGGCTGCCGCCCCCGGAGTTCCCGCAGCCGGAGCGCCCGCGCCCGGAGTCGCTGCGCCCGGGGTCCCGGCTCCTGTACCTGGAACATCCGCGGGCGTTCCGGGGGCAGTCGGTGCGGCCTCCGCTCCTGGAGCATCCGCGGGTGTCCCGGGAGCAGCCGGTGCAGCTCCTGTTCCTGGAACATCCGTCGGCGTCCCGGGGGCAGCCGGTGCAGCCCCTGTTCCTGGAACACCCATGACGGGCGGGGTAGTCGGCGCCGGAGCTCCCGCAGTCGGGGCCCGTGCACCCAGGTCGCCCGCATCCGGGTCCCCCTCGGGCGGACCGAGGGCACCGAGGACGGGCGCTTCCGGTGCCGGGACGCCGGGCAACGGGCACAAATCCGGGCAGGCCTCGCCGAGTGGCGCCGGCGGCGCGTCGTCCACAACACCTACACCCTCCGGCTCCCCGGGGCCACTGGCAGGGGGAAACCACGTGTCGTCACCCCTTCTGCACTCCGGCCGGTTCGGCCACGGCACGCCCCCGCTGCTGCACAGATTTCTCCTGTTCTTCCTGCTCCTGTTCGTTCCTGCGACGGCCGCCGCAGCCATCGCGTGGCGTCGCCGGAGGCTGCGGCGCCGGACCGACCCGAGCTCGGGGGCGCCATGGAACACGTGATCGCCGTGATCGGCATCGTCGTCGGGTTCGTCGTGGTCGCCGGCGGTGCTGTCCTGCTGAACGGCCGTAGGGCGAGGCGTTCGGCGCGGGAGGGCGAGGTGCGGGACGACACCGCCGAGTACCTGACGATGATGGTCGGCGTGTTGTACGCCTTGGTGCTGGGCCTTGCGCTGGTGACGGTGTGGGAGGCGAAGTCGGACGCCGACACCAACCTCAGCGCCGAGGCGGGGGCACTGCACCAGACCTATCTGCTCGCCGACGGGCTGCCACCGGCCGCTGCTCAGCGGGCCCGCGCGGCGGCCGACACCTACGCCGCCTACGTCCGGAACGACGAGTGGCCCCTGATGGCGCAGGGCAAGCCGCTGGGCACGCGCGGCTGGACGCTCCTGCACGACGTACAGAACGCCTGGACGTCCTTCGAGCCCACCACCAATGCCCAACAGCAGGTCGACCAGCTGGCGTTCGGGCAGATCTCGGTCGCCTACCAGGCGCGCCACGGCCGTGAGGCGGACGGGAGGCGGGGCATGTCGGGCGTGATGTGGTTCGGCCTGCTCGCCGGCGGCGCACTCACCCTGGGCCTGATGTTCCTCTTCGGCATCGAGCGCACCGGTACGCACCTCGTCCTGGCCATGGGCTTCACCAGCCTCATCGCCTTCATGGTCGTCCTCGTCTACGCCCTGAACTCTCCCTTCGGGGGCCCGCTCGGCCTGAGTCCCGTGCCCTTCGCCGATGTCGCCGTCGGAGGCTGACCGGGGCCGGCGGGTTCGGCGTCGGCGGTCGGTCCCCCTGGTGTTTCGGCGTGACGTCAGTAACATGAGCCTTCCTCATATTCACGCCCGGGAGGCTGATGTGCCGGACCGCTACGACCTGCCGCCGGGGTTCCGCTGGGGTGCCGCCACCGCCGCCTACCAGATCGAGGGGGCAGTGGCGGAGGACGGGCGCGGGCCCTCCGTGTGGGACGCCTTCGTCGCCCGGCCCGGGGCCGTCCGCGACGGGCACACGGGGGCGGTGGCCTGCGACCACTACCACCGCTATCCCGAGGACATCGAGCTGATGCGCGGCCTCGGCCTCGACGGCTACCGCTTCTCCATCGCCTGGCCCCGCATCCAGCCCACCGGCGCGGGCGCCGTGAACCCCGCCGGCCTCGCCTTCTACGACCGCCTCGTCGACGCCCTCCTCGACGCCGGCATCACCCCACTGCCCACCCTCTTCCACTGGGACCTCCCGCAGGCCCTCGAAGACACCGGCGGCTGGCTCGACCGTGACACCGCGTACCGCTTCGCCGAGTACGCCACCGTCATGGCCGACCGCCTCGGCGACCGCATCCCCACCTGGATCACCCTCAACGAGCCCTTCGTCCACACCGTGTTCGGCTACGCCCTGGGCACCCACGCCCCCGGCCGCGCCCTGATGTTCGAGGCGCTCCCCGCGGCCCACCACCAGCTCCTCGGCCACGGCCTGGCCGCCGCCGCCCTCCACGAGCGCGGTCTCGGGGTGATGCTCTCCAACAACCTCACCCCGGTCGAGCCGGCCTCCGCTTCCGACGCCGACCTCGCCGCCGCCCACGCCTACGACACCCTGCACAACCGCCTGTTCACCGACCCCGTCCTCCTCGGCCGCTACCCCGACCTCTCCGTCCTGGGTGTCCCCGACGACATCTACGGCGCCGTCCGCCCCGGCGACCTGGAGCTCATCCACACCCCCGGCCTCGACGGCCTCGGCGTCAACTACTACAACCCCACCCGCATCGCCGCCCCCACCGACCCGGGCCTCCCCTTCGACCTCGTCGACATCCCCGACGTCCCCCACACCGCCTTCGGCTGGCCCGTCGTCCCCGACGGCCTCACCCGCCTCCTCCTCGACCTCCGCGACACCTACGGCCAGGCCCTCCCACCCCTCACCATCACCGAGAACGGCTGCTCCGTCACCGAGGAGACCGACCCCGACCAGCCCCGCATCGACTACCTCGCCACCCACCTCGACGCCCTCGCCCAGGCCGCCGCCGAAGGCGTCGACGTCCGCGGCTACTACACCTGGTCCCTCCTCGACAACTTCGAATGGGCCGAGGGCTACCACCAGCGCTTCGGCCTCGTCCACGTCGACTTCGCGACCCAGAAGCGCACCCCGAGGGCCTCCTACACCTGGTACCGCGACCTGATCTCTGCTCACCGGTCAGTTCGTGAACGGTAGTTGGGTGCGGCAGTGGAGGTGACACCTGCCAGGCTCGATGCCGGTCGGTGGGCGTCGCGGAATGCGGGTGCTCGCAGTGGTGCGCGGCAGGTGGAGGGGAATGACAGGGTGTCCAGCGGGTCCGGAAGCCGTCGCCAAGGGTTCTGTCAGTGGTCGAAACCATGTGCAAGGCCGGTCTTGACCCGGTGAGACAGGTCGTCCGACCCTGCGGGCTGCGGGACGACCTGCCCGGCGCAGTGCTCAGCGCCGAGCTCCCGGCGTCAGCTGCCCCCGGTCGCCGCGCGGGCGCGGGAGGCCTCGATCTCGGCGTACGCCTCGGCCTTGTTGGCCCAGTGCGAGCCCTCGACCGACTTCCCGGGTTCGAGGTCCTTGTAGACCTCGAAGAAGTGGGTGATCTCCATGAGGTCGAAGGAGCGTACGTCCTCGATGTCCTGCAGGTGGGAGAATCGAGGGTCGTGCGCGGGCACGCAGAGCACCTTTTCGTCCGGCCCCTTCTCGTCGGTCATCACGAACATGCCGATGGCGCGGCAGGTGACGCTGCATCCCGGAAAGGTCGGCTCCCCGACGATGACGAGCGCGTCAAGAGGGTCACCGTCCCCGCCGAGGGTGTGCTCGATGAACCCGTAGTCGGCTGGATATCGCGTAGCAGTGAACAGCATCCGGTCCAGGTGGATCCGCCCGGTCTCATGGTCCATCTCGTACTTGTTGCGCGAGCCCTCGGGGATCTCGACGATCACTTCGAAGTCCATGGCGGTGTCTCCCAGCGCGTTCGTCGGCGTCATGCGTCGCCGCCGGCCCCTAGGCCTCCATTCTCGGGCGGGCCAGCAGTGGTCGCACGGTGGGTCACCCGGTTGGCGCCGATGCTCTGAGGGCCTCTGGCACCAGGGGTTAGCCTCGGTTTGAACAGGGGCCAACCCCTGACGGGCGCCTGGCGCAGGGCGCACCAGCGCAACGTCAAGGAGGACGGTATGGTCGGCGTCCGGACCGCGGTCGCACCGGTGCTGACCGGGTCGGACCGAACCCTTGTGGTCATCGTCGCGGCCATCGCAGCCGGTGCCCTGGTGGTGGCCTGGGCACTGGCACGGCAGGTGCTCGCCGCAGATGAGGGCACCCCGACCATGCGGCAGATCGCCGGAGCCGTGCAGGAAGGTGCGAACGCCTATCTCGCGCGCCAGTTCCGCACTCTTGGGGTGTTCGCCGGGGTGGTGCCGTTCGTGCTGTTGCTGCTGCCGGCGGACAGTTGGGGGCAGCGGATCGGCCGTTCCGTGTTCTTCCTGGTCGGGGCCGCGTTCTCGGCGGTGACCGGGTACGTGGGGATGCAGTTGGCGGTACGCGCCAACGTTCGGGTGGCCGCGGCGGCGAGGGCGGCCGCGACACGGGCGCCCGCCGAGGGAGAGGCGTCGGCCGCGCCGCAGGCGGTGCGCTCGGATTCGCACCAGGCGATGCGGATCGGCTTCGGCACCGGCGGGGTGGTCGGTATGTTCACCGTCGGGCTCGGCCTGCTGGGGGCCACGGCGGTGGTGCTGATCTATCAGGCGAACGCACCCGAGGTGCTGGAAGGGTTCGGCTTCGGCGCGGCACTGCTGGCGATGTTCATGCGGGTGGGCGGGGGGATCTTCACCAAGGCCGCCGACGTGGGGGCGGATCTGGTGGGCAAGGTGGAACAGGGGATTCCGGAGGACGATCCGCGCAACGCGGCCACGATCGCCGACAACGTGGGCGACAACGTCGGGGACTGCGCGGGCATGGCGGCAGACCTCTTCGAGTCGTACGCCGTGACCCTCGTCGCGGCACTGATCCTGGGCCGTGTCGCGTTCGGCGACGTCGGGCTGGCCTTTCCACTGGTGGTGCCCGGAATCGGGGTGCTCACGGCGGTGCTCGGCATCGTCCTGGTGTCGCCGCGGGCCGGTGACCGCAGCGGGATGACCGCGATCAACCGCGGTTTCTTCGCCTCCGCCGGCGTATCGCTGGTTCTCGTGGCCGGCGCCGTATTCGCATTCCTGCCGGCCCACTTCTCCGGTCTCCACGGGGTGCCGGCCGAGATCACCCGGCACGCGGGCAGCCCGCGGCTGTTCGCTCTGGCCGCAGTGGCCATCGGTATCGTGCTGGCAGCCGTGATCCAGCAGCTCACCGGCTATTTCACCGAGACCAGCCGCCGCCCGGTGCGGGAGATCGGTAGGACCTCGCTGACGGGCCCGGCGACCGTGGTGCTCTCGGGTGTCGCGCTCGGCCTGGAAGCAGCCGTGTACTCCGCGGTGGCCATCGGCGCAGCCGTGTACGGCGCCTACCTGCTCGGCGGCGGCTCACTGATCCTCGCACTCTTCGCGGTCGCGCTGGCCGGCACCGGGCTGCTGACCACCGTCGGCGTGATCGTCGCGATGGACACCTTCGGTCCGGTCTCCGACAACGCGCAGGGCATCGCCGAGATGTCCGGCGACGTCACCGGCCGGGCCGCCCAGGTGCTCACCGAACTGGACGCGGTCGGCAACACCACGAAGGCGATCACCAAGGGCATCGCCATCGCCACCGCCGTACTCGCGGCCACCGCGCTGTTCGGCTCCTACACCGACGCCATCAACACCGCGGAGGCCCAGATCGGCCCGGCCGCCCACGGGCCGAGCCTGAGCCTGGCCATCGACCAGCCCAACAACCTGGTCGGTCTCCTCGCCGGTGCCGCCGTCGTCTTCCTCTTCTCCGGCCTGGCCATCAGCGCCGTCTCGCGCTCCGCCGGCGCGGTGGTCTTCGAGGTCCGCCGACAGTTCCGCACCCGGCCCGGGATCATGGACGGCACCGAACGGCCGGAGTACGGCCGGGTGGTGGACATCTGCACCCGCGACGCGCTGCGCGAGTTGGCCACGCCGGGCCTGCTCGCCGTCATGGCCCCGATCGCGATCGGCTTCCTGTTCGGTGTCGGCTCGCTGGGCTCGTACCTCGCCGGTGCGATCGGAACGGGCACCCTGATGGCCGTCTTCCTGGCGACATCGGGCGGTGCCTGGGACAACGCGAAGAAACTGGTCGAGGACGGCCACCACGGGGGCAAGGGCAGCCCCGCCCACGCGGCCACCGTCATCGGCGACACCGTGGGAGACCCGTTCAAGGACACCGCCGGACCGTCCATCAACCCCTTGCTGAAGGTGATGAACCTGGTCTCGCTGCTGATCGCCCCGGCCATCGTCAAACTCAGCTTCGGTTCCCACGCCAACCTCGGCCTTCGGCTGGCCATCGCCCTGGTGGCGCTGGCGGTCGTCATCATTGCGGTGTGGGTCGCCGAGCGCCGCGGCATCGCTCCCGGGACCGAGGAGGAGCCCCCCGGCACCCGGGCGCCGGAGGAACCGGCCCCCGTCCCGTCGTCGCCGGTCTGACCGCAGATCGACGTTCGAACGCCGGTGGTCGCTCTGCGCCGACTGCTGACGGCGGTGGAGCTTGAGCGGATCGCCCTCGCGGAACTCGGCCCCGGCCGCACTGTCGGCCATGAACCCGCTCAGGAAGCTGCGGTGTCGTGTTCCGCCGGGACGACGACGACCGGGAGACGGGCGTGGTGGACGACCTCGGTACTGGTCGATCCCAGGGCGAGGCGTCCCCAGGCACCCGACCCTCGGGAGCCGACGACCAGCAGGCCGGCGTCCTTGCTCGCTTCGAGGAGGACTTGCGCCGGGCGGCCTGGTTCGCAGACGATCTCCACGTTCACGAACGGTTCGCCGAGCTGCTCCTGCAGTTCCTTGACGGAGTCGGCCACCGCCTGCGTGACGAGGTCGCGCTGCTGGGGGACGGGGCCGCGGTCGGGGCCCGAGGAAACCGTCCATTCGAAGCCGGAGCGCCGGGTGGGGGTGTACTCGTACGCGCAGACGGCCCGCAGGCCGGTGGCGCGAAGTCGGGCCTCGCGGAGCGCGAAGGTCACGGCATTCCGGGCCTGGGGCGAACCGTCCGTGCCGACCACGATCGGGCCGAGCGTGTGGCGGGCAGCGGGATCGGTCATGGGTGACCTCCGAGGACCCGGTGCGTGGAGTGGAGCGCGGCCGGCGCGACCCGTAACGGCTGCGGGTCCGATCGGCCGTCCGTCGCGGGGTGCACTTCTCAGCCTGCCCCTGTCCGTCCGTGGGCACCATCGCTGCCCATGACCTGTGTCCGGTCGGACACGTTCGGTGACCGGTTGTTCGGCGGCTCCGATGCACCCTGGCGGCCGATGCCGCCGGCGCGAGGAACCGGCGGTGTGCGGCCCGGCCGAGCCTCACGGCTCGCGCTCGGCCGCCGGGCCCGGAGTCCGTTGCGTGGCCGTCGGCGGATCGACGCAGAGCAGTCCGCACCCCAGGCGGCCGGCCTCCACACCCTGTTCTTCGTCGAGTTCCACGATCCGACGGCGAAGAGTGCGCGCGCGGAGGCAGGCGGCCTTGTGTTCGGGTGGATCCGGGAAGAGTGCCGCGAGCCGGACCTTCCGGCCGGTCAGCAGTGCGTGCTGGGCCTCGGCGGCAGTGAAGGTCGGGTCAAGGCTGCCGTTCTTGGTGTCCTTGAAATGAAGCAGCGTGTTGCGAGGCCCGAACTCGATGAGTTCGTCGGCCCATCCCTGAGCCTGGGAGATCACCGTCTCCTCGAAAGTGCGACGGGCATTGCCGTCCACCCCGTGATCTCCTTCAGTCCGACTCATCGCCATCGGATCGCCTGCGGTCGGCGAACAGATCAAGTTATAGCGGCTGTTGGGGCACCAAGGCGTGCTTTCGGGCCCTGGCGGGAGATCGTGGGGGCGCACTGAAGCGCAATGGAATTGATCTCTGCGCTGCATGCGCCCTGCGACTGAATGTATGTCGGCCATCACTGAGGGTGTATTCGGCCACCTTGCCGTGATGCCCTTCCAGTCACGGTGTCCGCCCCCATCCTGGAACGTTCGTCACCGACCGAGGGGAGAATGGTGAGCGTTCCACCACGCCATGCGAGTGATCCGGATGTCATCGGCCAGACCGCTGCGCTGGTCGGGTTCCTGCGCGAGGTCGTGCAGAGCAGCCATCAGCGGCTCCGGGACACGCGTTCCTGGGGTCCGCTCTGGCTGGCCGACCTGCCGGCGAAGGTGCCCAGGCCGTCCGACGACGAGCGTCCGCTGCTTGTCCTGGACCACGTTCCGCAGGCTGCAGCGCCGGAACCTCCGCCAGTGCTCGAAGGGTGGGTCGACGAGCGGCGGTGCCAGGATGCCGATGCCGAGGACCCGCCGCTGGCCGAGGAGGGGCCGTACCGGTCCTGGATCCCGGGATCGATTGGCGACGATCATTGGCAGGACGGTGCGGCGACCGTCGCGAGGAAGGACGCTGATGAGGTCCTGCGGGCGTACGGACCCTGGCTCGCGCGCTGGCGCCTGTGGGCGGAACGCGAACGGGCCGAGCGGTTGCAGCGGGAGCTCTACGAGAAGATCTACCACTGGCACCAGCAGCTGGCACAGCAGGACGACCAGTACGAACTCGTCCTTGCTGTAGGCCTGTTGTCCTGGAGCGAACCGAACGGCGGGGTGATTCACCGGCACGTGCTCTCACGGAGAGTGGAGACCCAGGTGGACCGGCGGACCGCACGGATCACGGTGCGTCTCACCGGCAACGGGGCAGTTCGTCTCGAAGACCGTGACTTCCTCGACACGGACGACGGGTGGGCGCCGGAACGCTCGGCGGCGTTCGACGAAGAGCTCTCCGCGAGGCCTCTCCATTTGCTGAGTGAGGAGGCACTGGATTGTCTCTCGCAGTGGCAGGACCTGGTGCTTCCTCGACCGGTGGCGTTCAGCAGCAACTGGCGTCCGCCGGCGGGGCCGGAGGTGGGTGCCAGGCTGACCTTCGCGCCGGCCCTCCTGATGCGTCCCAGGGACCGAAACGCGGTTCTGAGCTTCTACGACCGCATCGCTGAGACCGTGGTGTCCGAACGGCAGGCTCCGCTCGGGCTCGCACAGTTGGTGATGTCGCTGGATTCCGGAGACCGGCAGAACTGGGGCGGGAGGCCGGCTCCCGCGCTCTTCGGTGACGAACCCCTGTTCCCCGGGAAGACCAATGCCCAGCAGCGATCCGTCCTCCAACGGTTGCAGCGCGACACGGGTGTGGTGGTGCAGGGGCCGCCGGGAACGGGCAAGACGCACACGATCGCCAACCTGGTGTCCGCCCTCCTGGCCCAGGGCCAGCGGGTCCTCGTCACCAGCGCGAGGGACCAGGCCTTGACGGTTCTCCGGGACAAGCTGCCCCCAGCGGTGCGGGACTTGTGCGTTCTCCTGCTCAGCAGCACCAGCCAGGACGGTGCGAACGAGCTCGAACGCACCATCAACGCCTTGAGCGATCAGGTGGCGGCGGGCGACACCGAGCAGCTGCGGGGAGAGATCAACCGCTTGACCCAGCGGCGGTACGAGCTCCGCAGCCGGATCAAGCTGCTGACGGAGCAGGTGATCTCGTTGCGGGAGGCGGAGGTCTACCAGCACCCGGAGGTCGCACCGGGTTACTCGGGAACACTCGCCGCGATCGTGCAGAAGGTGCAGGACGAGGCGGTGCGGCTGAATTGGATCGGGAGGCTGCCCGATCGGGCTCAGAGCACGCCTCCACTGTCGCCCGCCCAAGCGGATGAGCTGCTCGCGCTGCTGAGGGACGGCGCCGGGCAGTGGGCGGAGTCCGGGGTGTACCCCTCGGTCGAGGCGCTGCCGACTCCCGGCCAGGTCGCGGCGGCCGTCGCGGCGGGTCAGCTGAGTGTCAACGGGCTCTCTCCCGCAGCGGTGGGGGTGCGGGCCCAGTTGGCCGCGCTCGAAACCGCCAGGACTGACGAGCTGGCGGAACTGCTGCGCTCCGGGCGGAGCCGGCTGCACCGACTCAGCGTTCCGTGGGAGGCCGTACGCTGGGGGACCGAGGGCTGGGTGGCGCGTGCCTTGGCGGATCGGCTCGCCCGGCGCAATCCCGATCTCTGGCAGCGCGTCACGGATGTCGCGGGCGTCTTGTCCGACGTGACCGACGGTCTCGAACGAGTAGGTCTGAGGACAGTGGTCCTTCCGGGGTCCCTGACCCCGGACCGTGCCCATCGCATGGCGGCCACGATCCCGGCCCTGACGAAGTACCTGGCCGGGGGCCGTCAGCTGCGTACCCGCTTCGTGCCGAGGGCCCAGCGGGAGGCCGAGGAGCTCCTCAGTACCTGTCAGGTGGACGGGATCGCGCCGGCCTCCACGGACGACCTGGGCGCCGTCCTCGCGCATCTGCACGCCTACGCGGCGCTGGCGGCCGTCGCCACGCGCTGGGAACACGTCGGAGCGGCCCTCCCGGACGGACCGCTGGAGGTGCGGCTGGCGGCACTGCGCGAGCGGTACCGACAGCTGGCCGAGATCGACGCATTCGGCCGGATTCGCGAGCAGATCGACGAGGTCCTCGTACGCCACGGTGTCTACCTCGACTTGACCAGACCGCAGGGGTGGCAGGACTTCGCCGAGGCCGCGTCGGCGTTGGCAGGTCGGCAGCGTGCCGAGGAGGCGTCCGCGCGACTGGATCGGTGGGAGCATCTCCTGTGTGGTGAGGGCGACAGTGCGGCTACGCCGGTCGAGGCGCTCGCCATGGCCCAGGCCCTGAGGGACCGCGACGTCGACCGGTACGCGAAGGCGCTCGAAGCCCTCGCGGCCGCGCAGCGGCGGGACCAACGGCGGAGGCGCTGCGCGGAGTTGCTCGAAGGCCTTCGGGCCGCGTCGCCCGCCCTCGCGGGTCGGCTCGAAGCCGAGGCCGACGATCCGGCCTGGGACGAACGTGTCGGACGGCTCCGCGAGGCATGGGCGTGGGCGAAGGCGTGTGAGTTCATCGACGACGAACGCGCGCCCGGCCGGGAGCAGAGGCTCGACGGCGAGCTGACCGAGCACGAGGCGAAGCTGGAGCAGCTCACGGGGGATCTGGCCGCCGCGCAGGGTCGGTTGCACTGCCTCGTCCGCATGACCTCGGAGCAGCGCTCGGCGCTGCAGGCCTACCGCACGCACATGGCCTCGTACGGCAAGGGCAAGGGAAAGAACGCATCCCACTTCAAGGCTGCCGCCCGCAGCGCGATGGACATCGCCCAAGGGGCGGTGCCGGCCTGGGTGATGCCCATCGCACGGGTGGCGGAGATGATCCGGCCCAGGCAGGACGCATTCGACGTGGTGATCGTCGACGAGGCCAGTCAGGCCGGCATGGACGCGCTCTTCCTCCTCTGGCTCGCGCCGCGGATCATCGTGGTCGGCGACGACAAGCAGTGCACCCCCCCGGTCACCGGATTCGGACGCACCCAACAGATCCAGGACCGGTTGACCGCGCACCTTCCGGAAGTGCCGCCGCACCTGCGCCAGCTGTACATGCCGCACTCCAATCTGTACCAGCTGCTGTCGGCGCTCTTCCCATCGACGATCCGCCTGCAGGAGCACTTCCGCTGCATGCCCGAAATCATCGGTTGGTCCTCGGAAACCTTCTACACACCGCCGGGCCTCATCCCGCTCCGGCAGTACGGCGGTGAGCGACTCGACCCTCTGCTGACGCACTACGTCGAAGGAGGGGTCGCCGAGGGACGCGACAGTCGGATCCGGAACCCCAAGGAGGCCGAGGCGATCGTGGACTGCCTCGCCGACCTGACCACGGATCCGGCCTACGAGAACAAGACCATGGGTGTCATCGTGCTCCAAGGCACCGTCGGCCAGGTCAAGTTGCTTGAGCAGCTGATCGAGCAGCGCCTTCCGGCCCCGGTCCGGGAACGCCACCGCATCCGGGTGGGCACGCCGGCCCAGTTCCAGGGCGACGAGCGGCACGTCATCTTCCTGTCGATGGTCGTGGACCGAGTCCGGCGCATCTCGGGCGGCCTGCGCAGCGAACAGCAGGCCTACAACGTGGCGGCCAGTCGCGCACAGGACCAGATGCGGCTCTTCTACTCCGTACCGCCGGACCGGCTCAAACCCGGCGACCTGCGGCTGAACCTGCTCGGCTACATGCAGAACCCGCCTGCGGCCCTGGCCGAGGCGGACGACATCGGCCCGGTGCTGCCCGACGTCCGGCGGGCACCCTTCGACTCCCTCTTCGAGCAGCAGGTCTACTTGCGGCTGAAGCGGCGCGGGTACCACGTCGTGCCGCAGTACCCGGCCGGCAGCAAGCGCATCGACCTCGTCGTGGTCGGCGCCCGTGGCCGCCTCGGTGTGGAGTGCGACGGAGACTACTACCACTCGACGCTCGACCAGATCCGGCACGACCAGCAGCGGGACCGTGAACTCCAGCGAGTCGGGTGGAGGTTCTGGCGCATCCGTGAGAGCGAGTTCAGGTTCGACCCGGACGAAGCCCTGGCGGGACTGTGGCAGGAGCTCGACCAGCAGGGCATCCACCCGGCCGACTACTCCCGGCCGACCGTCCCGCCGGAGGACGCCCAACCGTGGACGGCGCTCGAACTGCCGGCCGATGACGAGCTCCCCGACGAGGGAGCGGAAGAGCACGAGCCGGAGGGGACGCGCAGCCTCGACAACGAGGACGGACCTCCTGACGGATCCGCCTCCGGCCCGAACACTGAATCGACTGAAGGAGCGGCATGACCCAGTCCCAGCCCCAGCAGCACGGTCTCACCCTGGACGAGAACACCCTGCAGGAACTCGGCCGCGTCGTCGCGGGTGACGACGACCTCTACTACCGGCGAGGTTTCGAGATCGCGGGCTTCCTCAAGCGGGCCGGCTGGCAGGAGGTGCCCGAGTACGACGGCCAGTACCGCAGGGATTGGGCGACCGAGCTGCTGATGGAACGGCGCGACCAGCCGGGGGAGGTCGAGAAGGTGCTGCTCCGGCTCGCCGACCCGCGTGAGTACCTCGATGAGCCCGAACTGCTCGGCGAGGTGCTGGCGAGGGTCAACGCCTTCCTCATCCACGAGGGCTACCGGCTGGAGAACCCCGGTGGCGCCGCCAGGCTGCTTCCGTGTGACCCGGCACTGGCCCATCCGACGCACTACGGGGCTTCCGAGCTCAAGGTCGTGATGGCGGACCTCATCGCCGACGAGGCAATGGCCGAGCTCCTCCAATGGCGCCTGGACGAGGCACGGACCTGCTACGCCAACGGAGCCCACGTCGCGGCGATCATCATGCTCGGATCGCTGATGGAGGGTGTACTCCTCCGGACGGTCGTGGAGCGGGACGCGTCCCTCCTCGGGCGGGACACGGAGGACAGCATCAACCTGGACAGGCTGATCAAGGCCTGTCACCGGGCGGGTTGGATCGGCGCGGATGCCGAGAAGTTCAGCCACGAGCTGCGCAGGTATCGGAACTTCGTCCACCCCAATGCCGAGGCCCGTCAGAACCACCGGCCGGACCGCGACACCCTCGGCATCTGCTGGCAGGTGGTCAACGCTGCGCTCAACGACCTCGCCGAGACACACCCCGACCGGGTCAGGTAGCCCGACCGGGGACCGACCGACAGCAATGAACGCGATCCGCAACCCGACCAGGGGAGAGATGATGGGGAAGCACGCAGTTGCCGTATTGAGGGACCTCGTCCAGCCGTGGAACGTGGCGATCCACTCGACCTCCGGCCTGGCCGGAAGCGTGGCCTCGGTGGCCGACTCGGACGACAAGGAACGGCGCGGGAACAGCCAGGAACTGCTGCGTCGGAAGCCGGGGCTGCATGCCGTACCCGTGGGGGACCGCGGGCAGTCGATCGAGCTCACGCCGTGGAAGCTGCTGCACACCCTCGGCAGGGCGAACGTCCTGGCTCGGCAAGGTGCCGGCCGGGGGCTCGCCGAACACTGGGCGAGCCTCAAGTACTGCCAGGCACTGAACGGCAACCACGGGCGTTTCATGACCCTCTCCGATGAGGGTCGCAACCCGATCCGTCACTACAAGGCGGTCCAGTCTGGCGAGTTGGGGATCGGGTTCGCCCTGGCCGTCGCCCAGGAGGTGCTCGGGCGGCGCTACCCGGACCACTCGGTGTCGGTCATCGATGCCGAGATCGCTCTTCGCGCGGGGTGGACGCTGACAGGGAAGGACCACTCGACGCACCGGGCGCCCAAGCGCCCGCACTTCTTCCTGGAGGTGTGGAAGCCCGGCGTTCCCTCGAAGATCGTGCTCGTCGCCTGCAAGGGGACACACGGTAAGCCCGCGCAGGTGCACGCCCAGCTGTCCACCGCTGCCGTGCACGTCGAGGCCGTCCACATCGGCAGGTCGGAGGAGACGCCGGCCATGGTGTTCGGCACGGAGATCCCGGGCAAGGAGCCCATCACGCTCCACGTGCTGGAGGCGAGCGGATGCGGAACGTTGTCCATCCCTGCTGGAGCTGATGAGGTCGACCTGGACAGCCCGCCGGACGACCGTGCCGTCGTACCCGGAATCGACCTCGCTTGGGGGACCGGTGAGAAGCCGCGGATGGTGACCGGCTACCACGTTCGGCCCGAGGACCACGGATGGTTCCGCCGCGTCCTGGCGCATGCGGACGCGGCCGGTCTGATGGCCTTCACGGGCGGAGGTGAGCCCACCGCGCGGTACCTGTCGAAGCGCCAGGGGAAGCGCCACTTCGAGCTGTTCACGCATGCGGGGACGGGCATCGTCCAGGACATCGCGTACTCCGTACACGGCGTCGACTTCGTGGGCACGGATCACGTCTTCCGGCTGAACGGTACGCGGGTGGAGGCGTTCTCCGGGATCGCGAGGGATCTCTTCAAGGGTCTTGCGGCCGGCCGGGTCGAGGAGTACCGGCAGAAGGCCCACGCCCTCCGCGAGGAGTGGCCCGACGAGCAGTGGGACGCCAAATGGAACGGGCCGGTCTCCCTGAACCGTGACGGTTCGGTACTGGCCATCCGCGTCCTGGGTTGACATTGGTCGACAAGCGACGGGTTCGGCTCCGGTGGGAGGTTTCGGCCCCACCGGAGCCGCCACGCGCCGGTGAGCTCAGCCGACGCAGGAGCGGAACGTCCGTGGGGGCTCTGGTTCCGTCGCTGTCGTGCCGGCGACGAGCGCGAGTCACGGACGATGAAGACGATCGCGGCCGCATGGACGGGGCCGGGTGGAATCATGTGGAGGTCTGGAGAGGCGCTGGACGGTCGAGCCGGGGTAGGGAGTCGTGGGTGGGGGACAAGCAGCGGACCGTTCGGAAGCCCCGGGCTGTCCTTGCGGATGCCGAGCGACTCCACATGGCCGCGCTCGCGGTGACCGAAGATCACCAGCGTGCCGTCTCACAGGTGGCCGAGGCAGCAACCGCGTTGAGGGACCGGCTGGTTCGCGACGAACTGGGAGCCATCCCCGTGGCCCGGCTCAGGGATGTGACCGAGGGACGCCTCAGGGTCGGTGCGTTGGAGTCTGCGGGATTCAGGACCGTGCAGCAGGTCGTGGACGCCTCGGCCCACTCGCTTCAGCTGATCCCGGGAATCGGCACACAGACGGCTGCCCAGACCATTGCTGCTGCCCGCCGGATCGCCGAGGCGGCCGAGCAGACCGTGGCGATCCGGCTCGACGTCGATCACCAGCACGCGATGAGCACGACCCTGGTCATCGCGCTTCACCGGCTGGTCGTCGCCGGCCCCGAGACTGCCCGCGCCAATGAGATCGCGCAGCGTGTCGTCGTCGAGGTCACCGGCCTCATTTCCACTGCTCAACCGGCCCGAGGTGCCATCCGCGCCCTGTTCGCCGGACGGCAGCGGAAGCAGGAAGCCCTCGTGGCGATCGATCAGCTCACGGCCCTGCTCGCGGAGTCGGAGCTGCGGGCGGTGCCGATGCTCTTCGCCCAGACGTCTGCGGACCTCCTGCGTCCGCCGGCCTCCGAGACCGAGGCGTGGACGGAGTTCGAGCACCACGCAGCCGAGTTCTACAGCATCCTCGGCGAGGTTTCCGGGATCGCTCCGACCGAGGTCAGCGCCTCCGAGGGCTTCCTGCCCGATGAACTGTCCGACCGGGTCCGGGCCGAGCCGTTGGACGACACACAGTGCAAGGTGTCGCTCCGTGGTTACCAGGCCTTCGGAGCCCGCTTCGCGCTCCGGCAGAAGCGGGTGATCATCGGCGACGAGATGGGTCTGGGAAAGACCGTTCAGGCGATCGCTGCGATGGCACACCTCCGGTCGCAGGGGAGCACACACTTCCTCGTTGTCTGTCCGGCGAGCGTCCTGATCAACTGGACCCGGGAGATCGAGTCTCGAAGCGCCCTGCGAGCCTACCGGTTTCACGGCCAGGACCGGGAGACGGCACGTGCCGAGTGGCTCCGTGCCGGCGGTGTCGTGGTGGTGACGTTCGACGGCCTCCGCCAGCTGGAAGTCCCTTCGGAGTTGGCCGTGGGAATGGTCGTGGTCGACGAGGCCCACTATGTCAAGAACCACAAGGCGCAGCGCTCCCGGGCGGTGGCGGCGTGGACCGAGCGGGTCGCGAGGGTGCTCTTCCTCACCGGCACTCCGATGGAGAACCGGGTCGAGGAGTTCCGCAACCTGGTGCACTACCTTCAGCCCGAACTGCTGCCCCGGATCCACAACGGCTCGGCCGCCGCCGGTCCGAAGGCGTTCCGGAAGGCGGTGGCTCCGGCCTACCTCCGCCGCAACCAGCAGGATGTCCTCACCGAGCTTCCCGATGTCGTTCACGTCGACGAGTGGGAGGAGTTCACGCCGGCCGACTTCGCGGCGTATCGGGATGCCGTCGCTGCCGGAAACTTCATGGCCATGCGTCGTGCCGCGTACGCGGACCCTGAGCGGTCGGCGAAGCTGCAGCGACTTCGGGAGATCATCGAGGAGGCTGCCGACAACGGGCGGAAGGTCGTCGTGTTCTCGTTCTTCCGCGACGTGCTGGCGGTCGTCCGGGAATCACTGGGCCAAGGGGTATTCGGTCCGATCGACGGCAGTCTTCCGGCGGTTCGGCGCCAGGACGTGGTGGACCAGTTCGCCGCGGTGCCGGGCCACGCGGTGCTGCTGAGCCAGATCCAGGCCGGAGGTGTGGGGCTGAACATCCAAGCGGCATCGGTCGTCATCCTCTGTGAGCCGCAGGTGAAGCCCACGATGGAGAGTCAGGCCGTGGGCCGGGCGCAACGCATGGGACAGGTCCGGGGCGTCCAGGTGCACCGGCTGCTCGTCGCCGACAGTGTCGACCAGCGGATGCTGGAGATCCTGCGGGAGAAGGATCGGCTCTTCGACGAGTACGCCCGTCGGAGCGAGGTGGCGGAGTCGACGCCGGAGGCCGTGGATGTCTCGGAACAATCATTGGCGGTGCGGATCGTGGAGGAAGAACAGCTGCGCCTGGCCGCATTGCCGCGTGACTGAGCTCGGGTGCCACTTCGCGGCGCCACATGGGTTCAGTCAGCGCTTCGGCCTCGTCCACGTCGATACCCAGAAGCGCACCCGGAGGGCCTCTCGCGCTGGTGCCGCGGCCTGATCGCCGCCCACCCGGTCGGTTTCACGCTGGTTGACATCAGTCGATGTGGGATCGTCGGCCTCCTGGCGTCGACCGGGGGACCATCCTGATGGCGTGGCCCACAGCATCCGCGGCCCAGGTACTGCGCCAAGACGGGGTGTTCGACAGGTCCGCAGCCCAAATGCAAGTGGTTCGGCCGTGGGCCGGCATTCCGCTCCTACCACATCTGTGCTGCGATCGACCGTGATCGCCTCACTGTGGTCCGCGGCCGGTGTATGTCCACGTACTGTGGTGTTCGACGGACGGGAGGGGAGGCGGTTGCGCAGGGTGCCGCCGGAGATGTTCCGGTTCACGACGGGGGAGAAGGCCGAACTCTACGGTGCGATCCTGCAGGCCTTCGGCGCTGCCAACGAGCGGTTGGAGACCGCGCTCGGGCTGGACGAAGTCCGGAGCCGGCTGCGGGCGGCCGGCTGGCTCGATGAGCTGCACGACGACGATCTCCAGGAGGCGCTGCGGAAGCTCAGGGAGTGGCAGCTGCTGGACGTCGTCCAGAACCACGCGGAGAACTACCGCACCGCGGAGGAGTACGAGCGCCGCAACCTCCAGTACTCGCTGACCCGGCGCGGTGAGGCCGCGTTCGCCGGGGTCGAGCACGCCCTGTCCGTGCTCGCATCGACTGGGGCACTCCAGACGGCGGTGCTGGAGGCGATCACGGACCGGCTCGACGAGCTGTACGTCCTGCTGGGCGACTCCGCCTCCTCGGACCGTCGGGTCTTCACCACGGTGCAGGAGCTGGAGGGGCACCTGGAGGCGCTACTGGCCAACACCAAGGCGTTCAACGGCGAGTTGCAGCGCCTGCTGCGGGCCGAAGGTGCGGACTTGGAGACGTTCCGAGAGGTGAAGGCCGCTACGGTGGCCTATCTCCAGGAGTTCCTCGTCAACCTGGACCAGCGGGGACAGACGGTCTCCTCCGCTGTGGAGCGGTTGGAGCAGCGCGGGGTGGGTCTGCTGCACGAGCGGGCGCTGCGGGGCGCCGAGCTACCGCCGGCCGTCGACGGAGATCCCGCGCAGGACTGGTTGGACCGGCGTCGGGCGCGCTGGGAGGGGCTTCAGGCCTGGTTCCGGCCGGCGGACGGGTCGCGACCGCGCGTGGAGCAGTTGCACGACGTGGCGCGGCGGGCGATCGTGACGCTCCTCCAGGTTCTCGACCGGATCACCGAGTCACGACGCCGCTCGTCCAGCGCCGTCCAGGACTTCCGGGAGCTCGCCCGCTGGTTCGCCGCGGCGCCCGCGGAGGCCGACCTGCACCGGCTGTGGTCGGCCGCCTTCGGTCTCGGCCCGGCCCGTCACGCCCATCTCGCGCACCCCGATCCCGAGTTGGTGCCGTCCTCGGGGAGCTGGGCCGAGGCCCCGCCGGTGGAAGTATCGGCCCTGCTGCGCACCAGCGGCCGTACCGAGAGGTTCACCCGTACAGGCAGAGTTCGCGACATCGCCCGCGTCAAGGCGGCCCGCGCCGAGCGGGCCCGGAAGGAGCGCGCCGAACTCGAAGCGGCCTGGGATGTGCTGGGCACAGATGGTCCGGTGCGGCTCTCCGGTTTCGGCATGCTGGATCATGCAGTCTTCGAGCGGCTGCTCGACCTCCTCGGCCGGGCGCTGGCCGTGCGGCCGGACGCCGGTGGAGCCCGTCGGGCGGTCACCTCCGACGGCCGTGTCGAGATCGTGCTCCGGCCGATTCCCGGCGGAGGTCGGGCTGTCCTGCGGACCCCCCGCGGCCGACTTGAGGGGCCTGACTACCTGGTGGAGATCCACAGTCCGGGCACCCCGCGATCGGTCACCCGCGACGTCAGCGCATGAGCGAGCGCAGCACGGTCCTCAGCAGGAGAGGTGTATGAGCACCCTTGCCAACCAACTGGTCCTGGCCGAGCGGCAGGACGTCGCCCGAGGCATCAGACTCCTCCTCGGTCGACCGCTGATCACCGAGCGTGGAGATCAGCCCGCGTTCGAGTTGATCCGCCGTCGGCAGGGCCCGCTGACGAAGTGGTTCGACTACCACTGCGGCTGGCAGCTGGTGGTGGAACCTCGCCTGGGGTACGCGCGCCTGCTCAAGATCCGGGAGATCCCCGACGCTTCGCGCCCCGCCCGCCGACTGCGGTCCGGCAAGGCCCCGTTCGACCGCCGGCGTTACACGCTGCTGTGCGTCGTCGCGGCCGAGCTGCTTCCGGTCCCGGTGACGACGGTCGGCCTGCTCGCCGACCGGGTCGTCCAGGCCTGCGCCACCGATGAGGCGCTTCCGCCGTTCGACACGGCGAGCAAATCCGAGCGCATGGCCTTCGTGGACGTCCTCAAGCTACTGGAGTCCTACGGCGCACTCCTCACCGTGGACGGTGTCACGGAGAGCTTCGTCGACTCGACGAAGGCCAAGGTCCTCTACCGGGTGGACGCCACCGTACTGATGCGCCTGCTTGCGGCGCCCGTCGGGCCGTCGCGGCTCGCCGTGCCGGCGGAGGACGTACCGCTGCGCTTCGAGGAACTCCTGCGCGGCACGGTGCGCGAGACCCGGTACGGCGGTGCCGACGCCTCCGACGCGCAGCGCAATCTTCGGCTGCGGCACTCGGTGCTGCGCCGGCTCTTCGACGACCCCGTTCTCCACTACGACGAACTCGGCGCGGACGAACTGGCCTACCTCACCTCGCCGACCGGGCGTCAGATCGTCCGGCGCGCCGCAGAGCAGGGCGGCTTCGTGCTGGAGGAACGGGCCGACGGCCTGCTGCTCGTCGACCCGGATGGGATCGCCACCGACAGCCGATTCCCGGACGACTCCGCGACGGCCCGCGTTGCCGCCCTGCTCCTGCTGGAACCGCTGACGGCTGCTCCGGACGGGATGGCACCGGAGCAGCTCACCGCCGAGGCGGACGAACTCCTGCGGCGTTTCCCCCAGTGGGCGAAGAGCTACCAGTCGGAGGACGGCGCCGAGCGCCTCGGAGCCGACGCCGTTCGCGTCCTCGGCGACTTCGGCCTGGCCCGCCGGATCGGTGGTGGACGCATCGTCCCGCGGCCCGCGGCGTTCCGCTACCGGGCCACCACGACCGACAGCCCCGCAAGCTGACCAGGGAAGACCTCCGATGACCGTGACACAGCTCCCGCAGCGCTCGGCGTCCCCGACGGCGGCTGCGGCAGTGCGATGGCAGCCCTCCAGGGCCGGCATCCTCAACGTCTGGCGGTACTACGACGAGACCTTCACCTTCCACGAGGGCCGCCTGCTCCTGCGGGGGCAGAACGGTACCGGCAAGTCCAAGGCGCTGGAAGTGCTCCTGCCGTTCCTGCTCGACGCGAGCCTGCGCCCCAACCGGCTGTCCACCTTCGGTGGCTCCGAACGCACCATGCACTGGAACCTGATGGGCGAGGGCACCTCGGGCAAGACCCGGGTCGGGTACGTGTGGCTGGAGTTCGTCCGCGACGACGGCGATCCCGTCCGCTTCACCTGTGGTGCCAGACTCCAGGCGAGCGTGCACACCACCGGTGTCACCGTGGACTACTTCACCACCGAAGCGCGGATCGACCGCTCCGACGGGCTCTCCCTGGTCAACGATGCGGGCCAGCCACTCACCCGCGCCGCACTGGCCGAAGCCCTGCAAGACCGGGGCGAGCTGCACGGATCACCCACGGACTACCGCAACGCGGTCCGGGGCACGCTCTTTCCCGGGCTGAGCGAGCAACGCTACGACGCCCTGATCACCGCACTGCTCCAGCTCCGCACCCCCAAACTCTCCGAGCGCCTGGACCCTTCGCTGTTGTCCTCCCTGCTCTCGCGGGCCTTGCCTCCGCTCGGCGAGGGGGAGATCGCCGAACTGGCCGAGGGCTTCGAACGCCTCGACCGTCAGCGGGAACACCTGAAGACCTTGGACGACGAGGTGGCCGCGGCCACCTCGGTCGCGCATCAGCAGCGGGGCTACGCCCAGCGCGTCCTGCGCGCCGGGGCGGCGGCGCTCATCTCCGCGACGACCGAGATGGATAACCTCACCCGCATCGCCAGGGAGAGCGAGGAGGAGCTCGCCGAAGCCGTGCGCCGGCGTGAGGAGGGCAGGGGCGCGCGAGAAGAGCTCGAACACCGGCGACAGGAGACCGAGGGCGCCATCGAGGGGTTGCTCGACTCCGAGGCCTATCGGCAGGGGCAGGAACTCGACCAGCTCCGTCGCAGGACCGACCAGGCTGATGGGAGCGCCGCCCGTGCCCGCGTCGCTGCCGACCGGAAGGCCCAGGCGGCCGCTGAGGACGCCGGGCGTGCCGACGATGCGCGGCTGCGCTCCGAGCAGCGGGCCGAGCGCACCCGGGTAGCCCGGGAGGAGACGCGTGGCGCGGCGCGGCGGGCAGCCATGGAGTCCGTCTGCGCCGAGGTGCAGACGCTGCTCGGCGCCCCGCCGGGGCCGTCCGGGGACATGCAGGAGCAGGGACGCACGGCGCGCCGCCTGCTGCGTGGCGCGGTCGTCTCGCGGCATGGTCAGATCGCCGCGGTCCGCGCCGCCGTCGAGCGCCACGAGCGTTCCCTCGCGGATCGGACGACGGCGGAGCGGCACCTCGACACGGCCCGCGAACGGCTGGCCGACGCGATCACACGGCGCGACGGTAACGCCCACGCCTACGAGACCGCTGTCGATGCCCACGCCGACCTGCTGCGCCGGTGGGCGACGGACGACTGCACCGAGCTGTCGATCGACGACGTCGAGGAACTCGTGTCCCGCGCCGCGGTCGAGACCGACGTCCTCGCGGTGGTCGAAGCCGCCGCCCGGGCAGCGGAGAGTTCCGTCACCGCCGACGAGACGACCGCCCGTGCCGGCCGGGACGACGCCCGCGCCCGGCGTGACCAGGTCGTCGGGGATCTGGAACGCACGGCGGCCGCGGTCGATCTCCCACCGGTTCCACCACCGACCCGCACAGCCGACCGGTCGGTCCTGCCGGGGGCGCCGCTGTGGCGACTGCTGGCGTTCCGGCCGGAGGTGTCGCCCGCCGACCAGGCCGGCATCGAAGCGGCCCTGGAAGTGGCCGGCCTGCTCGACGCCTGGATGACCCCCGACGGCGGTCTCGTCGTCGCCGGACACGACACATTGGCCGACCCTGCCTCGGCCGATCCCGTTCCGGGCCCCTCGCTGCTCGACGTCCTCGTTCCGGAACCCGACGGCCCCGTGCCGCCCGACCGGGTGCGACGGCTGCTGGCCGGTATCGCCTACGGTCCCGTGCTCCCGGCGGGTCACCCGGCCGCCGTGGCGGCCGACGGAAGCTGGCGGCTGGCGATGGCGGTCGGTTCCTGGACCAAGGAGGAGTCCAGCCACATCGGTGCCGCGGCCCGGGAACGCGCCAGGCAACGGCGGATCGCGGAACTCGCCACAGAACTGGCCGAGGCCGACACCGCCGTCACCGGTTTCGAGACGCGGCTGAGCGCCCTTGCCGACCGTCGGACGCGCCTCGGCGTGGACCTCCGTTCCCGCCCGCACCACCGGGAGGTGGAGCAGGCCAGGCGCGTCTGGGAACGGACTGAGTCCGAGGTGGGCGCCCGCGAGGACGCAGCCCGCGAGGCCGCTGAACGGTTGGCGCGAGAGGAGGACGCGGTCGCGGACGCGCTGCGCGCACTCGCCGTCGCCTCGGCCGAGCACGCTCTGCCGACCGAACGCGCCGCCCTGGACGCGACCGCCACGGCAGTCGACGCGCTGCGCGAGCAGGCGGACGTGTGGCTCGACGCTCAGCTTGCCTGGACGGCCGCCCAGCATGCCTGGGACGCCGCCCGCAGCCACGCCGAGGCGTCCCGGGATGCGGCAGCCGAGAAACTGGACGAGGCGGAGGACGCCGAAGCCGCTGCCCGCGGGCTCCGGTCCGCACTCCAGGCCGTCGAGAGCGCCGTTGGTGAGGACTACCGCCAAGTGGCTGCCCGTATCAGCGACTTCCGGAAGACGCTCGACCGGACCCGCCGCGAGATCGACACCAGCACCCAGGCACTCCTCGCCCTCGAAGGCCGGATCGGTGCTCTGGGCGCCGGCGTGGCCCAGGACGCCGCCCGGCGTGACGACGCCGTGGCGGCCAGGAACGAGGCCGCCCACGGCTTCCGGCGCCTGTGCGGCCTCGGGTTTCCCGAGGACGCGAGCCTCGGGCTCGTCCTCACCTCCCAGGATGGCACCCGCGCCACTCTCGAAGCGGCGCGCGAGACCGCCGCTGCGTGGCCCAACCTGCCGCATGGCCCCAGGAACCTCGGCGACTCGCTGAACCGTCTCTCCGAGGCCGTCCACCGAGCCCGCCAGAGCCTCAGCAGTCGTGCCGACCTCGAACTCGAAGCCGAGGAGGACATCCACGTCCTCACCGCCACCATCGACGGCATTCGCGTCGGCGCGACCGACCTCCTCTCCATCCTCACCGGCGACCGTGACCGGAGCCAGGACGACATCACGGCCGCCGAACGCAGCCTCTTCGACCGGACCCTCACCGGCGACACCCGCCGCCACCTGGCCTCCCGCATCCGCCAGGCCGGCGAGCTCGTGGAGCGCATGAACGGCCACCTCGAAAACGTCCGCACCGCCTCCAAGGTGGCCGTGCGCCTGGTCTGGCAGATCCACCCGGACCTGCCCGCGGGCACCAGGACGGCTCGCGAGCTCCTGCTCAAGGACCCGGCCAGGATCACCGAGGCCGACCGCGAGGCCCTGCACGCCTTCTTCCGCGGCCGTATCGAGGAGGCCAAGAGCCGTAACACCGCCGCGACGTGGGAGGAACAGCTCGCCGAAGTCCTCGACTACACGGCCTGGCACCAGTTCGTCGTCAAGCTGGACCGTGCCAACGGTGCGGGCTGGCAACTGCTCACCAAGAAGCTCCACGGCGCGCTTTCCGGCGGCGAGAAGGCCATCGCCCTCCACCTGCCGCTGTTCGCCGCCGTGGCCGCCCACTACGAGGCGGTGCCGGAGTCCCCGCGACTGATCCTGCTCGACGAGGTCTTCGTTGGTGTCGACACCGTCAACCGCGGGCAGGTCTTCGGCCTCCTTGCGGCGCTCGACCTCGATCTGGTGCTCACCTCCGACCACGAGTGGTGCACCTATCGGGAGCTCTCGGGCATCGCCGTCCACCAGCTGATCACCGGAGGGGACGGCGACGACGCCGTCACCAGTGCCCGTTTCACCTGGACAGGCACCGAACTTCTGCCCGACGACGCGGATGGGCAAGAACCGGCATGACCGACCGCCACCCCCTCGACCTCCCGGAGCTCCGACCCCTCTGGTCGGCCGTCCACGACCGCCTCTCCACCGGCCGCCCCGTCAGCCGGGTGCGGTCCGGGCCGCTCGACGACATCGGCCGGGAGACGCTGGCCGACCTCCTCGGCCTCGACCGGCTTCCCGCGACCGAACCGACGATCCTCCTCGCCGAACTCGACGGTGCCGTGCTGGACGCCTGCGGCCGGCCCGTTCGGGACGTGGTGACCGCGATCCTCGGTCCGATCCACGACCGGGCCGCCGAGCGCAACCGCAGGACCGGCCAACGCGACGCCCTGTGGGGGTGGTTGGCCGGCCACGGCGTGGTCACCGCCCAGCCCGCTCTCCTGGAGTGGGTCGGCCACTTGCGGACCAACGGCCTCGTCGACGGCTCACCCGACCGGACCCGGGGCCTGCTGACCGCCGCGCTGGCCGTCCTCGCAGCGCTCCCGGCCGGAGGCGAGCCACTACCGGTCCTCGCCGCCCGCCTTCTCGACGGCGACTCCCATGCCCTCGACGACGGGACCCGGCTGTCCTCCCTGGTCCTGCGCGCACTGGCGGCGGTGTACGGCACCGACATGCCCGACACCGCCGAAGGACGGCGTGCGCTCTGGAGCCGAGCCGGCGTGGCGGACGACGAGCTGTCCTCCACCGTGCTCGCCGTCGGCCTCCGCCCTGGGGGAGAGGGCCCGGTCGCCGGGATCTCCCGGATCTGCGCTGGAGCCGGGCACCCCGTCAGCCTGACCCTCGCCCAACTGCGCGCACCTGGTGAATTCACCGGTCCCGGAGGACCGGTGCACATAACCGAGAATCCCAGTGTGCTTGCCCTGGCGCTACAGCGGTTCGGTGCCGACTGCCCACCTCTCGTCTGCACCGCCGGCTGGCCCAACACCGCTGTGATCCACCTGCTACGCCGGCTTGTCGACGACGGCGCCTCACTGCGCTACCACGGTGACTTCGACGGAGAGGGCATCCGCATCGCGGCCCACGTCATGGTCAAGACCGGCGCCGTTCCCTGGCGGATGACAGCCGACGACTACCGCGCCGCCGCACCCCGGGTCCCCTCGGGCCCCAACCCGGGCCGCCTTACGCCCGCTCCATGGGACCGGGCGCTCGTCGGCGCCATGGCCGAACTGCGCACCGCAGTGGTCGAGGAAGTGGTCGCCGACCTCCTCCTCGACGATTTGGCAGACTGTCGCCACGAGTAGAACGACACCCTGTTCGACGGGCCGAGGGCTACCACCAGCGCTTCGCCTCGCCCACGTCGACTTCGCGACGCAGCGACGCGGCGCGCAGTGGCGCAGCGGCGCACGCCGAGGACAGGGTGTGCGCGGTGAGCGCTGTGCTGATCGATGCCCGTCGGAGTTCCGCCCGCGCGGGCACGCCCGGCCCGCCATGTGGCGACGCCTCCCGGGCGCTCCACCCGGGAGGCGTGTGCGCCCTTGGCGCGGGGGCCGGGGGCGGCCGGGTCAGAGCACGAACAGCGTGCTGTACGGCGGGGAGACGCGTACCCGCTGCGATCCGAAGTCGACGAGCACGGCGGTGTCGCCGTCGCCTTCGACGCCGATGACGCGGCCGAGGCCGTACCGGTCGTGGGTGACTCGGTCGCCGACGGCGAAGTGCTTGCGGGGCGCCTCGGGCGGGGCCTTGAAGGGGCTGTTCGGCAGGGGGCGGCGGGCTGCTGCGAAGTTGTTCATCCCCTCCAGTATGCGCCGGAAATCGCGGGAGCGGGCCCATTCGGTGCACTTGCGTTCGAGTGAGGGGTGATAATGCCGCACGCGCAGTCCGGGGCGCCCTGAGCGGTGTCGGCGAGCGCGAGGTGATCACTTGTGCGGCGCCGTCGGGACGAGGGGGCTCGCCGTGTCCGCCGGGATCGTCCTTCCGGGCGCTCGGCGCCGGAACCTCGCGGACGTGTCAACGAGGCTGCTGTCAAGGCGTGTTGAGGACCATGACGGCTCAGGCCCGGCGATCACGGGGGCGCCCCCCGGAAACTGTGGGCGAAATGTTCACCCGAAGCGCGCTCGGGCCTGCTAGAGTCGTTTTAGTTGCAGTAGTGGTTCCCATGAACTTTGTGTGCGCCTGCTGATGTATTCGCAGGCGTATTTTTGTTTCCCGGCTCTTCCCGGGTGGGCGCTTCCCGCGGCGACTCGGAGCGTGCGCTGTGCGCGCTTCGGACAGCCCCTTGAAGGAGATTTCTTAATGGCTAATGGCACTGTGAAGTGGTTCAACTCGGAAAAGGGCTTCGGCTTCATCGAGCAGGAGGGTGGCGGCCCGGACGTCTTCGCCCACTACTCGAACATCAACGCCAACGGCTTCCGTGAGCTGCTTGAGGGCCAGAAGGTCGAGTTCGACGTCACGCAGGGCCAGAAGGGCCCGCAGGCCGAGAACATTCGCCCGCTGTAGTTCTTCTGCCACGGCACCCGCCAAGCAGCGAGGGGCCCGCACCGCGCACACGCCCGGTGCGGGCCCCTCGGCATTGCGCCACGACGCGCTCCCGGCCGCTCAGGCCCCCTGACTCCGACTCCGCGGCGGCGGTCACCCCCCGCGCGAGACACGGCGCCGCGTCCCGACCGGCGCCCTGCCGTGGCAGCTCACGGTTCGCGGTCGTTCGCTCCCGCACCGTGCGGTGAGCGCCGACCTCAGGTGACGTGCCGCACGGTTCCACCGTCCACGCTCCGACCGTCACACTTCCGGCCCGTTTCCTCGCGGTCTCCGCCGTCGCCCCGCGCCACGGAGCCTTCCTCGTGACGTGCCGCCCCGAGGAAGGCTCCTGCATGAACCGCTCCAGTCGCTCCCCGTACCAGAACGCCGGCTCCCGTTCCGGCGGCGGTTCCTTCCCCGGCACCCGGGCCGCCCAGGGCCGGCGCCCCTCCGGTCGCAGCGTCGGCCGGGGCCCGTCGGCGCCGGGCGAGTTCGCGATGCCGGTGAGCACCACCCCGGCGCTGCCGGCCGCCGTGTCCTTCGAGGAGCTGGACATGCCGAAGGCGCTGCTGCCGGTGCTGGCCCGCCGGGGTGTCACCGCGCCGTTCCCGATCCAGGCCGAAACCCTGCCGAACTCGCTGGCCGGCCGTGACGTCCTCGGACGAGGCCGCACCGGCTCCGGGAAGACCATCGCGTTCGGCCTCGCCGTGCTGGCCCGCACCGCCGGGCACAGGGCCGAGCCGCGCCGTCCGCTGGCTCTGGTGCTGGTCCCCACCCGCGAGCTCGCGCAGCAGGTCACCGAAGCCCTCACCCCCTACGCCCACGCGGTGCGCCTGCGGATGGCGACCGTGGTGGGCGGGGCGTCGATGAGCCGCCAGGCATGGGTGCTGAACCGTGGCGCGGAGGTCGTGGTCGCCACCCCGGGCCGGCTCAAGGACCTGATCCAGCGGGGTGACTGCCAACTCGACGGGGTCGGCGTCACCGTGCTCGACGAAGCCGACCAGATGGCCGACATGGGCTTCCTGCCGCACGTCACCGAGCTCCTCGACCAGGTCGCCGAAGGCGGCCAGACCATGCTGTTCTCCGCCACCCTGGACCGCAACGTCGACCGCCTGGTGCGGCGCTTCCTCAAGGACCCGGTCACCCACTCGGTGGACCCGTCCGCGGGGGCGGTCAGCACCATGGAGCACCACGTGCTGCACGTGCAGAACTTCGACAAGAACGCCACGATCGCCCACATCGCGTCCCGCGACGGCAGGGTGATCATGTTCACCGACACCAGGCACGGCGCGGACCGCCTGGTGGAGGACCTGCTCGCGAACGGTGTGAAGGCCGCGGCCCTGCACGGCGGCAAGCTCCAACCGCAACGCACCCGCACTCTGGAGCAGTTCCGCACCGGCCAGGTGACTGCGTTGATCGCGACCAATGTCGCCGCCCGCGGCATCCACGTCGACGGGCTCGACCTCGTCGTCAACCTGGACCCGCCGGTCGACCACAAGGACTACCTCCACCGGGGCGGCCGCACCGCCCGGGCGGGTGAGTCCGGCACCGTCGTCACGCTGGTGCTGCCCAACCAGCGCCGCGCGATGGCCCGCCTGATGGCAACGGCCGCCATCACCCCCGTCACCACCAGGGTCAGCGCCGGCGGCGAGGACCTGGCCCGCATCACCGGCGCCCGCGTGCCCACCGGCATCCCCACCGTGATCCCCGACCCCGTCATCGAGCGGCCGCGCCGCAGCCCGTCCGCGCGCCGCCCCCGCCCCGCCCACACCGCGGGCGACACGCCGGCCGCCTCCGGTCGCGGCGACCAGGGCTCCGGCCGCCGCCGCGCGCCCCGACGATCCACCCTCGCCGTGTAGGACCACGGATCCGCGTCAGGGGCGGTGGCGACCGCGGTGGCGACCGCTTGCCCGGCGGCGGAGCCCGCCCGTTCGTAGGGGGCGGGCCGTCGCGGGGGGCGAAGACAGCGTGGCGAAGACAGCGCGGCCGAGACGGTCCTCAGGTGTTCCCGTACTCGTCGTGGCGGCGTAGCCAGTGGGTCTCCTCGCCCTCTTCGTGCCGGCCCATCGGCGTCCGGTCGAGGAGGCCGTAGTAGGCCATGGCGGGCTCAAGGCCGCGCGCAGTGGTGACGTACGTCCGGTGGACGGTGCCGTTCGAGAGCGCGTAGACGCTCAGTCCGGGGCCCTCGGTGACGTACCCGAGCACGTCGGTGCCGCACGCCCGCGCCATCTGACGCACGGTCGGCGGGATGTCACCCCGGAGGAACGGCCCCAGCTCCTCCTCGGTGTACTGGAAGCCGAGGTCGCGGTGGAAGTCGCTGCCGGCGGCGGAGATCCAGTCGAAGCGCCAGCCCATCCGTTCGCGGTAGGCGAGCAGTTTGTCGATCGGCGCACGCGAGGAGCAGATCAGCGTCACGTCGCGGGCTTTCAGGTGGACCGCGTTGGGGCTGAGGGTGTCCGCGATAGATGAACAGACCGGGCATCCGGCCTCGTAGGACGGGCCGAACATGAAGTGGTAGACGAGCAGTTGCGAGCGCCCGTCGAAGAGGTCCGCGAGCGACCTGGTCCCGTCGGCGGTCTCCAAGCCGTAGTCCTTCTCGACCGGCACCCAGGGAAGCTCCCGCCGCTTCCGTGCGAGCTCGTCACCGAGCCGGGTGAGCCTCTTCTCCTCCGCGAGCAGCTCCTCTCGGGCCGCCTGGAACTCCTCCTGCGTGCCGATCCTGTGCTCGGGCATGGCCTTCCCTCCTGTGTGGGAGCAGAACGCCGCATCGCGGCGTGCAGTCGTCCGCGGTGGCAGCCGGAAGTGCCTGCCACCGGCTACCCGCCCGGCCGTACATCCACCGTACGCGCGTGGCGGCGGGCCCTCGCGACCACGCCGCACGGCCTGCTCGGCGGCGTGCTCACGCAACGAGGCGGATCGGAGCCGTCAGCCGGCCGGGATTCCGGACTGTGACGCAGGTCACCGCCGGGGCAGAACCTGTGCGCCGCAGCGGGCGTCTGGCTGGTGTGAGATCACGCAGGAGAGCATGGGACGAGCTGGACGAGGAACGCCTCGTCCGGCTGGTGGCCAGAGGCGACCGCCGGGCGTTCGACGAGTTGTACCGGCGCACGTCGCCGTGGCTGGCGGTGCGGTTGCGCCGCCGTTGCGCGGACGAGCAGATCGTCGCCGAGGTCATGCAGGAGACCTATCTGGCGGTGTGGCGCGCGGCCGGCGCGTTCGCCGGGAGCGCGGTCGGCGGGACGGCTGTCGGGTGGCTGTGGACGATCGCGGCGCGGCGCCTCGTCGACGCGTTCCGGCGCCGTGCCCACCACGCCGAACCGCCGGCGGCCGCCGCCGAGCGGGCGGTGGTGCCCGCCGCGGAGGAGGAGGCGCTCGCCGGGACGGTCGGCGGCGACGTCGGCGACGCCCTGCGGCGACTGGCGCCGGAACTGCGCGAGGTACTGCAGGCCACGGTGCTCGACGGGCTCTCCGTCCGGGAGACCGCCGTCCTGCTCAGACTGCCCGAAGGCACGGTCAAGACCCGTGCCCGCCGGGCCCGGATCGCGATGCGGGAGGCGCTGGCATGAGCGGGGAACACGCGTCGAGGCGGTTGATCGACGACTACGCACGCGGTGACACGGAGATGGCCGCGGACACGGTGTGGGCGTTGGAGGCCCACCTGGAGGCGTGCGCGCCGTGCCGGCGCCACCTGGCGACCTCCGTGACCACCGAGGCGCCCGACGTCGCCGCGCTCCTCGACACCGTCCGGGCCGGTCTGGAACCGCAGCTGGACGCGGCCGTCAGGACGCCTTCGCGGCGGCACCGCCCGAGGTGGGCGTCGGCCTGGCTGACACCGGTCGTGGCGCCATGGCTGGCCATGACCGTCGCCGTCACCCTTGCGGCGCTGCTGCTGGACGCCGTCGCTCCGTCGAAACTCTTCGGCGACGCCTCGCCGGTGTTGCTGATCGCGCCCGTGCTGCCGATGTGCGGTGTCGCCGCATCGTGGTCGCGCGGCCTGGACCCGGCGTACGAACTGACGGCCTCGACCGCCAGGGCCGGCCTGCCCCTGCTCCTCCGGCGCACCACGGCGGTGCTCCTGGTCGTCCTGCCCGTGCTCCTCGCCGGGGGATGGCTGACCGGGACCATGACGGCCGCGCAGTGGTTGCTGCCCTCCCTGGCCTTCACCTCCACCGCCCTGGCGCTGGGCAGCGTGGTCGGCGTGACCCGCGCCGTCGTCGGGCTGGTGGTCGCGTGGGGCGTTGCCGTGGCACCCGCGTGGGACACCGGCCGCGTCCCCCTCGCCCTGCAGCTCGTCACCCAGCCGGAGGGGCTGCCCGCGTGGGGGCTGCTCCTCGCGCTCGGCGTCGGTGCCGTGATCGCCCGCAGAAACGCCTACTCAACGCTGTGACACCATCGTCGACCCTCGAAAGGGACCACCGCATGGCACCCCTGATGACCGCGGCTGACACCGCGCCGAAGACCTATGCCTGGGAGATCCGGGCCAGCGGCCTGAGAGTGCGCGTCGGACGGAAGAAGATGGCCGTCGACGGGCTCGACCTCACCCTGGGCACCGGCGTCCACGGCCTCCTGGGGCCCAACGGAGCGGGGAAGACCACCCTGATCCGGACGCTGGCCACCGTGCTGCGCCCCACCGAGGGCGACCTGGAGCTGCTCGGCACCTCCGTGCGTGCGATGGGCGACCACCGGGCCCTGCGCCGCCGGATCGGCTACCTGCCGCAGGAGTTCGGCTACTACAAGCGCTTCACGGTGCGCGAGTTCGTCGAGTACATGGCCTGGCTGAAGGAGGTGCCGAAGGCGGCGGTTCCCGCAGCCGTCCAGCGGGCCGTGGAACGGGTGGGCCTGGCGGACCGCGCCGACCACCGGATGAAGACCCTGTCCGGAGGAATGGTGCGGCGGGCCGGCATCGCCCAGGCCATCGTCAACGACCCCGAGGTGCTGCTGCTGGACGAGCCGACGGCCGGCCTGGACCCGGCGCAGCGGCTGCGCTTCCGCGAACTGCTCCAGGACCTGGGCCGCGACACGTGCGTGGTCGTCTCCACCCACCTGGTCGAGGACGTCGCGGCCGCCTGCTCGGACGTGGTGCTCTTCGCCGACGGCCGCCTCGTCTTCCAGGGCACGCCGGACGACCTGGCCGCGGCGGGCGGCCCCGAGCACCCGGGCGACAGCCCCCTGGAGCGCGGCTACTCGGCGCTGCTCCGCACCTCCGGGCAGCAGGGAGGCACCTGGTGAGCATGCGTGTCCTACGCACCGAGCTGAAGCGCTCCGTCGGCCCGTGGCCCGGCGTGGTCGTCCTGGGCGGCAGCCTGGCGGTCTTCTGCCTGATCGACGGGATCTGGTGGAGGGGCGACGCGGGGTGGGCGGCCCAGTGGACCTCCATGGCCATGTGGACCCGCTACCTGCTCGCCTTCTGGTGGCCGCTCGTGGTGGGAATGGGCGCCGTGTACGGGCTGCGCGACTCCCGCTCGCGCACGGCCGAACTGCTGTCGACCACCCCGCTGCCGGCCTGGCGCCGTGCAGCGCTGCCGGCCGGTGCGATGGCGCTCACGTTGGCATCGGGCTTCGGCCTCCTGGTCCTCGTGGGCGGAGTCCAGGTGGCCCTCGGCCGGACCACCTACACGACCCTCGGTTGGCTGCCGATCTCGCTCGTGGCGGCGCTGGGCCTCGTCGCGGGAGCCGTGTTCGGCATGGGCGTCGCGCGGGCCCTGCCCCATGTGCTCACCCCGCCGGCCCTGGTGGTGTGCTTCCTCGTGCTGACGAACCTCCTCCGACCGGCCATGGAGGGTCTCGTGCCGGCGGGCCGGGCGCCGAACCGGCTCGTCCTGTTGTCCCCGGCGGTCCCGGAGCCCCGGGAGATGCTGCTGACCCTGTCCGGCGCCGTGCACGTCGGGCAGACGCTCTGGCTGCTCGGTCTGCTCGCCACCGGCTTCGCCCTGCTGTCGGCTGTGACCCGCCGGGCCCGGCTGCTCGCGATCGTCCCGGTCCTGGTCGGTGCGGCCCTGGCCCTGCCGGTCCTGCCCGGCGCTCCGCGCGACACCTACGTCGTCGACAAGACCGCCGCCGCCCTGGTCTGCGACGGACCGGTCTGCGTGACGCAGGCGAACCGCGCACGTCTGCCCGAGCTCGCGGCGCGCGGCACCGAAGCGCTGAGCGTGCTGCGCGGCGTCCTGGGCGATGCGGCACCGCACACGGTGCGGGAGGACAACAGGCTGCGCGCGCTCGGCGACGACCGAGAGCTCTCCGACGATGTGGTGCTCGTCGACTTCGACGAGCGACTGTTCGCCGACGCGAAGGGCGAGGCACTGACCCGCGCCCTGATCTCCCAGGGGCTGGCGCCGAACTGCCACGGGAACAACGACCGGGAAGGCTCCGGGAGCGGTGACGTCGCGTCCCAGAGCATCGCCGTGAGCTGGGCCCTGCACGATCCGCAGCTCCGACCGCTGACCGACAAGGGTGCCGACGCCTACGCGCAGAAGACCTGGGCGGACGCCGACACGGCGTGGCGGAACCTGATGGCGGCATCACCGGACGAGCAGCGCTCCCGGATCCTCGGACTGCGCGCCGGTGCCTTCTCCTGCGCGCCGGGCGATCCGCTCCTGCTGCTCGCGGGGGAGGCGTCCCGATGAGGTGGCTGACCCTGTACGCCCGGTCACGGCAGGTACCCGCCTCGGCCGCCGCGGTCACACTCGTCGCGCTGACGGTGTGGGCCCTTGACCGGCACGGTGCCGGTCCGATGGACCTGGGGCTCGCGGTCCTGATCCTCACCGCGAACGTGGCGGCCGCTTCCGTCGGGCTCGGCGGGCCGGACGTCGTGCTGGAGAGGACGGGCGCGATCCGGTGGGTGCCCCGCCGGGCTGCGCACGTGCTGCTGGTCGGCGCGTTCGCCGGTGCGGCGCTGCTGACGGTCCAGGCGGCGGGAGCGAAGCCGGCCCCCACCGAGGTCGTCGTCCGGGACGCCGCCGGGCTGGTCGGGTTGGCCGCTCTCGGGGCCGCGCTGTGCGGTGCGCACCTCGCCTGGACCCTGCCCACCGGCTGGCTCGGCTTCACCCTCTTCGTCCCGACCCCGAACGGCACCGTCGGAGAGGTCGTGAACTGGATGCTCTTCCCGCCCGGTACGACGGCGTCGGCCTGGACCGCGTGGATCCTGCTCGCGATCGGCACCGTGGGGTACGCCGTGGCAGGGCCCAGACGGTGACGGGCACGCCCCCGGTGGGCGGGTTCGGGGAGCCTGCCATCCACGCCACCAGGCGGGCCCGCCGGCGCCGGGTCCGTCGAGGGCTCGTCCCGGTGTCGGGGTCAGCCCGGGTCGGGGTGGTAGGCGGTGAGCAGCAGGGCGATGTCGTCGGAGCGGTGGGGGGAGCGCCGGGCCTTGCGCAGCAGGTGGTCGGCGAGTTCGTCGAGGTCCGCGGCGCGGGCGTGGGCCAGTGCGGCGCGCAGCTCGTCGATGCCGAGGTCGATGTCGTGGCCGCGGTCCTCGACGAGGCCGTCGGTGTAGAGGGCGAGGACCGACCCGCGGGGTAGGTCGAGCCGGGTCTCGGGATAGCTGCTGGTGCCGACGACGCCGAGGAGCGGGCCGCCGGCCAGCTCCAGCACCTCGGTGCTGCCGTCGGGGTGGCGCAGCAGCGGCGGGCAGTGCCCGGCCCGGACGGCGTAGGCGCAGTCGCTGCCGGGCTCGATGCGGAGGTAGCAGCAGCTGGCGAGCAGCCCGGGGTCGAGGTCGGCCAGGAGCCGGTTCGTGCCGGCCAGGACCGCCCCGGGGGAGTGGCCGGCGGTGGCGAAGGCGCGGACGGCGCTGCGCAGTTGGCCCATGGTGCCGGCGGCCGCGATGTTGTGGCCCTCGACGTCCCCGACGACGAGCGCCACGCCGTCCCCGGTGGGGATGACGTCGTACCAGTCGCCGCCGATGTCCATCCCGCTGGTGCCGGGCAGGTACCGGCCGGTGGTGAGGATGCCCGGCAGGACGGGCAGGCGGTGTGGCAGCAGCGCGTGCTGCAGGCCGTGGGCGAGGGCGTTCTTCGCGTCGTAGAGACGGGCGCGTTCCAGTGCCTGGGCGATCAGACCGCTGAGCGCGGTGAGGATGCCGCGGTCCTTGGTGGTGAGGTGGTGGGCGTCGTCGAATCCGAGGAGGCAGGCGCCGACGGGACGGTTGGAGGCGATGAGCGGCAGGTAGGCCCAGGCGCCCACGGCTTCCCCGGGTCCTTCGCCGGGTCCTGCCCCGGCTCCGGCTCCGCTGCCGGTCGGGCGGCCGCCGGGCGGGTCGGGCCGGTCTTCGATGAACAGGGGCACGCCGAGGGCCGGCGCTTCCGTTCCGGGCAGCGGGGCGTCGAGCGGTCGGCCCTCCAGGTGGTGCAGGAAGCGGTCGTGGTGGCCGGTGCGGAAGAGCAGGTGCAGCCGGCCCTCCTCGATGGCGTAGACGGCCAGGTGCTGTCCGCCGAAGGCCGGCAGGAGCTGGGCGGAGACGACCTCGCACACCTCGTCCATGGTGACCGCCGCGGTCAGCGCGCTGCCCAGCTGCATCATGCGGTAGATGGCGCCGAGGCGTGCGGGTGCGGCCAGGTCGGTCGGTGGGTCCTCGGTATCCGCCTCGGCCCCCGCCGCCGCTTTCGGTGGCCGAGCCCCCACGGTCGGTCCGGCGGCCTGCGGAGGGGCGGCGGGCGCCACCCTGCCGGTCACGCCGTTGGCGTCCGGGTGCAGGGAGAAGGCGAGCCACCGGTCGGGCGGGCGGCGGACCAGGAAGGTGGCGGGCTGCTGGGAGACCATGGCAGCGCGGTGGCGGTCCTCGAAGACGGGATCGGACAGCCAGGGCACGACCTCCCACAGGCAGTTGCCGAGCAGCTCCGGGCCGGACACTCCGAGCAGCTGCTCCAGGCCGCGATTGGTGTAGGCGACCCGGCCGTCCGGGGCGAGGGAGAAGAGTCCGTCCCGGAGCCGTTGGACCGCGGTGACGGCCGCGGCGCCGGCCCCGATGTCGAGCACGCTGCCGACCAGGTGGGACCGCGCCTCCTCGCCGGGCACCTCCGGTACGCGCCCCCACAGCTCCACCGTGCGGTATCCGTCGGCGGTGCGGACGCGCAGTCGCCGGGCGAGCACCCTGCCGTCCGCACGGGCGCTCCGGGCCGCCGCCCGGAGCGACAGCCGGTCGCCGGGGTGGAGCCGGGCGGCCAGCGTCTCGGCCCGGCCGTCGAACGTGCCGGGCGTGAGGCCGAACAGCGCGCACAGCTCCTCGTCGGCGACCACGGCCCCGGTGTCGAGCCGCCAGTCGAACAGGCCGACCCGCACCGACGGCGCGTCGGGAGCCGGCACCTGGAGGGGGACGGTGCAGGCGTCGCAGTCGAGGGCGCCCCCGCGGGCCCGGAGGTCGGCGAGGGTGGCGCCGAGCCGGCCGGCGATGGTCCGCAGGTGACGGAGCTGGGTCCGGGACAGCCCCGGGTGTCCGGACGCCGCCGCCCACACCACCGCCAGCGCCCCGAGGCTCTCCTGCCCCGCCCGGACCGGCACCGATGCCGAGCCGAACGCGTACGGCAGCGCCACCGCGAGCTGGGGGTACCGGCGTACCGTTTCGGCGGCGTCGGCCAGGTGGACCGTCCGGCCCGAGCGGTAGGCCACCGCCACCGGAATGGGGCTGTTCACCGGGATGAGCCGCCAGCCGCCGAGCAGGGAGGGCGGGGTGCCGCAGGCGGCGGCCAGTACGACGGACCGTCCGTCCCGGGAGCGGAGGAAGACGCTCCCGGCGTGGGCGCCGCTCTCCGCGACGGCCTTGACCACGGCCGTCACCAGGGCGTCCTCGCACTCGGTCCGCATCCGGTCGGACTCGTCTGCCCCGGGTGCGCGCTCGGGGCCACCGGTGCCCGCCGCGGCGCCCGTGGCCGTACGGGCCGCCGTGCTCCCGTGCGGTCCCGCCCGTTCGCCGGGGTCGTGCCGGTTCATGCTTCCCCGTCTACGTCCGGCCGACGCCACTGTCAAGCGGGGCCGGTGCGTGGCCGGCGGGTGCGGGCCGGGCGGGCATCGCCGCAGCCCGGCCCGCACCCGGTCAGCCGACCACCGTCAGCCGGCCACGGTCAGCCGACCACCGCCGGGGAACGGGGTGCCTCGGACGCGGCTGCCGGCCGGTAGTGCTCGGTGTGCCCCTCGACGTGGAGCTGGGGCAGCCGACGGTCCAGCCAGGCCGGCAGCCACCAGTTGCCGCGTCCGAGCAGGTGCATCACGGCCGGCACCAGCAGCAGCCGGACCAGCGTGGCGTCGATCAGGATGGCCGATCCCATCCCGACCCCGATCACCTTGATCGGCAGGTCGGGGGACGGGACGAAGGCCGCGAACACGGCGACCATGATGGCCGCCGCTGCGGTGATCACCCGCGCGGTGCCCGCCAGCCCGCTGACGATGGACTCCGCGTTGTCGCCCGAGTGCAGCCAGGCTTCGCGCATGCGACTGACCAGGAACACCTCGTAGTCCATCGAGAGTCCGAACAGGACGGCGAAGGTCAGCACGGGGACGAAGGCGGGCAGCGGGGTGGGGTTGTCGATGCCGATCAGCCGCCCGGCGGTGCCGCCCTCCAGGACGAGGGCGACCACGCCGTACGCGGCCCCGACCGAGAGCAGGTTCATCACGGCGGCCTTGAGGGCGACGGCCAGGCTGCGGAAGGCCACGAGCAGCAGGAGCATCGAGACCGTGACCACGCCGCCGACGAGCAGCGGGATGCGGCGGGCGATGTTGTCGGTGCTGTCGATCGCCGTGGCGGTCGCCCCGCCGACGTGCACCCGGACGCCGGGGCCGGCGGCGGCGGGGATGACGTGTTCGCGGAGGTCGCGGACCAGGGCCTTGGTCGCCGTGCTCTGCGGCCCGCCGTCCGGAACGACGGTCAGCAGCAGCGAACGCCCGTCGGAGCCCGGCACCGGAGGGGTGACGGCCGCGACGCCGGGCGCCGCTCGCAGCGCGGCGGGCAGTGCGGCCGTCGCGTCGGCGGGGGCGTCCGGCGACACCTCGGCGACCAGCAGCAGCGGCCCGTTGCTGCCCGGCCCGAAGCCGGCGGCCACCGAGTCGTACGCCAGCCGGTTGGAGCGTCCGGCGGGGTCGTTGCCCGCGTCGGGGAAGCCGAAGCGCACGCCGAGGAACGGCGCCGCCAGGGCCAGCAGCACGACGACCCCGATGACGGCACCGAGGACGCGGTGGCGTTCGACCAGTCGGCTCCAGCGCAGCCAGCCGGCGGCGACCGTGCTCCCGGGCTGCGCGACGCGGCGCCGGGGCAGCGGCAGCCGCAGGCGCTCGATGTGCCGCCCGAGGTAGCCGAGCAGGGCGGGGAAGAGGGTGGCGGACGCGGCGAGCACCACGAGCACGGAGAGGATGGCCGAGACCGCGGCACCGCGCATGAACGACAGGCCCATCGCGAACAGCCCGAGCATGCTGACCACCACGGTCATCCCGGCGACCACGACCGCGCGGCCGGCGGTGTCCAGCGCGGCGACCGTGGCGGCCTCGGGTGCCAGCCCCTCGTCGCGCCACTCGCGGAACCGGGTGACCAGGAGCAGCGCGTAGTCGATGCCGACGCCGATGCCGAGCATCGCGGCGAGCGAGGTCGACCAGTCCGGCACCGGCATGACCGCCGCGAGGACCGGCAGCAGGGTGCTGCTCACCGCGAGTCCTCCGAGCGCCGTGAGCAGCGGCAGGCCGGCGGCCACGACCGAGCCGAAGGTGAGCACCAGGATCAGGGCGGCGGCCGCCATGCCGATGCCCTCCGAGCCGATCGAGCCCTGCTCGGTCTGCTGGACCGTCATGCCCCCGAGGTGGACGTGCAGTCCGCCGTCGGCCGGCCGGGCGAGGTCGAGCAGCCGTCGGGTGTCCGCCTTGGGCATGTCGGGGGCATTGGCGACGTCGAGGTGGATCTGTCCCAGGGCGGTGCGGCCGTCGGCCGACACCTTGCCGCGCGGACCGTACGGGTCGTCGATGCCGCTGACGTGCGGCACCTCGGACATCCGGGCGAGCAGGCCCCGGACGCGGGCGCGGCTCGCGTCGTCGGTCACGCCGTTGTCGGAGGTCAGCACCAGGCTGATCGTTTCGCCGCCCAGCCCCGGGAAGTCCTGGGCCAGCAGTTCCTGGGCCTGCTTGGAGTCCGAACCGGGTGCGGAGTAGTCCGCGCTGTACTTCGCGCCGAGGCCGACCGAGAGCCCGAGGGCCACGCCGGCGGCGAGCAGCCACAGCAGCACCGTGCGGCCGCGGTTGCGGAAGCTCCAGCCGGCTATTCGGCCCAGCGGGCCGGGCCGGTGCGGCCCGGCGTCACCGGCGGCCGTGCGCCGGTCGCCCTGCGGTCCCTGGGACATGGGGTCCTCCGTACGTCGTGCGGGGCTCCGCCCCAGCAGAGCGTTACGCTTCATAACGCTTCTGATGTGGCGTAACGTTTCCTGCGACGGGTACGGATTGTCAATGCCGTGACTGCCGCACGGAGCCGATGGAGACGCGATGACGGGCGGGGCGAACGGGGTGAACAGGATGAACGGGTCGAACGGGCCGAACGGGGTGAGCGGCGGGCTGAGCCGCCGTGAGCGGGTGCGGGCCGGCACCGTGGAGGAGATCAAGCACGCGGCCCTGGGCCTGATCGTCGAGCACGGCAGCGCCAACCTCCGCTTCACCGACATCGCCCGCAGCATGGGCATGACCCCGCCCGCGCTGTACCGCTACTTCGCCGACCGGGACGAGCTGCTGACCGCCCTGGTCGCCGATTCCTACGACGGCCTGTCGGGCGCGCTGGCGGCGACGCGGGACACGGTCCCGCCGGAGGACCTGGACGGTCGCTTCCTGGCCACCTGCACGGCCTACCGCGCGTGGGCGCAACGGAACCCGGAGCGCTTCGCCCTCATCTTCGGATCCCCAGTGCCCGGGTACGCGGCCCCGGAGGACGGCCCGACCGTGGCGGCCGGCCGGCGGGTGATGGAGCACGTGGCCGAGATCGTCGCGGACACGGCCGAGCGCGGCCGGCTCGGCAGCCCGCTGGTGCCCGACGCCGGGGAGGCGATGCTGCTGGCGTGGGCCACCGTGCACGGCTTCGTCACCCTTGAGGCGCACGGGCACTTCGACTCGCTCGACCGGGAGGCGCGGGACCGCCTCTTCACCGCCCAGGCGCGCCTCGCCGCGCGCACCGCGGGTCTGGCACCGCCCGAGGACCGGCCGTGACCACGGCCGTGACCACGGCCGGGGCCCGGTGTCCCGGGCCCCGGCCGCGTGCGGTGCTACCGGCGGATCACAGCGTGAGCTGTCGCCGGTCGATCACCGTGCGGAGCTTGCCGCTGGTGGCCGTCCGCTCGAAGGCCCCGCTGCCGGCCGTCTCGACCGTGAAGGCGAGCAGGTCCTCGTCCACGGCGGAGGCGAGCTCGGGGATGGCGGCCGGGAAGGCGGCCGCCGCGGCCGCGGGGTCGGGGGCGTACCTCTCGTCGAGGCGGACGGTGACCCGCTCCCGGCCGTCGCCGGCGTCCAGGATCAGCTGCAGCTCGCCGCGGTAGCCGAGGCGCTCCTCCGCCACCGCGATGAAGCGCCGGACGTTGAGGAAGTACGTGCCGACCCGGACGACGTCCCCGTACCGGCCGAGGAGTTCGATCCGCGGGGTGTGGCTGCCGCACGGGCAGACGCCCTCGACCGAGCGGCCGAGGTCGCCGATCTGGTAGCGCTCCAGGCGCTGCCCCGCACGGGTGCGGCTGGTGAACACCAGGCGGCCCGGCTGACCGGCGGGGGCCGGGCGGTCGGCCTGCGGGTCCAGGATCTCCAGCGTGTGCAGGTCGGTCAGGACGTGGTGGACCGAGCCCTCGGCGTGCGTGCACTGGTAGCCGAGCGGCCCCAGGTCGGTGCTGCCGTACGCCGCCGAGCGGATCACCTCGACGCCGAACTCCTCGGTGAGCACCCGGCGTTGCTCCGCCGTGAAGTGCTCGCCGCCGTAGAACACCTTGCGGATCCCGCCGTAGGCGCGCAGTGCCGCGCCCTCGGCGTGGAACAGCTGCCAGAGGTAGGAGGGCATGCCGAACACCGCGTCGGCGCCGTGCGTCACCAGCGCCTCGGCGGTGGCGGCGTGGTCGGGGCCGGCGGCGATGGGCAGTTGGGTGGCGTTGAGGCGTTCCAGGATCGAGAAGAAGCTGATGAAGCTCCCGTACATGCCGCCGCAGTAGAAGAGGTTGGCGGCGCGGTCCCGCGCCGGGTCGAACCCGGCGGCGAGCAGGCCGTCGGCGGCGGCCCGCATCTGGGTGTCGTAGTCGGCGTTGGTGAACACCGACAGGGCCGGGACGCCGGTGCTGCCGCCGCTGCGGAAGTACAGGTGGGCGTGGGCCGGTTCGAGGGTGCGCAGCTGCTCCTGCACGCCGGCCTTGTCGAGCAGCGGGCCGCTCGGAGCGGCCGGGACGACGGCGGGGGCCGCCAGGTCGTCCAGGCAGGCGGTGGTGGTGAAGGCCTCGTCCGCCCGGACGCTGACGCGCCGGCTGTAGCGCTGGAGCGCGTAGACGCCGTCGTGGGGCTCGCCGTGGTAGCCGTCGAGCATCCCGCCGACCGGGGTGACCCGCAGCGCGCCCGCGGCGAGCACGGCCTGCGACAGCCGGGCGACGTCGGCGCGGCTGCCGCCGATCGCGGCGGTCTGCAGGTAGCGGCGCATCGGGCGCAGCACGGTCATCACGGCGGTGCGGGGCAGCGGCTTGACCCAGACGCTGCGGTTGAGCGGTGAGGCCGCCAGGGCCGGGCGGGTGTCGGCGAGGACGCGCCAGGACCCGTCCTCGGCGGCGATGACCCGGGTGAGGCCGAGGTGTTCCTCCAGCCGCGCGACGAGTTCGGTGGTGGTGATCTCGGCGTGCTCGGCCGGTTCGAGCTCGGGCCGGGGCAGCTCGGCGGAGGCGGCGGCGAGGTGGGCCGCGAAGCGTTCGGCGAACGCGAAGACCTCGGTGTGGTCCTCGGTGTCGAGGTAGACCACCTGGGGGCTGGAGCAGGCCTGCTGCTCGAAGCGGCAGACGTCGGCGGCGAGTGCGTCCAGCGTCGCCCCGTCCGACCAGGCGTCACGGGTCAGGTAGGCGAAGGAGATCCGGTGGCCCCACTCGATCAGCCGGCAGCCGGCCGGCACCAGCTCGGCGACCGAGCGGACGGCGTCCTCGCCGCCCCAGACCGCCACCGCGTCGGCGGACGCGCACAGCAGGCGCAGCCACGCGGTGCGGGCGGAGGAGAAGCGCAGCACGACGATGCGGCGGGCCAGGGTGCCGGTCGGGTCGGCGGCGGCCAGCTCGGCGAGCAGGTGCTGGGCGAGCAGGGTGTCGCCGCTGCTGGTCTTCAGCACGTTGAGGTTGCCGGTGAGCAGACCCTCGATGACGCTCAACGGCGCGACGGCGGCCGCGTTGCCGGGGGCGATGTGGACCAGCAGCCCGACCGGTGCCCAGGCCTCGAAGGTGGTCTCCCGGGCGTCGGGCCGGGTGAGGCGCTCGGGGTGCAGCCCGCCGAGTTCGCGCCGGAGCTTGCGCTCCAGGGCCGGACGGCTGATCGCGTCGGCGATCTCGGAGAGGGTCGCGGCGGCCTCCTCCGGGTCGGTGCCGCCGTCGGTCAGCACGCCGAGCAGGCGGGCGCGGACGGGGCCGTCCGGCGCGCCGAGGGCGTCGGCGAGGCGCCGGCAGGCGCTCAGCACCAGTTCGGTGGGCAGCGGTTCGGCGAGGGTGCGGGCGGCGAGCTCCGGGAGCTCGGCGAGCCGGCGGGCGGCCTCCTCGTCGTCGACGAACGAGCCCTGCCAGAAGTGCACTCCGGCCGCCGCGAGTTCGGGGTTCACGGCCTCGGACTCCACGGCCTCGGGGTTCACGACCCCGGGGTTCACGGCTTCCCGGTTTACGGCTTCCGGGTTCAGGGCCTCGGGGTTCATGGTTTCCGGGTTCACGACAGTCCCTTCAGGAGTTCGGCGGCGGCCGCCGCGCAGGTGCGGTTGCGGCTGACGCCGGCACGCCCGTGGACGGTGAACCACGGCGTGGGAAGCGGGCAGGGGCACTCCTGCGCCGGGTGCAGCGAGGCGAGGTCGCCCATGACGACGCTCTGCGCCGGCACCGAGGTGATGTACGGGGAGACCAGGTGGAGGAAGCCGCGTTCGCCGAACGGCAGCGGCTGCAGGGTGCGGGTGTCGCGCACCGCGGCCCGCGACCAGACCGGGACGTGCAGGCGGTGGTGCTCGCACTCGATGTACGGCACGCAGTGCTCGACCGAGCCGAAGGTGTCCCGGATCCGCTCCGAGGGGACGCCCAGCTGCTCGGTGACCGCGGCGTAGAACTCGTCCTTGCCGATCTGCCGGTCGGTGTGCCCCTTCCAGCCGCCGCCGAGCAGGACCAGCGAGCCGGCCGGCAGCTGCAGCGGCGGCAGGCCGAGGGTCCGCATCCGTTCCAGGGTGAAGTGCAGGAACGCGGGGAAGCCGAGGATCCGGACCGGCAGGCCGTCCTCAGCGTAGCGCTGCAGCGCGGCGATGCAGCCGTGGACGTCGAACTCGTGGCCGCCGCCGGTGTGCCGCAGGGCGTGCGTGGTGTGGTGGGCCGGGGCGAAGTCGCAGAGGTAGTTGTCGGTGAACGAGGTGCCGAGCTTGAGCTGCGGGGCGGGCTCGTAGCTGTAGAGCAGGTAGTTGACCGGCTGGTCGGGGGTGATCCAGCCGTAGTGGTCGAAGATCCGGGCCACCATGCGCTGGGCGGACCGGATCGTCCACGCGTCGAAGAACATCTGCGACTTCTGGCCGGTGGTGCCGGAGGAGGTCAGGTGGAGGAAGACCTCCTCCCGCGGGATGGAGAGCACCTCGTGCCGCTTGAAGAAGTTGGCGTGCACCAGGGGCGTGCGGACGTCCTCGCCGACGGTCGGCGCGGCGGCCTCCGCCGGGCCGTCCAGCAGGGAGCGGTAGAACGGCGAGCGCTGCGCGTGCCAGGCGTGGCTCTCCGCCATCGCGGCGGCGAACAGGCGGTCGGTCTCCGGCCCCGCCGCGTACGGGGCGGCCAGGTCGCACAGCTGCTGGACGTGCGGGAGCGCGGCGGGGTCCGGGACCTCGACGGGCGCGAGATGGATGTTCACGGGGCAACCTCGGGATCGGTCATGGGGCGACCTCGGCCAGGGGAAGGGGCAGGTAGGTCGAGGTCCAGGCGGTCAGGTAGGCCGGCAGGTACGGCTGGAGCGGGCTGCCGACGGCGGTGGTCCTGAAGTCGATCTGACGGCTGGTGCGGGACAGCACGACGTAGTCGTGGAAGCGTTCGCCGATCCGGCGCATCGCCGGGTAGACGGCGCTCGGGATGAACCCGGCCGCCAGGAAGGCGTGCAGCCCGGCGGTGTCGGACAGCGGCAGCAGCGTCTCGACGTAGTCGGCGCCCGCGCGGGTCACGGCCGCCATCAGCGGCTCCAGCGCACCGGTGACGGCGGCCGGGGAGGGGTGCACCGCCACCAGCGAGCAGCTCGCCGCGACCGGGTCCAGGTCGGCGTACGCCTCGAACGCGCCGTCCGGCGGAGTGAGGACGGCGTTCGGGACGTGCAGCGGGAAGAACCGCTGCGCAGGGTCGGGGAAGAGCTCCAGGAACCGGCGGCGGACGAAGGCGGGTGCGGTGATCAGCTCCATCGGCGCGGTCACCGGGGCGCTGCGCCCGCCGGGGGCGAGCGGGCCGTCCACCGGCTGCGGGTCGCCGTAGTGGACGCCGGTGCTCTGCCGCGCGGCCTCCAGCAGGGGGAGCAGGGCTCCGGGCACCAGGTCGACGCTCTCGCGTCGGGCCAGGACGCCGTCGGCGTGCCGGGCGAACAGCGCCAGGCTCTCGCAGCCCGCCACCTCGACCGCGTTCGGCAGCAGGCCGAGGGCGCGGAAGCCGTTGCGGGCGAAGACCTGCTGCGGGCCCGGGGTGACCACCCGCACGGTCGCGTAGATCGAGTCCTGGGCGCCGGTCGCGAAGGCGTCCGCGCAGACCGCGGCGGTCAGCCGGCCGGCCAGGCCGCCGCCGCGCTGCTCGGGGTGGACGGCCAGGCCGACCAGCTTGCCGATCCGGCTGCCGGGGTCGGTCTGCACGGCCACCGACCCGACCAGGTGGCCGGTGTCCTCGCGGCGTGCGGTGAGCCAGTGGGTGTGCGGGTCGGCGATCAGGCGGCGCATCTCGGCCGGGTCGCTGCCGAGCGCGACGGGATATCCGTGGCCGTAGACGTCGAAGTAGAGCTGGCGCAGCTGGGCGACGTCCTGGGGGGCCGCGGGGGCGATCGTCACGGTCATCGGGCGTCCTCGATCGGTTGCGCGGCCGGGGCTCCCTGCGGGGCCGGCGAGGGGTCGGGGGTGGCCGGTTCGCGTCGGCCGGTCCACCACAGGGCGGCGGCGACCGGGAGGACGCCGAGGGCCTGGACCAGGCAGAGCGTGCGCGGTGAGAGGTGGTCGCCGAGCAGGCCGAACACCAGGGAGGACACCGGGAAGGTGGCGCCCAGCAGCGCCTGCATCACGGCGAAGAAGCCCGCCCGGTCCCCGGTCGGCACCAGCCGCTGGAACAGCGCGACGAACCGGACACCGATCACGCCCACGCACCAGCCGGCGACCGCCATCGACCCCACGGCCGCGGCCTGGCTGCCGAGCAGACCGGGCAGGCCGAGCGCGACGGCCAGCAGGCCGAGACATCCGGCGCCGACCGCGGTGGGGGAGCCCGGGACGCGGCCGCCGGTGAACGAGCCCACCAGGGTGCCGGCGCCGAGGGCCGCCTCCAGTGCGGCGACGGTCGAGCCGTCGGAGTGCAGCACCGCGCGGGTGAACAGGGGCATCACCACGAACACCGCCGTGGTGAACAGGTTCGCCGCGGCGAAGCAGAGCAACACCCGTCGGACGAAGGGGAGTTCGGCCAGGATCCGGCGCAGTGGCCGTGGCGCGGCGGGTCCGCCGCCGTCCGGGGCCCGGGCGTCCTTGGCCTGGTCCGTGGCGTGGGCGTCCGGGCCGGTGGGGAAGCGGGTCGCGCCGATCAGGGCGGCCGCCAGCAGGTAGGCGCCGGCGCACCCGGTGATGATCCCCGCCGGCCCGGCGGCGTCCACCACCAGCGGGCCCAGCAGGCCGCCGGCCAGCCCGGCCAGCGACTGGGTGGCGAGCTCGAAGCCGGTTGCGGCCTCGATGTCGGCGTCCTCGACCAGCTCCGGCACGGAGGTGGTCAGACAGGGGTCGAAGAGCGCCTGGCAGCCGGCCAGCAGCAGCGCCGCGCCGTACGCGACGGCCATCGGCAGCGCCGTGCTGTACGTCCACACGGCCGTGCCGAGGGCGACCAGACCGGCGGCGGCGGCCGAGCCGCCCAGCACCGTCCGGTGCGGGCAGCGGGCGATGACCCTGGCCACCAGCGGTGCCAACGCGACCGCGGGCAGGGTGCTGACGGCGAGGAAGACGCCGGACGCCAGGCCGCGGTCCGCGCCGCCGGCGTATCCCACCAGCCACCACACCGCGCCGACCTGGAACATCCGTCCGGCGGCCTGGGTGAGGACCTGGGCGGCCCAGACGGCGCCGAACCGCCGGTTGCGCAGTACGAGCGGCAGGCGGCGGCCGCCCGCGGCGGGGGTCGTCGCGGGGGCCGCTTCGGTGGCTGTCTCGGGAGCCGTCCCGGCGGCCGTTCCGTGGGCCGTCACGAGTGCGGCCGTTCGTCGAGGACGCGGATCAGCTTGCCCGTCCGCGGGTTGACGGCGAGTTCCTGCTGGCGCACCCAGCTGACGGACAGCGGGTGGACGTAGCCGGCGGCGACCGCCTCCGGGTACAGCGGTCGCGCCGCGTGGATCCCGGCCTCGACGGCGGCGGCCAGCTCGGGGAGGCCGCTCGGGTTCCCGTCGCAGGCCAGCCGCAGCACCAGGCCGTCCCGGCCGTCCCAGCGGCGCACGACCAGCTGCACACCGGTGACCCGGCCGGCCGGGTCGGCGGCCCGGACGAGGTCGAGCACGTCCTGGGTGTACAGGGACACCGGCCCGACCCGGACGCCCTCCTGGGCCCGGCCGAGGATGCGGAACTGCCCGGCGGCGGGGTCGGTCCACTCGGCGCGGTCCCCGACGGGGTAGCGCAGGACCGGCATCAGCCGTCGCCGCAGGTCCGTCACCACGACCCGCCCCGGCACGCCGGCCCGGGTGATCGGCTCGCCGGTGTGCTCGTCGAGGATCTCCACCACCGTCTCCGGGGTGAACACCCGGTGCACCCGGGTGTCCTCCCCGGCCACCGGTCGGCCGACCAGCCCGGCGTCGACGGCGGCGTAGCCGATCGAGGAGATCCGGGCGTTGGGGAAGACCTTGCCGAGCAGCGGCTCCTGGTCCTGGTACAGGCCCTCGCCGCCGAACAACAGCAGCTCCACGGAGGGGAGTTCGCGGCCGGTGGCCAGCAGGTGGTCGGCCAGTCCGCACAGCGTGGTCGGAGTGCCGGCCACCACCTCGACCGCGAACTGCTCCAGGGTCTGCGCGGTCGACTCCAGCGGCGCGGCCCCGCCGATCGGCAGCCGGACGTTGGCGACGGGCGAGCGGTGCAGGGCGTCGAGGATGAAGGTGTAGCTGGCGTACAGGTCGCCCGCGTAGAAGAGGTCGGCGACCCGGTGCCCCGGGCGCAGTCCGGCATCGACCAGCCCGGCGCCGAAGGAGGTGGTGAACTCCCGCCACTCCTCCCGGCTGTAGAACGAGAACTTCGGCGAGCCGGTGGTGCCACCGCTCTTGAAGACCACCGCCTCCTCCAGCGGTCCGGTGAGCAGCCGGTTGTCGCGAGGCGTGTTGGCCTGCCAGAAGTCGGCCTGCGGGACGACCGGGAGGTCGGTCAGCCGGACGGTCCGGTCCGGCAGGCCGGCGTACAGCTCCGCGTAGAAGGGCGAATTGCGGCGCGCGAACCGTACGAGTTCCGCTATTGGTTGAACGGGCATCAATTCCTGCTCTGAGGCTGTGAGGAGAACGGACCGAGCGTGCCGCATCACGAATCCGGATGCGCACAGATCATTCGGTCGACACTGAGGCGAAGTCAGGAGGAACTGGTCTCCTACTCGCAGGAAGAGAGGCTAGCACCTTGATGGACCTTCGGATCCCAGTCGACAGCCTGTCGTTGGGTTGGTGATGGTGCGAACTGAGGCTTCATCAGCAGGGTTTTCCGGCTGCCCGGAATGGAAGGGTGACCTGCGTCTCAGTCGAGAATTCGACAGCCGCACATGAAATGTCTCGAATTCAACTAAAGGTAATCGCGGAGGATTTTGGCCACGCTCGGGGAGTGCCGGCCGCCCGGGGCGGTGTCAGCAGGCGGCGGCGAGCGAGTCGACGAGGATGTCGAGCCCTTCCCGGGCCTCGTCCTCGGTCAGGGTGAGCGCGGGGGCCATCCGCAGGGCGTGGCCGTAGAGGCCGCCCTTGCCGATGAGCAGGCCCCGCTCCTTCGCGTGCTCCAGCACCCTGGCGGCCAGCGACGGGCTCGGTGATCCCGTGCCGGGGTCGATCAGGTCGACGGCGAACATCAGGCCCTTGCCCCGAACGTCCCGCGCGATCGGCAGCCGTTCCGCCGCCGTCCGCAGGCCGTCGATCAGCAGGCGGCCGAGCCGGTGTGCGTTGGCCTGGAGGTCGTGGGCGAGCAGGTAGTCGAGCGTGGCCCAGGCCGCCGCCGTCGCGATCGGGTTGCCGCCGAAGGTGGAGATGCCGTTGGCCGGGAGTGCGTCCAGCAGTGCGCCGTCCGCGACGACGCCGCCGATCGCGAAGCCGTTCCCCAGGCCCTTCGCGAAGGTCATGGCGTGGGGTGTCACGCCGTGGGCCTGGATGCCCCAGAAGTGCTCTCCGGTACGGCCCCAGCCCGTCTGCACCTCGTCCGAGACCAGCAGGATCCCGTACCGGTCCAGGGTCTCCCGGTACCTCGCGAGGAGCCCGTCCGGTGCGGCGGTGAAGCCCCCGACGCCCTGGACGGGCTCCACGATCAGGCAGGCGACGTCGGTGGCGGTGGCCGTGTCGAGGACGTGCTGCAGGTCGTCCGCGCAGAAGGCCAGGAACTCCTCGTCGGACAGGTGCGGGAAGCGTGCGCGGTCGGCGCCGTGCAGGTAGTGCACGTTGACGGGGGAGAGCGAGGAGTTCTTCCAGCTGCGGTTGCCCGTCACGGCCGTGGCCGCGTACGAGCGCCCGTGGTAGCTGTTGCGCAGGGCGAGCACCTGGTCGGACCGGCGGGCGTGGGTGGCGAGCAGCAGCGCCGTCTCGTTGGCCTCGGTGCCGGAGTTGGTGAAGAAGACCTTGGCGTTCGGGATGCCCGACAGTTCCGCGATCCGCTCGGCCAGCTCCACCTGGGGGCGGATGAGGTACAGCGTCGAGGTGTGCGCGACCCCGGTGCGCAGCTGCCGCTCGACGGCCTCCCGGACCTCGGGCACGTCGTACCCGAGCATGTTGGTGAGGATGCCGCCGAAGAAGTCGAGGTAGCTGCGCCCGTCGGAGTCGGTGACGCGGCGCCCCCGGCCGCTCACGATCTCGATCGGCTCGTCGTAGTAGAGCGACATCCACCTCGGCATGACCGCGCGATGGCGGCCGAGCAGGTTCGACATGCGGGGCTCACTCTCCCTGCGACGGCATCGACTTGGTGTTCGACCGGACGGCCGGGGCGCGTGGACGGCTGCCGGAGAAGAGAAGCTACCCGACCTCCGCTCCGCAAACCGGCCAAATCGGGCGCGACACGGGCCGCGACTCCATGCGCCGCGACCCGCGGCCGCCCGGTTCCCCGGCCGGATTCGGATCAAGAGCGGGAGCCCCTAGGGGTTTTGGTGTGATTTGTCCGTATTGAGCGAAAAGTGGTGGCCCGCAGGCCCGGTCGGGGAACGGCTTGTGTGCCGAATCACAGCCGGCCGGCGGCGGCATCCCGAAACCCCGCCCGACCAGGAGACTTGGCCAGGTGCATGATCAATGCCGCGGATCCGGCCGGGGCATCGAGCTTGCATACGGACCATCCCTCATTCAGGCTGCTGCGAGTCCACAGCCGAGGGGGGAACGAAAGGGTCCTTCCTCGTATGGCGAAACACTCGAAGCACCGCCGCAGCACGACCGGCGGGCGCCGCTTCCTCGCGCTCGGGATCGCGCTGGCCGCCACCGGAACCGGCGCAGCCGCCTGGGCCATGCCCAGCACCTCGACGGAGCCGGTCGTGGTCGACTCGATCTCGGTCGCGCCGACCGGTTCCGCCGCCGGCAGCCCGGTCACGGCCACCGCCAAGCTGCACGCCACGCGCCAGACCGCGGTCCAGGCGCTGACCATCGCGGTGCGGTCGGCCAGCGGCGCCCACTACGACTTCCGCGGTGCGATCCCGGCCACCCTGACCTCCTCGCAGCTCACGTTCACGCCGGAGAGCCGCACCTTCCCGGCGGGCACGTACACGTACTTCGTGGCGTACGAGAGCGCCAACCGCTGGCACAACCTGAGCCCGGTGAACACCTTCACCTCGGGTGCCCCCTCGGCCCCGGCGTCGAGCCCGTCGCCCACGGCCACCGGGACGGCCACCGCCTCGCCGTCGCCGACCGCCACCGCGACCGCCACGGCGAAGCCGTCCCCGACTGCCACGGGTACGCCCTCGCCCACCGCCACCGCGACGGGCACGCCGTCGCCGACCGCCACCGCCACCGGTACGCCCTCGCCCACCGCGACCGCGTCCGCCACGGGCACGCCGTCGCCGACCGCCACGCCCACGGCGACCGGCGGCGCCTCCGCCGGACCGGTCGGCGTCCCCGGTACCTGGCACCAGGTCTTCGCGGACGAGTTCAACGGCAGCTCGCTCGATGCCGCCAAGTGGAACCCCAACTGGTTCGGCTGCAGCACCTGCACGACCCAGCCGGTGAACTCCCAGGAGTCCGCCGCGTACTCCCCGTCCCAGGTCGCGGTCAACGGCGGCAGCCTGCACCTGACGGCGGTCCAGAAGCCGGCCACCGTGAACGGCAAGACCTACCCGTACACCTCGGGCCTGATCAACACCAACGGCAAGGCCCAGTTCACCTACGGTGCGTTCGAGGCCCGGATCTACCTGCCGCCGTCCGGCTCGCAGGTCGCCAACTGGCCCGCGTTCTGGACGGACGGCCAGAGCTGGCCGACCGACGGTGAGATGGACGTGATGGAGGGCCTGGGCGGCGACGCCTGCTACCACTTCCACTCCGATGCGGGCGGCCCCGGCAGCTGCGCCCACGGGGACTACAGCGGCTGGCACACCTACGGCGCGGAGTGGGCGCCGGGCTCGGTCACCTACTACTACGACGGCGTGAAGGTCGGGCAGATCACCACGGGCATCACCTCGGCGCCGATGTACCTGATCCTGAACAACGCGGTCGATTCCAAGTACCCGGCCGTCGCCCCGGCCGACATGCAGGTCGACTACGTGCGGGTGTGGCAGCACTGACCCCACCGCCCTGACAGCGGCCCGGCCGCGCGGACTCCCACCGCGCGGCCGGGCCGCCGCGTCGCACGTGCCGGCCCCGGAGGCCCCGGCCCCCGGCGACCCCGGCCCCGGCGACCCCCGTCCGTCGAGACCCGCCCGAAGGGGGAGCGGGCGAGGGCCTGCGACCACTGCTGCCGGTGCCCCGAGGGCGTCGGCCCGGACGAACCGGAACCGCTCGCCCCGCCCGCACGTCATCTCCCGCGGGGCGTCGAAGACTTGACGCCCTGAAGCTCTTCACCGCCGAGGCCCCGAGGAGATCCATGGTCGACACCGTCAGCTCCCTGACCACCCGTCTGCACGAAGTGCTGGTGGAGTTCCTGAGCAAGGGGCCCGGCGTGGGGACCAGGGGCCTCCACGACGTCGTCGCCCGTGCCGGGGCGCTCGGCCCCGCGGGTGCCTGGCTCGCCGCGTCGGGCCACGCGAGCCTCGCCGGGCTGGCGTGGGCGCAGGGGCAGGCGGACACGACCGTCCTCCACCTGGAGGCCGCGGTGTCCGGGGGCTTCAACGACTGCGTGGCGCTCCACATGGCCCCCATGCTTCCGCTGCACCGGGACCCCCGCTTCCGGGCCCTGTACGAGCGGATGCGCATCACCCAGGCCGACCTCGACGAGTACTTCTGGCTGCACCGCGAGATGCAGATCATGGTGAGGGACGCCCAGGACGCGACCGTCGACAACATCGGCCGCCTCGACACCGGGGTGTCGCTGCTCCCGCAGGCCCCCCTGCCGACCCGCGAACCGAACACGCCGGGTGTCCTGATCACCCGCCTCGATGTCGCCGCGGCCCAGACCGCGATCCAACAGGCCGCCGTGAAGGCGGAGTTCCAGCGCAGCGCCGGCAACACCAGCCTCGATCTGATCGACGGCTCGTGGGACCAGCCCCGTGCGATGCGCGACGCCTGGTACGCGGACGAGCTGGAAACCCGGCGCCGGCGGGCCGCCGAGGCCCGGGCCTTCGTCGAACGCCCCGGCGCCGACACCACGCTCGTCCCCTGCCCGCCGCTGGGCTCGATCACCTACCCGGGCTGATCGCCGCGGCCCGGCCGGCCCCCGCAGCCCTGCGGGGGCCGCGGGGGCGGTCACTCAGGCTCCGGTCAGCCACTCTTCTTCGAGACCGTGGAGAACGAACCCGTTCTCGAAGCGCACCTTGTAGGTGATCCGGGCACCGGCTCCGCCGTCGTACGCCGAGTACTGGACGACGCGCTGACGGAGGTTGTCGATCAGGCTCGCCGCGAAGGGGTCGAACTGTTGGCCGCGGATCTGCTGGTCGAAGCTCGCGAGGTGGTCCTGGGCACCGCCGCCGGCCTCCTTCGCCGAGCCCGTGACGATGCCCTGCAAGCCCTCGGCCAGGAACAGCGGACCGGGGGAGCCGCCCCTGGCCACTGCGCCGTCCGCGGTGACCTGCACGTCCCTGGTCAGCTTCACCCTCGTGCCGGTCTCGTACGGCATGGGTGGTCCCCCCTCGTTCGATCTTGGCCTGACGCAGGCAAGCGTAGTCGGGGAGCCGTGGTGGGAAAGGGCGTTCGACGAGTTGGCGGCCCGTGGTCCGCGCCGACCGTGAGGTTGAAGACGAAACGACCGCGGGCCGCAAGGAGGGCGATCCCGCCGGGTGGACCCGGCCCGGGCCAACAGGCCCCATGGCGGACGGCCGCCTGGTCAGGGCGGGTCCGGCGGTCACATCGCGCGCGCGGGCCGAACATACCGGACAGTGGCAGCAGAAGGACTTTCATCGGACGGAGTCCGGCAGACCTTCGGAGAAACGCCATGGAGCGCTACCCACTCATCGCCGACCACGGCCTCGTGGGGGACCTGCAGACCACCGCGCTGGTGTCCGCGGAGGGCGTCATCGACTGGTTCGCGGCCCCGAGATTCGACTCACCGAGCGTGTTCGCCGCGTTGCTGGACCACGACCGGGGCGGCTACTTCCGCCTGTCTCCGGAGCATCCCGAGGACACCCGCAGACAGCTCTACTACCCGGACACGGCCGTCCTGGTCACCCGGTTCATGTCGCCGGACGGCGTCGGCGAGGTGGTGGACTGGATGCCGCCCGACCGCACCCAGCGCCCCACCGACCGGCACACCCTGGTCCGGCTGGTGCGGGCGGTGCGCGGCAGGGTCCGCTTCACCCTGGAGTGCCGGCCGCGCTTCGACTACGGGCGGGCCGCCCACGAGCTGCGGCTCGGCCCCGAGGGCGCCTCGTTCCGCGCACCGGGCATCGCCGCACACCTGCAGAGCACCTTCCCCCTGGTGCGGGACGGGGACGACGTCCGCGGCGAGGTGGTCCTGGACGCCGGCGGGTCCGCCGGGGCCCAGCTGACCGTCTGCGGACCCGACGGCGAGGCGCCCGCGCCGCTCGACCTCGGCGCACTCCACGAGCAGATGTGGGAGGTCGGCGAGTTCTGGCAGAACTGGGTGCGCACCTCCCACTACCGCGGCCGCTGGCCGGACATGGTGAACCGCTCGGCGATCACCCTCAAGCTGCTCACCTACTCGCCCACGGGCGCGCCGATCGCCGCCGCCACCATGGGCCTGCCCGAGCAGGTCGGCGGTGAGCGCAACTGGGACTACCGGTACTCCTGGGTCCGTGACGGCGCGCTGTCGGTCCGGGCGTTGCTGGACCTCGGGTTCGTCGAGGAGGCGGCCAGGTTCACGAGGTGGCTCGGGGACCGGATGCACGACCGGGCGGACTCCCCGGGGGAACGCCTGCAGATCATGTACCGCGTCGACGGGGACCCCAATCTCACCGAGGAGATCCTGGACCACCTGGAGGGCTACCGCGGCTCCCACCCCGTGCGGGCCGGGAACGCCGCCGCCGACCAGCTGCAGCTCGACATCTACGGCGAGGCGCTGTACGCGCTGGCGGAGGGTCATGAGCTCGGCGCGCAGTCGGGCTACCACGGCTGGAAGGGGCTCGCCCGCACGGTGGACTGGCTGGCCGAGACCTGGGACCGGCCCGACGAGGGCATCTGGGAGACCCGCGGCGGGCGCCAGAACTTCACCTACAGCCGGGTGATGTGCTGGGTCGCGTTCGACCGGGCCCTGCACCTGGCCCAGCAGTACAGCAGGCCCGCCGACACCGTGCGCTGGACGGCGGCCCGCGACGCCATCCTCGAACAGGTCATGGAACACGGGTGGAGCCAGACCGAACAGGCGCTCGTCCAGCACTACGACGGCGACGTCCTGGACGCCTCGCTGCTGCTCATTCCCCGGTTGCGGTTCATCGCCCCGAGGAGTCCGGGCTGGCTGAACACGCTGGACGCCATGGAGCGCAAGCTGGTCTCCGACAGTCTGGTCTACCGCTACGACCCGGCCGCCTCGCCGGACGGCCTGCGCGGCTCGGAGGGCACCTTCAGCCTGTGCACGTTCCTGTACGTGGACGCGCTGGCCAGGGCCGGGCGGCTGCGCCAGGCGCGCTACACCTTCGAGAAGATGCACACCTACGCCAACCACGTCGGTCTGTTCGCCGAGGAGATCGGGCCCAGCGGCGAGCAACTGGGCAACTTCCCCCAGGCGTTCACCCACCTCGCGCTGATCATGGCCGCCACCACGCTGGACGAGGCGCTCGACAAGCAACAGCGGCGCGGATGACCGCCGGACAGGCAGCGCAGAGCGCAGCCGACTTCGGCGAGCTGTACCGGGCGCTGCGCTCGCGGACGGCGTGGGCCGCCGGCGAGCGCGGCGCGCTGGTGGCGCTCACCCCCGCGCGCGTGGCGGCCGCCGCCGCCGAGGTGCGGACCGGCCGTACGGTCGGCCTCGCCGCGCCCGTGCAGACCCGGCCGGGACCGGACGACCCCGAGCCGGCGCAGCACAGCATGACGGCGGTGCCGGACGGCCGGACGGGCGGGCTCGACTTCGCGATGGACCGTTTCGCCATGAACGTGCACGGCGACGCCGACAGCCACCTCGACGCCCTGTGCCACGTGGTCTACGACGGCACGCTGCACGGCGGCGTGCCGGCGGACGTCGTCACGGCGTCCGGGGCCGCGGCGCTGTCCGTCGAGGCGGCCCGGGACGGGATCGTCGGCCGCGGTGTCCTGCTCGACGTCCCGCGGCTGCGTGGCGTGCCGTGGCTGGAGCCGGGCGACCACGTCGGCGCGGAGGACCTCGCCGCGGCCGAGGCCGCCCAGGGCGTCCGGGTGGGCGAGGGCGACCTGCTCCTCGTCCGGGTCGGCCACCGCAAGCGCCGCGCCGAGCTCGGGGCCTGGCCCTCCGCGCGGGCGCGGGCCGGGCTCCACCCGTCCGCGCTGGAGTTCCTGGCGGACCGTCGGGTCTGCGTGCTCGGCGGCGACGGGAACAACGACACCGCCCCGAGCCCGACGGAGGGCGTCGACTTCCCGGTGCACGTCCTGGCCGTGCACGCGATGGGGCTGCACCTGCTGGACTACCTGTGCTTCGAGGAGCTGGCGCCGCTCTGCGCGCGGGAGGGGCGGTGGGCGTTCCTCTGCGTGGTGGCCCCGCTCCGGCTGCCGGGCGCCACCGGCTCCCCGGTCAACCCGGTCGCCGTCCTGTGAGGGCCGTGAGGGTTGTGAGAGCCGTGAGGGGCTGTGAGGGCCGTGAGGCTACTCCGCCGACGTCCGGAAGTGCGCGGTGGTCAGCCGCAGCCGGAACACGTGGTACGTCCAGCCCTGGTAGGCCAGGACGACCGGCAGCAGGACGGCCACCACCACGGTCATCACCTTGAGCGCGTAGTGACCGGACGCGGTGTTCTGCACGGTCAGGTCGAACGCGGAGTCGGTGCTCGACACCATGACCCGGGGGTAGAGCTCGACGAAGAGCGAGATCACCGTGGTGGCCATCCCGACCGTGGTGGCGGCGAAGGCCCAGCCCTCGTGTCCGGCGCCGACCAGCCAGGCGGCGGCGAACACGGCCAGGACCGCGGCGAGTTCGGCGAGGTTGATCAGGACGCCGCGGCCGGCGGTGGAGTGCGTCCAGGTGACGAACGCCAGCACCACCAGGCCGACGACGGGGGCGGACCGCCGGGCCAGCAGGTTGGCCCGGCGGCGGAGGTCGTCGGTGCTCTTGAGCGCGATGAACGTCGCCCCGTGCAGGACGCACAGCGCGACCAGGGTGATGCCGGTGAAGACCCCGTAGCCCGTGAACAGGTCGGCGAACGAGCCGGTGTACTCCTGGTCGGCCCCGATCGGCAGGCCGTACAGCAGGCCGCCCAGCGCGATCCCGATCACCAGCGGCACGATCAGGCTGCCGGCGGTCAGCAGGACGTCCCAGGTGGAGTGCCAGCGGGCGCTGTCGACCTTGCCCCGGAACTCGAACGAGACCCCGCGGACGATCAGCCCGACCAGCAGCAGGACCATGGCCAGGTAGAAGCCGGAGAACATGGTCGCGTACCAGCTCGGGAAGGCCGCGAACATCGCCGCCCCGGCGGTGATCAGCCACACCTCGTTGCCGTCCCACAGCGGCCCGATCGTGTTGATCGCGGCCCGGCGCCCGGCCTCGTCCCGCGCCAGCAGCGCGTGCAGCATGCCGACGCCGAGGTCGAAGCCCTCCAGGACGAAGAAACCCGTCCACAGCGCGGCGACCAGGATGAACCAGAAGACGGCGAGTGCGTCCATCACGACCTCGGGGTGAGTCGGGACCTCAGTAGGTCACGGCGGGGACGGGCTGGTCCTCGTTCGGAGCCGCAGCGGCCTCCTTGCGGGCGTACCGCGCCAGCAGCACGCCGGCGACGGCGGCCAGCGCGGCGTAGAGCAGGAAGAACACCAGGATGCTGATCACGACGTCGGTCGTGTCGACGGACGGGGAGACGGCGTTCCTGGTGAGCTGCATGCCCTGCACGATCCACGGCTGGCGGCCGCTCTCGGTCAGCAGCCAGCCCGCGGTGTTCATGAGGAACGGCAGCACGACCGCCCACTGGGCGACCCGCAGGAAGAGACGGGACGAGCCCAGTCGTCCGCGTCTGAGCAGCCACAGCCCCCAGAGGCCGACCAGGAGGGCCAGCGTGGCGAGGTAGGCCATGACGCGCATGGACCAGTACTGGATGAAGACGTTGGGCACGTAGTCGCCCGGACCGTACTCCTGCTCGTACTGGCTCTGGACGGTGTTGAGCCCGAGCACCTGGCCGTTCCAGCTGTTGGTGGCCAGCAGCGAGAGCAGGTGCGGGATGGCGATGAACTTCGTCGGGTCCTGGTCGTTCTTGCCGCCGCCGATCTGGAAGACCGAGAACGCGCACGGCTGGCAGGTGTCCCACTGCGCCTCGGCGGCGGCGATCTTCATCGGCTGGTACTTGCCCTCGGTGACGCCCAGCTCGCTGCCGACGAGCATGGCGAACAGCAGGGCGGGCGTCAGCGCGACCAGGGCGAGCCGGGCGGAGGGCCGGAACAGCCCGGGGTCGGCCCCCTTGCGCAGCTGCCAGGCCGAGACGGCGAGCATGACCATGGCCCCGGTCACCAGGGAGGCCAGCAGGGCGTGCAGATAGCCCCGCAGGAACACCGGGTTGGTGAACAGCGCCCAGACGTCGCTCAGCTGCGGCCGGCCGGTGGACGGGTCGATCGTGTAGCCGACCGGGTGCTGCATCCAGGAGTTGGCCGCCATGATGAACGCCGCCGACAGCGCGCTGCCGGCCGCCACCGCCCAGACCGTTGCCAGGTGCACCCGCTTCGGCAGCTTGTCCCACCCGAAGATCCACAGCCCGAGGAACGTCGACTCCAGGAAGAAGGCCGCGAGCCCCTCCATCGCCAGCGGTGCGCCGAAGACGTCCCCGACCGTGCGCGAGTAGCCCGACCAGTCCATGCCGAACTGGAACTCCTGGACCAGGCCGGTCACCACGCCGACCGCGACGTTGATCACCAGGAGCGTCCCGAAGAAGCGGGTCAGCCGCAGGTAGTCGGGCCGCCCGGTGCGGTACCAGACGGTCTGCAGCAGGGCGATCAGGAACGCGAGGCCGATCGTCACCGGGACGAAGAGGAAGTGGTAGATCGACGTCATCGCGAACTGCAGCCGGGCGAGGTCGAGCTGACTCATCGTCCCAGGCAAGCAGCCCGGGGCGGGAGGCGCGCGGTGACACGGCGAGCTCCGGCGGCCCGCCCACCGGATGGCGCAGCCGGCCCCGCGCAGCCGGCTGCCCGCGGTCGGAGGTACGGGCGCGGTGCGGGCGCGGCCACGGGCCCGGTCGCGGGCCGGATCCGGAGCCCGCGCCGGGGCGATCAGGTGAACGCGGCCGCCCGCGGGGCCCGTCGCGCCCTGCCCCGCGCGGCCGCCCGTTACCTTCCGGTCTTGCAGTGAATGTCCGATATCCCCACCGGCGCGAAGGGCGGGCCCGCGTGGCCGACGACCAGCACTACGACGTCATCGTGATCGGCACCGGCGCGGGCGGCGGCACGCTCGCCCACCGGCTCGCCCCCACCGGCAAGCGCGTCCTGATCCTGGAACGCGGTGACTACCTGCCGCGGGAACGGGACAACTGGGACTCCACCGCCGTCTTCGTCCAGGGCCGCTACCGCGCCCCCGAGTTCTGGTACGACAAGCACGGCGACCGGTTCCCGCCCGAGGTGAACTACTACGTCGGCGGCAACACCAAGTTCTACGGCGCCGCGCTGTTCCGGCTGCGGCCCGAGGACTTCGGCGAGCTCCGCCACCACGGCGGGATCTCACCCGCCTGGCCGATCCGCTACGAGGACCTGGAGCCGTACTACACGCAGGCCGAGCACCTCTACCTGGTCCACGGGCGACACGGTGAGGACCCGACCGAGGGCCCGTTCAGCGCCCAGTACGCCCACCCGCCGGTGGAGCACGAGCCCCGCATCCAGCAGCTCAGCGACGACCTGGAGAAGAAGGGCCTGCACCCGTTCCACCTGCCGATCGGGGTGAACCTCACCCAGGACGGCGACGGCAACGCCACCCGCACCAGCGCCTGCATCCGCTGCGACCGGGTGGACGGCTTCCCGTGCCTGCTCGACGCCAAGTCCGACGCCCAGGTCATCTGCGTCGACCCCGCCCTGGAGCACGGCAACGTGTCGATGGTGACCGGCGCGAACGTACGGCGGCTGGAGACCGACCCGACCGGACGCACCGTCACCGGGGTCGTCGCCGAGCTGACGGACGGGACGGTGACGACCTTCCGCGCGGACATCGTGGTGGTCGCCTGCGGAGCCGTCAACTCCGCCGCCCTGCTGCTGCGTTCGGCCAACGACCGGCATCCGGGCGGGCTGGCCAACAGCTCGGACGTGGTGGGCCGCCACTACATGCGGCACAACAACCTGGCGCTGATGGCGGTCTCCAGGGAGCCCAACCCCACCCGCTTCCAGAAGACCCTCGCCCTGCACGACTGGTACCTGGGCGCCGACGACTGGGACTACCCGCTCGGCGGCATCCAGATGCTCGGCAAGTCCGACACCGACCAGATCCACGGCGAGGCGCCGCGCTGGGCGGGCACGGTCACGCCCGACCTGCCGTTCGAGGTGCTGGCGCACCACTCGGTGGACTTCTGGCTGTGCGGGGAGGACCTCCCGCTGCCCGGGAGCCGGGTCACCCTCGACCGCGACGGCGACATCCACCTCGCCCTCGACGAGAAGAACAACACCGCCGGGCTGGAACGGCTCCGGCACAAGCTCCAGGGCATGCTCGGCCACCTCGGCATGCACGAGCACCACCTGCTGCCGCACAGCATCTACCTGCACAAGGGCATGCCCATCGGCGCCACCGCCCACCAGGCCGGCACCGTGCGCTTCGGCGACGACCCCCGCAGCTCCGCCCTCGACGTGGACTGCAAGGCCCACGACCTCGACAACCTCTACGTCGTGGACACCAGCTTCTTCCCCAGCATCGGCGCGGTGAACCCGTCACTGACCGCCATCGCCAACGCCCTCCGGGTCGGCGACCTCATCGCCGCCCGACTGAAGTAGAGCAGGAGAGACCGAGATGGCGACCGATCGGATGGACGCGCTGGTGATCTTCGGTGCGACCGGAGACCTGGCCAAGCTGGAGACCTTCCCGGCCCTCGTCGGCCTGGTCGAGCGCGGCGTGCTCGACGTCCCCGTCGTCGGGGTGGCCAAGAGCGGCTGGGGCCTGGAGCAGTTCCGCGACTACGCGGCGGCCTCGCTGCGCCTCAACGGCATGGACCCGGACACCGCAGCCGCGCAGAAGATGCTGGGACTGCTGCGGTACGTCGACGGCGACCTCGACGACGACGCCACCTACGCGGCGATGTCCGAGGCCATGGGCCCCGGCGGCAGCGCCCTGTACTACCTGGAGGTGCCGCCCCCGCTGTTCGGGCGCATCGCCCGGGGCATCGCGACCGCCGGCCGCGCCAAGGGCGCCCGGGTGATGGTCGAGAAGCCGTTCGGGACGGACCTGGAGAGCGCCGGGCGGCTCAACGCCACCATGCACGAGTACTTCCCGGAGGACGCGATCTACCGGGTCGACCACTGGCTCGGGCTCGACCCGGTGGAGAACGTGCTGTTCGCCCGGTTCGCCAACTCGGTGGTCGAGCCGCTGCTCAACCGCACCCACGTGGAGAGCGTCCAGATCACCATGGCCGAGGCCTTCGACGTCTCCGACCGCGGCCGGTTCTACGACCGCACCGGCGCGATCCGCGACGTGGTGCAGAACCACATGCTCCAGGTCCTGGCGAGCGTCCTGGCCGACCCGCCCTCCGGGTCGGGGCTGTCCTCGTGGCGGGACGCGAAGGCCCAGCTGGTGTCCTCACTGCGCCCGCTCAGCCCCGCGACCACCGTGCGCGGCCAGTACGAGGGCTACCAGCAGGTGCCCGGGGTCGAACCGGGGTCGACCGTGGAGACCTTCGCCGCCGTCCGGCTCGCGTCCGACTCCTGGCGCTGGGCGGACGTGCCGATCGTCATCCGGGCCGGCAAGTGCCTGCCGGTCACCGCCACCGAGGTCCGCGTCAAGTTCCGTGCCGCGCCCCACGACGTCTTCGGGCTGCGGCCCGGGCCGGCCGCCAACGCCCTGAGGTTCCGGGTCTGGCCGGAGACCCAGGTGGCGCTCACCCTCGCCGGGAAGCGCCCCGGTGCGGCCTGGGCGGCCCAGCACGAGGAGCTCTCCTTCGCGCAGCAGCCGGGATCCGACATGCGCCCCTACGACCGGCTCATCGGCGCCGCCCTCGACGGGGACCGCTGGCTGTTCGCCAGGCAGGACACCGTGGAGGCCGCCTGGCGGATCGTCGACCCGGTGCTGGGGGACGCCACCCCGGTGCACCCGTACGCCCGGGGCAGCTGGGGCCCCGGGGCCGCGGACGCGCTGCTGCCCGCGGGCGACGCCTGGTACGACCCGATCGCCTGACGCCCGGCCCAGCCCTGCTCAGCCCAGCCCGGCTCAGCCCGGCTCAGCCCGACCCGGCCCCGGCAGGCCGGGCCGGGCCGAGCAGGACCAGGACGTCCCCGGCCTCCTCGGCCGGCGCGCGGCCCCCGACGACCGGGGCGAGCGAGCCGTCGGAGCGGATCCGGAACAGCAGGTCGTACCCGGCGGGGACGGTCCCGCCGGCGGACCTCGCCACCACCGGCGCCCCGTCGGCGTACCGGCGGTCCAGCGCCGGCCGGACCAGGGCTTCGCCGAACAGGATCTCGCCGCCGGTGTACGGGGCCACCACCCCATGGCTGCCGTGCGGCGGCCCCAGGCGGTAGACGGGGCCCTCGACGCTGCCCTGCAGGATCGTCGAGGCGAGCGCGTTGAAGTCGTCCTCGTCGGTCAGCAGCAGGACGGCCGTGATGCCCTCCAGTTCCGCGCCCTGCCCGGTGGCCGCCGCCAGCAGCTCACCCGGCGCCAGCTGGAGGCCGGACTCCCTGATCCGTTCGCGCTCCGGTTCGAGGCCGGCCCACATCAGCACGTCCAGGCCCGCCGACCGGAGCACCCGGCCGAGTTCCACCACCCACTGCGCGCCGCCGACCAGCAACGGCCGGGAGCGGGCGGAACGCCTGACGTCCAGCAACCGCGCGGCCGGCACCGCGGTGAACCCGTAGACCGCCACCGTGGTGACGATGACCAGGAAGGTCGCCGGAAGGATCTTCGCGGCCCCGCCGACGCCGTCCGCGACCAGCGTCGTGGAGAACGTCGAGGCCGTGGCGGCCGCGACGATGCCGCGCGGGGCCATCCAGCCGATGAACGCGCGCTGGCCCTGCGGGAGGTCCGTTCCGAGCGTGGACAGCGCCGCCACCAGCGGTCTGACGACGACGACCAGCACGGCGACCAGGCCGAGCGTCGGGAGCACGACGTCGACGAGCGTGTCGGGGGTGATCGTCGCCGAGATGGAGATGAACAGCAGTCCGATGATCAGCTGGACGAGCGTCTCGAAGAACGGGTTGCGGGAAGGGACGTCGAAGGACGGGACGTTGACGACGGCCATGCCCATCACCACGGCCGCGATGAGTCCGGTGTCGTCACGGAGGGTGTCGCAGACCGCCGCGGTGCCGATCACCGTGGCCAGCTGCACCGACGTACCGAGCGGCTCGGGGATCCGGAACCTGCCCAGCAGCAGCCACAGCACCACCGATCCGACCAGGCCGCCGGCGAACCCGACCGCCAGGCTCAGCAGCAGCTGGCCGGTCCGTTCGCCGAAGTGGTCATGGGTGCTCGCGACGATCGAGTGGAAGACCAGGGCGCCCAGGATCGCGCCGATCGGGTCGATCAGCGAACCCTCCCAGGTGAGGATCCGCTGGAGCCGTTCCACCGGCCGCACGAAGTTGAGCAGCGGCCCGACCACCGTCGGACCGCTCACCACGAGGATCGCGCCGAGCATCAGCGCGGCACGGGAGGACATCCCCAGGAACTGCGCCGCGAGCAGGGCGGCCGGGATCCCGGTGAGCACCACGCCGAGCAGGAGCAGCCTGACCACGACGCGCCGGTCGTGCCCCCGGAGGTGCCTCAGGTCCAGACCGAGCCCCGCGTCGTAGAGGATCAACGCCACGGAGAGCGACACCAGGGGGGAGAACGTGGCGCCCAGCAGCCGCTCGGGGTCGATGTCGTCGGTGAGCGCGCCCGCGGTGAACCCGACCGGCAGCAGGACGATCAGTGCGGGAACGCGCAGCCATCTCGCCAGCAGCTGGGAGCCGACCGCGAGCACGACGGTCAGCCCCAGACCCAGGAAGATCGCGTCGGTGGTCATGGATCCGCACTGTGCTGGCGCCGACCACACGAGTCAAGCACGACACGGCCGTACGGCGCCGACCGGCCCTGCGGGGAGTCGACGCCCTACGGTGCGGTCGGCCGCCGCCGGGGAGCGCGCGTCAGTGCAGGTCGGCCTGCGCCCGGGTGTCGTCGAGGAAGCCGCCCGACTGGTGCTGCCAGAGCTTGGCGTAGGCGCCCTCCGAGGCGAGCAGCTCCTCGTGGGTGCCCTGCTCGACGATGCGCCCGCGGTCGAGGACGACGAGCCGGTCCATCCTGGCGACCGTGCTCAGCCGGTGCGCCACCACGAGCGCGGTGCGCCCCTTCATCAGCTCCCAGAGCGCCTCCTGGACGAGGAGTTCGCTCTCCGAGTCCAGCGCGCTGGTCGCCTCGTCGAGCAGCAGGATGGGCGCGTCGCGCAGGATGGCCCGGGCGAGGGCGACCCGCTGCCGCTGCCCGCCGGAGAGCTTGATGCCGCGCTCGCCGACCATGGTGTCGAAGCCGTGCGGCAGGGCGTCGGTGAACTCCGTGACGTGTGCGGCCTCGGCGGCCCGGCGGACCTCGGCGTCGGTGGCGTCCGGCCGGGCGAACGCGATGTTGTCCCGCAGCGTCCGGTGGAACATGGCCGGGTCCTGCGGGACGTAGGCGATCAGGCTGCGCAGGTCGGCCTGCCGCAGGCGGCTGATGTCCTGACCCCCGATCAGGATCCGGCCGCCGTCGATGTCCGTCATCCGCAGCAGCAGCCTGGTGAGGGTCGTCTTCCCGCCGCCGGAGCGGCCGACGAGCCCGAACTTCGCCCCGCCCGGCACCGTGAGGTCGAGGCCCCGGAAGATCGGGTTCGCGCCCGCGTGGGCGAAGTCCACCTGCTCGAAGCGGATGCCCGAGTCCCGGTGCAGCAGCGGTTCCGGCGAGGCCGGGTCGAGCACGGTGGGCGGAGTCAGCAGCAGCTCGGTGAACTGCGCGGCCTCCGTGAGCGATCGCTCCAGTCGCCGGTAGATCTGGTTGAACTCGAACATGATCCGCGTCGCGTTGCTGTAGTAGGTGAAGGCGACGACCACCGCCTCGACGCCGTGCCCGCCCCCGCCGAGCGCCACCGCGAGCAGGAGGCCGAGGGCGTTGGTGAGCACCGACAACGGCGCGACCAGGGTGTCGATGCGCAGGTTGCCGTAGTCCCACGAGCGCAGGGAGAGCCGGCGCGACTCCGCGACGCGGGCCCGGTGCTCGGCGGCCTCGCCCTCCTCGGCCGCGAACGCCCGGACGGTGTCCATGTTCATCAGGCTGTCGGCGACGTGGCCGGAGACCCTGGCGATCGACTCCTCGCGCTGGTCGACCAGCGCCTGGCGGCGGCGGACGAGCGGCGCCACGACCAGCGCCGTCAGCGTGATCATCGCCAGCAGCCCGACCACGAGGAGCGGTTCGTAGCGCCACAGCACCACCGAGCCGAACAGCAGCGGCACGAGGCTGCCCACGACCGAGAACGTCAGCGTGTCGACGAACTCCTCGAACCGGGAGGCGAAGCTCAGCACCCGTTTGGTCAGCGACCCGGCGAAGTTGTCGTGGAAGAACGCCGCGTCCTTGGCGAGCAGTTCGTCCATGCCGGTCACGTACAGGTGCTCGATCCCGAGGGCGTCGAGGCGGTTCAGGTAGTGCAGGCCGACGCGCCACAGCGCCTCCCCGGCCAGCAGGGCGGCGGCGAAGCCCAGGACGTACGGCAGCATCGAGCCGAGGTCCGTCCCGCTCCGGCCGGAGATCCGGCCGACGAGCTTCGCCACGGCCAGGGGCGCGAGGTAGTTGATGCCGATGTTGCCCAGGGCCGGCAGCAGCATGCCGGGCAGCGTCACGCCCGGGCGCCGGAACAGCTCCCGGCCGTAGTAGCGGAGTGCGAGGAGGACCGAGCGCTTGCCCGGCGCTCCCCGGAGTGATTCGGACGATCCCATCCCGACTCCATGGTGTCGTACGGAAGGCCATCAACTTCCCCTCACGAGTGCATCCGTGACTGCTCGTCAGGAAGACTCGGAGAGGGAAGGGTTCGCAGTCTCCCGCGGGAGCGCCGGAGGAGTCCACGCGTTTTCCGTCCGGCACGGTGCCGGCGGAGCGCCGACGTGGCGTCCGTGACCGGACCGGCTTCCTGGGGGAGCATGGCCCCCATGGACACCGAGACGGTCGTACGTACCCGCCGCGCCCTGCACGCGGTGGCCGAGCTGGTGCTGGCCGGGCCGCAGTACCGGGCCGGCGGCACGATCCGGCTGCGCGCCTGCGCGGGCGGCTTCGCCACCACGGTCGAGCCGAGGCTGCGGGTGGTCGGCGCGGAGCTGGTCGCGTCGGGTCAGGTCATTTCACTCGAACGGACTACCTGCAGCGTCATCGGCGCGGCCCTCGGGATCACGGTCGGGGCGCCCGCGGGGCTGTACGGGGAGGGGTCGGGCGGCGCCGGCGGCCACACGATCGAGGTGGACCCGACCGCCGCCCGGTGGCTCGCGCACTGCTTCGCGCTCGGCGACGCCGCCATGAACGGGCTGTTCCCCGGTGTGGACCCGGTCATCTGGCCCGAGCACTTCGACATCGGGGTGACCGTCGACGGCGTGAACTACGGCGTCTCGCCCGGCGACGCGTCCCGGCCGGAGCCGTACGCGTACGTCGGCCCGCACACCCCACGGCAGGGCGGGTTCTGGAACGCGCCGTTCGGTGCGGCCCGGACGATCCGTGAACTCGGCGGCGTGGCGGGCGTCACGGCGTTCCTGGACGAGGGCCGCCGGCTGGCGGCCGGCGCCTGACGGGCCGCGGTCCCGGCCGGTTCAGCGGCCGCCGGCGAGGTCCGGACCCGGCGGAGCACCGCCGCGGACGGCGCCCCCGTGGTCAGGCGCGCTCCAGGTAGCGGCGCCCCGGTATCTGCTCGAAGATCAGGTTGGTGCGGGTCTGGGCCACCGCCGGGTGGGTGGTGAGGTGGTCGACGACGAAGTCGCGCAGGGCCTCGGGGCCGGCGACGCCGACGTGCAGGAGGTAGTCGTCGGAGCCGGCCATGTGGAAGACGGCCAGGACGCCGGGCAGGTCGGGGGCGGTGCCGCGGAAGCTCTCGTTCTGCTCGCGGGTGTGGGCGCGCAGCCGGACCGAGATCATCGCCTGGAGCGGCAGGCCGATGGCCGCCGGGTCGATCTCGGCGCGGTAGCCGCGGATGACGTCGCGCTCCTGGAGGGCGCGGACGCGGGCCAGGCAGGTGGACGGGGCGATGCCCACCTGCTCGGCGAGGGCGTTGTTGGGGAGGCGGGCGTTGTCGGCCAGGGCACGGATGATCGCCCGGTCGGTGTCGTCGATGGGGGTCCGCCCGCGCTGCGGATTGTTCGGCATACCCGCCAGGATTCCAGCCGGTTCCGTCGATGAGCAAACCTGTTCGGGCTTCGACCGAATCTTCTTCGGGAGAGCTTCCGGGATTCGCCGGAAAGTTCCATCCTGGGCGCGAGCGGCGACCGCTCCTCGATCTCCCACCACGCCCGGAGTGCCCCGCCCATGAGCCCGACCGCCACCTTCGCCGCACCCGACACCGACACCGCCGCCGGGACCGCCGCGGCGACCGCCGTCGACCCGGGCCCGGAGCTGGACTGCGGTGACTTCGTGCTCCCCGCGACCGGGCTGGACGACGAGCGGCGGCTGCGTGCCCTGGACACGGTGGACGAGTACCTGACGCGCAAGCGCAAGCACCTGGTCGGCTACCAGGCCACCCAGGACATGCAGGGCACCGCGCTGGACCTGGCCCGGTTCATGCCGAACAACATCAACAACCTGGGAGACCCGTTCCAGAGCGGCGGCTACAAGCCGAACACCAAGGTCATCGAGTGCGCCGTCCTGGACTACTACGCGAAGCTGTGGCACGCGGAGCGCCCGCACGACCCGGCCGACCCCGAGTCGTACTGGGGCTACATGCTGTCCATGGGCTCGACCGAGGGCAACATGTACGCGCTCTGGAACGCCCGCGACTACCTCAGCGGCAAGGCGCTCATCCACCCGCCGACCGCCCCCCGGGACGAGCTGCGCTACGTCCAGGCCGCGCCGGACCGGCACAACCCGAACGCGCACCGTCCGGTCGCGTTCTACTCCGAGGACACCCACTACTCCTTCGCCAAGGCCGTCCGCGTGCTGGCCGTCGAGACCTTCCAGGCCGTCGGCCTGGAGCTGTACCCGGACGAGTGCCCGCTGGTCGACCCGGCCACCGGGCGCCGCGAGTGGCCGGCCGAGGTGCCGTCCCGCCCCGGCCCGTCCGGGTTCGCGTGGGACGGCACCGGTGAGATCGACGTCGACGCGCTCACCCTGCTGGTCGAGTTCTTCGCCGCCAAGGGGCACCCGGTCTTCGTCAACCTCAACCTCGGCAGCACCTTCAAGGGCGCGCACGACGACGTCCGGGCGGTCTGCGAGCGCCTGCTGCCGATCTTCGAGAAGTACGGCCTGGTGCGGCGCGAGGTGGTGTACGGAACGGACGAGCTGACCGGCGAGCCGCTGGTCGACGTGCGCCGCGGCTTCTGGATCCACGTGGACGGCGCGCTCGGCGCGGGCTACGCACCGTTCCTGCGGATGGCCTCCCAGGACCCGGCGTACGGCTGGACGCCGGAGACCGAGCTGCCCGAGTTCGACTTCGGGCTCGCCCTGCCCACCGCCGGACACGGCGAGGTCGACATGGTCTCCTCGATCGCGATGAGCGGCCACAAGTGGGCCGGCGCGCCGTGGCCGTGCGGCATCTACATGACCAAGGTGAAGTACCAGATCTCGCCGCCGTCCCAGCCGGACTACACGGGCGCGCCCGACACCACCTTCGCCGGCTCCCGCAACGGCTTCTCGCCGCTGATCCTCTGGGACCACCTGTCCCGCCACTCCTACCAGGACCAGGTCGACCGGATCCGGACCGCGCAGGAACTCGCCGACTACCTGGAGCGGCGCCTGCAGGCCATGGAGCAGGAGCTCGGCGTCGAGCTCTGGCCGGCCCGCACCCCGGGCGCCGTCACCGTGCGCTTCCGCAAGCCGAGCGCCGAACTGGTCGCGAAGTGGTCGCTGTCCTCGCAGGACGTGCTGCTCGTCCCCGGCGACGAGTCGACCCGGCGCAGCTACGTGCACGTGTTCGTGATGCCCTCGGTCGACCGCGCCAAGCTGGACGCCCTGCTCGCCGAGCTCGCCGAGGACCCGGTCCTCCTGGGCTGACCCGCCCGGAGCCGCCCGCTCCGGTCATCACGCGGCGGGCACGACGGGACGTACGGTGCGGGCCGGGCCACTATGGGAGGGGGCCTACGGGCCCACTGGTCGGCTCGAATGGGGTGCTCGTGATGGGCGTGCCGCGGGATCGGTCGCCGGGGACCGGACACCTGGCCACCGGGGCACCGGCCGGACGCGGTCTGGACGCGGCCGCGGAGGTCCTGCGGTCGGCGCCGGCCCGGCTCGACGCGCACAGCGGCGGGCTCTACCTGCTGTCGGAGGACGGGCAGCTGCTCGAACTCGCCGTGACGCTGGGGTCCGCCCGGCAGTTCACCAGGCCGTGGCAGCGCGTCGGCCTGACCGCGCCCGTACCGGTGGCCGACGCGGCGCGCAGCGGCCGGATCGTCTGGGTGGGCGGCACGGCGCACATGGCGCGCAGGTACCCGAGGGTCGCGGTCGCCATGCCGTACGCGTTCTGCCTCGCGGCCGCTCCGGTCGTCTCGCGCGGGACGGTGTACGGGGTCGTCTTCGTGCTCTGGCCGGCCACGCACCCACCGGAGATGTCGCCCGGTGAACGGAAGCGGTTCGCCGCGTTCGCCGGGCGCCTGGCCGACGTGCTGGCGGACGAGGCCGCCGCCGGCCGCCCGGCCCGGGCCGGGCCGCGCCCCGAACCGGCCGAACGCGGCACCACCGCCCCGCTGACCGCGATGGCGGCGCGGCTCCCGGAGGGCGTGTGCGGCATCGACCTGGACGGCAGGCTGGCCGCGGTCACCCCGACCGCCGCCGAGCTGCTGGGCGAACCGGTCGAGCGGCTGGTGGGCGCGCGGCCGTGGACGGTCCTGCCGTGGCTGCGGGACCCGGTGTACGAGTACCACTACCGGGCCGCGGTGATCAGCGGGCAGGCCACCTCCTTCGTCGCGCTGCGCCCACCGGACCGCTGGCTCTCGTTCGAGCTCTACCCGGACCCGTCCGGACTGACCGCGCGGATCGTCCCCGCCGACGCCGCCGGCCGCTCCCGGCCCGCCGGCACCCCGCCCGAGCGGGCGACGCACACCCGGCCCGGAGCGCTGTACCACCTCCTCCACCTGGCCGGCGCGCTCACCGAGGCCGTCAGCGTGCAGGACGTGGTGACCATGGTCTCCGAGCAGATCGTGCCGGCCTTCGGCGGCCAGGCCGTGGCGGTGCTGCTGGCCGAGGGGGGCCGCCTTCGCATCGTGGGCCACCGCGGCTACCCGCCCGGGCTGGTCGACCGGTTCGACGGCACCCCGCTGACCGAGTCCACCCCCGGTGTCCAGGCGTCCACCAACCCGGTGCCGGCCTACTTCGAGACCCGCGAGGACCTGGAACGGCTCTACCCGGGCCGCGAGGAGACGCAGGACGGGATGGCCGCCTGGGCCTACCTGCCGCTGGTGACCTCGGGCCGGCTGATCGGCACCTGCGTGCTGGCCTTCGCCGAGCCGCACCACTTCGACCTGGAGGAACGCGCCGTCCTCACCTCGCTCGGCGGGCTGATCGCCCAGGCCCTGGACCGCGCCCGGCTGTACGACACCAAGCTCGGCCTCGCCCAGGGCCTCCAGGAGAGCCTGCTGCCCCGCGCGCTGCCGGACGTCCCGGGCCTGGAGGTCAGCGCCCGCTACCTGCCCGCCACCGAGGGCATGGACATCGGCGGCGACTTCTACGACCTCATCCGGGTCGGGCCCGACAGCGTCGCCGTCGTGATCGGCGACGTCCAGGGCCACAACGTCAACGCCGCCGCGCTGATGGGCCAGGTCCGCACCGCCGTCCGCGCCTTCGCCACCGCCGACGCCGATCCGAGCACGGTGCTCTCCCGCACCAACCGGCTGGTGGCCGACCTGGACACCTCGCTGCTGGCCAGCTGCGCCTACCTGCGCGTCGACCTCGCCCGCCGCGAGGCCTGGCTGGCCGACGCCGGCCACCCCGTGCCCCTGCTGTACGGCCCGAACGGGCGGGCGCGCGCACTGGAGCCGCTCGTCGGCATGGTGCTGAACGTCGACCCCGCCGCCGACTACCCGCAGATCCGGATCGGCCTGCCGATCGGCACCACCCTGGCCCTGTACACCGACGGCCTCATCGACACGCCCGGGGCGGACCTCGACCGGGCGCTGGCCGACCTGACCGCCACGCTGGCCCGGCACGGCGGCGAACCGCTCGACCGGCTCGCCGACGCCCTCGTCGACCGGGCCGGTCACGGCGAGTACCGCACGGACGACGTCGCGTTGCTGCTGATCCGGGCCGTGCCCCGCTAGCCGTGTCCGGTTCCGGCCGGGGCGGGACCATGGGTGTATGGCGAAAGACACGGATCCCGACCCCCGGGCTCCGGGCGCCGCGACTGGTCGTCGCGGGCGGCAGCATCCACGCCCGGTCCCGGGGGACCCTTCGGTACGGCGTCTGCGGTCGGTGCTGAGCATCCGCAGTGTCGCCGGTCAGATGTTCCTCCTGCAGGTGACGATCGTGCTGCTGCTCGTGGTGGCGGCGGTCGTGGCGCTCCTGGTGGAGTCCCGCAGCGACCGGTTCGCGGCGGCGCGCGACCGCTCGCTCGCCGCGGCCGAGGCGTTCGCCCACAGCCCCGGCCTGGTGGCGACCATGCAGGGGCCCGACCCCAGTGCGGTGCTGCAGCCGCTCACCGAGGCGGCCCGCAAGGACGCCAACGTCGACTTCATCGTGGTGACCGACCGGAACGGCATCCGCTACACCCACCCCGAGCCGGAGCAGATCGGCAAGAAGTTCGTCGGCACCATCGGGCCCTCGCTGCACGGCCTGGTCACCGTCGAGCAGGTGCACGGCCCGCTCGGCCTGGAGTACCAGGTGGTCGTCCCGGTGGAGGACGGCCACGGCGGGGTCGTGGGCATCGTGTCCGCCGGGATGAAGGTCGCCAACGTGAGCAGCGCGATCGACCGCCAGCTGCCCGTCGTCCTGGGCGCGGGCACCCTCGCGCTGGGCCTGGCCACGGCCGGGACGGCGCTGGTGGGCAGACGTCTCCTGCGGCAGACCCACGGCCTGGGGCCGGAGGAAATGACCAGGATGTACGACCACCACGACGCGGTGCTGCACGCGGTGCGCGAGGGCGTGGCCATCGTCGGCGGCGACGGCCGGGTCCTGCTCGCCAACGACGAGGCGCGCCGGCTGCTGGACCTGCCGGAGGACGCGGAGGGGCGGGCCGTCACCGACCTCGGCCTCGATCCCCGGACGACCGAGCTGCTGCTGTCGGACAGCGCGGTCACCGACGAGGTGCTGCCCGTCGGTGACCGCCTGCTGGCCGTCAACAACCGCCCCACCGACAGCGGGGGAGGCCCGCCCGGCAGCGTCACCACCCTGCGGGACTCCACCGAGCTGCGCGTCCTGGCGGGGAAGGCCGAGGTCGCCCGCGGCCGGCTGAGCCTGCTGTACGACGCGAGCATGGCCATCGGCACCACCCTGGACGTCCGGCGCACCGCCGAGGAGCTCGCCGAACTGGCCTCCCGGGAGTTCTGCGACTACGCCACCGTCGACCTCGCCGAGGAGGTCCTGGTCGGCGAGGAGCCGCGGACCCTGACGGTCGGCACCCCGGTGGAGCTGCAGCGCGTGGCCGTCGCGGGCATCCGCGAGGACTCGCCGCTGTACCGCCCGGGGGAGCTGGTCACCTGGGCCGGGAGCACCCCGCACGCGGCCGGGTTCGTCAGCGGACACTCCGCGCTGGTTCCCGACGTGGAGACCGACGCCGGGTGGCGCCGACAGGACGCCGAGCGCACGCAGGCCGTCCTGGACTTCGGCCTGGTGTCGATGATCGCCGTTCCGCTGACGGCGCGCGGCGTGCTGATGGGCGTCGCCTGCTTCTGGCGCGGCCGGGACCGGGTCCGGTTCGAGGAGGACGAGCTCTCGCTGGCCGAGGAGCTGGCCGCCCGGGCCGCCGTGTCCATCGACAACGCCCGCCGCTTCACCCGCGAGCACACCATGGCCGTCACCCTGCAGCACAGCCTGCTGCCGCGCGCGCTGCCCGAGCAGAGCGCCCTGGACGTCGCCTACCGCTACCTGCCCGCCCAGGCCGGGGTCGGCGGTGACTGGTTCGACGTCATCCCGTTGCCGGGCGCCAGGGTCGCCCTCGTCGTGGGCGACGTGGTCGGCCACGGCATGCACGCGGCCGCCACCATGGGCCGGCTGCGCACCGCCGTCCAGAACTTCTCCACGCTCGACCTCCCGCCGGACGAGCTCCTCGGACACCTGGACGAACTGGTCGCCCACCTGGACCAGGAGGCGGCCGCGGCCGGCGGCGAGCTCGCGATCACCGGCGCCACCTGCCTCTACGCGATCTACGACCCCAGCACCGCGACCTGTGCGCTGGCCCGGGCGGGCCATCCCCCGCCCGCGCTCGTCCACCCGGACGGCACGGTGGAACTGCTCGGCCTCCCCGCCGGTCCGCCGCTCGGCCTGGGCGGAATGCCCTTCGAGGCCGTGGAACTGCGACTGCCGCCGGGCAGCAGCCTGATCCTCTACACCGACGGCCTCGTCGAGGACCGCACCCGCGACATCGGGGCCGGGCTGGACCTCCTCACGGGCGTCCTGAGCGGCTCCGAGCGGTCCCCCGAGGAACTCTGCGACGCCGTGCTCGACGCCCTGCTGCCCGCCCGGCAGAGCGACGACATCGCCCTCCTCGCCGCCCGCACCCGCGTGCTGGAGCCGGACCGGACCGCCGAGTGGGCGGTGGAATCGGCTCCGGAGGCGGTGGCCCGGGTCCGGGCCGAGGCCACCCGGCAGCTCGCCGCGTGGGGTCTGGACGAGGCCGGCTTCGTCACGGAACTGGTGCTCAGCGAGCTGGTGACCAACGCCATCCGCTACGGCACCGAGCCGGTCACGGTCCGGCTGCTGTACGACCGCACGCTGATCTGCGAGGTCTCCGACAGCAGCAGCACCGCTCCGCACCTGCGCTACGCGGTCGAGGACGACGAGGGCGGCCGCGGCCTGTTCCTCGTCGCCCGGCTCACCGAACGCTGGGGCGTCCGCTACACCCCCGCCGGAAAGATCATCTGGGCCGAGCAGTTCCTCTGACCCCGACGCCGGTTCCGGCCCCATCGCCCGCGGCGGGGCCGGAACCGTCCCAGGGCCCGTCGCCGAGCTCCTAGGACCCGTCGCCCAGCGCGGACAGGTCGACGTTCCAGTCGAAGTCCCCGGCCCGGACGGCGTTGATGGGTGCTTCCTTGTCGGGGTTCTCGGGGTCGAACTCCGAGACCAGGGTGTGGGTGACCTCGGGGCTGGTCCAGGCCGGCAGGTTCCTGTTCCAGCGGCCGCCCGTGTTCAGGGCGACCTTCCAGCGGAACGAGACGCTGTAGGCCTTCAGCCAGTACCCGGACGTCATCCTCGCCGTGGTGGAGAAGCCGGGGTTGTCGTTGAACTCGATCTTGTCCTGGTTGTCGGTGATGACCGCGTCGGTGTAGGTGGGCCGGTAGGGGCCGTCCTGGACCCACCCGCGGGCGGAGGGGTGCTCGCCGTACCCGGACTCCGATTCGATGATCTGCACGTTGGAGTCGGAGACCTCCTGCCAGAAGTGGTAGTTGCTGGAGACCCGCTGCGGGGCGCCCGGCGGGTTCTTCAAGCGTGCGACCTGCTGGAACCCGATCTCCTGGGAGGAGTGCAGCTTCTGGGTCGCCGGCCCCTCGTAGTTCGACCTGAACTCCAGGGTGGGCCGGTTGAGGTCGAGGTTCTCCGCGCGGATCTTGGCCCGGGTGCGGCGGCCGCCGCCGGAGGGCTCGGCCTCCCCGACGGCGGTGTCGGTGGTGCCGCTCTTGCGCTTCGGCGGCATCCGCTGCACCGCCTCCCGGGCCTGGGCGGCCGGGCTCGTGCCGGTCACGCTCTCCGCCGCCGGCCCGTCGCTGCGGGCGGGCGGCGCCGACAGGGCGCGGACGGCGTTGGCCTCGGCCTCGCGCTCGTAGCGGTCGGACGGGTCGGAGACCCGCAGGCCGTCGCCGCGGTCGGTGCCGGCGACCGGCCCCCGGCGCTGCTGGATGACGTGGGTGAGTTCGTGCGCCAGGGTGTGGCGGTCGCCGCCGCCCGCGCCGAGGACCACGTGGTTGCCCGAGGTGAAGGCGCGGGCGCCGATCTCGGCCGCGGAGGCGTCGGCCGTGCTGCCCGTGTGCAGCCGTACGTCGGAGAAGTCCGCGCCGAGGCGGGACTCCATGTCGCGGCGGGTGCTCCCGTCCAGCGGGCGTCCGGCGGTCCGCAGCACCTGGTGCACCAGGGAGCGCTGGAGCGGCAGTTCGTCCTGGTCGGCGTTGCCGCCGGTGGCGCGCCGCTGCTGGACCAGGCGGGTCACCGCGGCGTTCCCGATGGTCCGTTGCAGGGCGAGGGCCGCGCCGGCCCCGGCGCCGGACCGGACGGCGCGGGTGGCGGCGGGGGAGGGGGCCCGGGTGGCCCGTCGGTCGGGTTCGTGAGCGCGCACGGCGATCGGGTTCCTTCCTCCTGGCGGCGGTTACGGCGGTTACGGCGGTTGCCGGTCGGCCCGGGTGCGGCCGCCGGTGACGCCCGGTGCGGGAAGGGCACCACGCCACGGTCGGCCCGACGGGCCGTCAGCGTTGCACGGGGGCAGACTTCGCCGTCCGCGGGGGACGGACCGGTTGCCCTCGGGGGCAGGCGCGGTTGCCCTACCGGGACAGGCGGGCAGAGCTGGTGCGGCCCGAGCGGGTCGTCGGCGGGTGCCCGGACCAGCGACGGAACCCGCTGGGTGTTGACATGGTCACGGGATGTGGGAGGAGATACGGGAGGGGGAGAGATCGGGGACGAACGGGCCGTGAGGGATTCGTCGACATCGTTGGGTCGTCCGGCGCGCCCTTCCCGGGCCGGACGCCCGGGAAGGGAAGGTAGTCCTGCACACCGAATCAGTTCCCCTGCCTGATGTCGCTCAGCGTGCCGCTGAGGTTGAGGAGTTCGTGGCAGGTGGACGCCTGCTTGCCCGAGGCCGGAGTGCCCGGGGACTCGCAGGTCACGTTCGCCGTCACGGTCTGGTCCTCGGGGACCTGGATGGGAGTCACCCAGTGGTAGTCCTGGTTGCGGAAGGTCTCCAACGCGATGGTGGTGATCGTCTGATTGCCCGCCGTGATGGTCAATAGACCTTGGTCACCCTGGAAGTTGGCGGCCACGATGTCCGTGATGTCGAAGACCTTGCCGTGCGGCACCTGGTAAGTGCCCACGGCGTTCGCGGCGTTCGCGGTCTGCACGTCGATCGTGGCGGAGCTCTGCAGTCCCGTCCCCGGCACCGCCAGGCCCGGACCGCCGCGGGAGCCGGGGGCCGGCTGCCCGCCGCCCGGCTTGGCCTGGCCGCCCGGACTGCCGGCGGAGGGGTTCCCGGCGGAGGGGGCCGTCGGTGCGCCGCCGCCCGGGCCACCGGCGGACGGCGCCGGGGCGGGGGCGGCGCTCTGCTGGGCGACGGCCTTCTCGGCGGCCTGCTTGGCGGAGCTGCGCACCGCCGGGCGGACCAGGGCGAACCAGGCCAGCAGCAGCGCGATCAGCGCTGCCAGGAGAGCGAGCAGCCACTTGGGGAGGATCGGCAGTTGAATGAACTCGCCGTCCAACAACGGCTTCTGAGTGACAGTCGGATGATCCGGAGGGGCGACGGCCCCGGCCGGGCCGTTCCCGGCGGCGTCCCTGCCGCTCGTGGCGTTGCCGTCCGCACCCTGGCCGTTCGCCGCCCTGCCGTCCGTGCCCCGGCCGCCGGTGCCCTGGCCGCCGGTGCCCGCGCCGTCCGGGCCCTTGCCGGCCGCGGGCTCCTCCGGGCCGACCGTGACCTCGAAGGGCCAGGACGTCGGCTTGCCGAACCAGATCAGCTTGCGGGCGCGCGCCTGCAGGCGCAGCTCGCCGGACTCACCGGGCTGCAGGCTGAGCCGTTCCGGGGTGACCCGGAACCTCAGGTCCTCGCCGTCCTGCCCGGGGGTCAGCGCCACGGTGTCGGGGGTGTTCCCCAGGTTGCGCACCGAGGTCCGGTAGCGTCCGCGCAGCCAGCCGCGACGGCGGCGTGGTGCGAGGGCGGCCTGCAGCTCGTGGAACGGGGTCACGGTGACGGTGGCCTCCGGGACCGTCACCAGCTCGGGGCGTTCGGCCGGCAGTACCCGGATGCCGAGCGGGAAGTCGCCGGCCCGCGCTGCGGGCGAACGCGGCGGGGCCAGGCGCACCGTCACCGTCTCGGACGTCCCCGGGAACAGCGAGACCCGGGCCGGCTCCACGGTCGTCCACGCGGCACAGTCGCCGACCACCTCCAGCGTGTACGCCTCAACGATGTCGAGATCGTTGCGTACCGTCAGGGTCGTGGTGGCCACGCCACCGGGCACCACCGTCAGTGCGGGCAGGCCGAGTTCGGCGGATGTGGTCATAGCGTGACGGTAGGGCCGCGTCACGCTCCGAGGAGAGGTCCGTGCGGGCAAGCTGTGGGCACACCCCTTGCCCGCACGGACCGACCGTCCTTGCCCGGCACCGTCCGGACGCACCCGTCGACCCGGCCGGCCCGGGCGGAGTACGGACCGCGAAGACCCGCGGTCGGCTCCGCCCCGCGGCAGCCGGCCGCCCGCCCCTCCGGACCGACGACGGCCCCGCCCCGCCGCGAGCGGCCGTCACCAGCGCAGTCACCCTTGAGATTTGGAGCAGTTCGATGACGTCGACCGACACCGCCCGTCCATGCCGTGAGGAAACCGTTGCCGCCCGCCGGACCGTGCCGCCGCAGCCCTCCGCCGCCGGCCGGTCCACCGGTGGCCTGCGTTCGACCGGCGGCCCCCGGCCCTTCGGCACCGCCCGTACCTCCGGGGCCGGCGGGGCCGCCTCCCACCCCCGCGGCAAGCCGGCCCAGGTGCGCGTCGCGGTGTACGCCGAGGACCTCATCCTGCAGACCGGCGTGGTCCAACAGCTGCGCCAGCGGCCCGAGGTGGAGCTGCTGAGCGAGAGCGAGGCGGCGCAGGCCGAGGTCTCCCTGCTGGTCGTCGACGCCATGACCGAGACGGTGGCCGAGCACCTGCGTCGGCTGCGGCTCGCCACCTCGGGCGCGATAGGCCTGGTGGTGGGGCAGTTCGAGGCCGGCGGGCTGCAGACGATCGTCGAGTGCGGGGTCGCCGCCGTGCTGCGCCGCTCGGAGGCGGACCAGGACCGGCTGGTGCACCTCATCACCGCCCTGGCCAACGGCGAGGGGGTGATGCCCGGGGACCTGCTCGGCGAACTGCTCGACCGGATCGGGATGCTCCAACGGACCATGCTCGACGGCCGGGGCCTGACCCTGTCGACCCTGACCGCCCGGGAGGCGGAGATGCTCCGGCTGGTCGCCGAGGGCTTCGACACGAGTGAGATCGCCGCCAAGACCTCCTACTCCGAACGCACCGTCAAGAACGTTCTGCACGAGATCATCACGCGGCTGGGACTGCGCAACCGGGCGCACGCGGTGGGGTACGCCATGCGGCGCGGCCTGATCTGAGGGGCCGAGAGCCGTGGCGGCCTGCCCTTCGGGGACACCGGTCGTTACCCCCGGCTCGGGTGTCCGGGCTCTGTTCCCGGGTGCCCGGGCCGGGGAGACTGACGGCCAGACCGCCCCTGCCATCCTGAGAGGTCGAGCGTGATCGGCGCCACCGGCACTCCCCGCTCCATCCGGCGGCCGGCCCGGGCCGCCGTCGCGCTCCTGCTAGCCCTGGCGGCGGCCGTGCTGACCCTGGGCTCCGCCCCCGAAGGGCGGAACGTCCCCGCGGCCCCGGCCGCAGCGGTCGATCCGGCCGCCGGACGGATCGTCTACGCCGGCACCAACCACCGCGGCCTCGGCCGGGTGACCGGTGCCGACGCCAGCACCCCGCTGTTCGGGCCCGGCCCGATCCACTTCGACCGGGACCCCTCGGCCCGCGGCGACGAGCTGGTCTTCACCAGCCTGCGGGACGGCCAACTGCCCCAGGTCTACCTGCGCGACGCGGCCGGCGCGGTGCACAAGCTCACCACCGGCATGGACACCTCCCAGCCCGCGCTCGCCCCGGACGGCAAGGCCGTCGTCTTCGTCTCCCTGGAGCCCACCGCGACACCCGGCAGGTCCCAGAGCGTCCTGTGGGTGGTCAACCGGGACGGCAGCGGGCTGCGCCGGCTGACCGACGGCGCGGCCGACGAGACGCACCCGACCGTCTCGCCCGACGGCAAGTGGGTCGCGTACTCCTGCACCGGCGACCCGGCGCACCGCCAGATCTACCTGCGGCCGTTCGCCGGCGGTGCGCCCGTCAAGATCACCGACGTGACCGACGGCGACGCCGTCGACCCGACCTGGAACCCGCTGAACGACGACGAGCACCGCAACCAGATCGTCTACACCTGGGACCAGGGCGCCCAGGGCCGGACCCTCAGGCTCACCTCGCCCACCGGCGGGGACAAGGCGTTCTTCCTCCGCACCGGCTCCACCTGGAAGACCGGCTCCGCCGCCTGGCTGGCCGACGGCACCGGGGTGCTCTTCCTCAGCGCCGACCGCCTCCCCCAGAACCCCCCGGCCGACCCGCCGCCGCCGCCCGTGGTCAACCTGTACCGCGCACCCACGTGCTCCTGCGACGACCCCAAGCCGCTCTACAGCACCGACCGGCTGATCGCCGCGCCGACCTGGCTCGGCAACCAGAAGGACGGCGGGCCGGTGGTGGAGCAGACCAGCGCCTCCGCCGCCAACGTCGCCGACCTGCAGGACGTCCGCCCCGACGGGGCCGACCCGCGCGACCTGGGCATCAGCGTGCTCAGGGAGGACCCGGCCGCCGACACCAACACCGACCCCGCCCCGGGCGCCGACCCGCTCTTCCACCCCCGCCCCAGCTACGACCCGTGGTTCGAGCGGCAGGCCTACACGCCCGACGGCCGGCAGATCGTGGTCACCCGCTACGAGGACTCGCCGGCCGGGCGGATCCAGCGGATCTGGCTGGCCGACGCCGACGGCGCGAACCCGCACCCGATGAACCTGGCCGGACGCCGCCCGCTGGACCGGGACACCGACCCGTCCGTCTCACCGGACGGCCGGCTGATCGTGTTCAGCCGCAGCTCCCCGGGCGGCGGCCAGGAACCGGCCCGCCCGGGCCGGATCCTGATCGCCCAGGTGTCCACCGGGGCGATCGTCGGCACCGTCGAGCCGCCGGCCGGCGAGCCGGGCGCCTCGGACGGCCAGCCCTTCTGGTCCCCCGACGGCAAGCTGATCGTCTTCTCCCGGAGCGAGGTGATCAACGGCAACCCGGGCAACCTGCACCTGTGGACCGTGCCCGCCGACGACCTCGCCCGGCAGTCCGACCTGAGCCGGACGGCCTGCCCGGGCAGCTGCAACGTCATCGACGACAGCCCCGCGTTCTCGCCCGACGGCCGGCGCATCGCCTTCAACCGCAAGGCCGGCGACGGCGGGAACAACCATCGGGACGGCGTGCTGGTCGTCTCGCCCACCGGCGGCGACTGCACCGTGCTCCTGCCCGCCGCGCTGCGCGGGCAGAAGGACGCCTGCACCCGGCCGCTGCCGGAGACCTCCGACGCCGGCCCCTTCCAGCCCCGCGACGTCGCCTGGACGGCGAACGGCGCGCAGCTGGTGCTCACCTCCCGCCGCGCCCTGCCGCCCAACTCGCCGGAGGGGCTGGCCGTCTACGACCTCGCGGCCGGCACGCTCACCCCGCTCGACCGGCGGCTGCCGGGACGCCAGAAGGAACCGGCCGTCCAGCAGTCCGTCGACCTGGCACTGAGCGCACCCGAGCGGACCCCCGCCGTCCCCGTCGACGGCGGCACCGACGTGACGATCACCGTCACCAACAAGGGCCCGGCGCCCTCACCCGGCACCGTCCTCACGGCCTCGGTGCCCACCGGCGCCCGGCTCGGCACGCTGACCACCCCGGTCGGGCAGTGCGACGCGGGCGCTCTGCGCTGCGACCTCGGCACCCTGGCACCGGGCGCGGTGGTCCGGGTCACCGCCCGGCTGATCGGCACCCGCACCGGCACGCAGGAGTTCGGCTGGACCGTCACCGGGACGGTGGCCGACCCGAACCCCGGGGACGACTCCGCCCGGACCTTCCTGCCGGTGCTCGACCCGCCGACCCCCTCGCCCACGCCGTCGCCGTCCGCCTCACCGACCCCGACCCCGACCCCGACGCCCACCCCGGCCCCGACACCGTCCACCACACCTGCGCCCGCACCGCCGCCGCCACCACCTGCGCCCGCCCCGGCACCGCCGCAGGCCGGCCCCGGCGTATCGGTCGACGCCCAGCCGAACCCCGGCTACGTCGGCGGCCACGTGACCGTCAGCTACACCGTGCGCAACACCGGCCAGGCCCTCGCGACGGGGCTGCGCCTGACCCTCGGCCTGCCCGCCGCAGTGCCCACCGAGGCACTGCCGCCCGGCTGCCGTGCCGGAGGCTGCGCCCTGGCCGACCTGGCGCCCGGCGGCAGCCAGGTGGTCCGGGTGGTGCTGTCACCCGAGGCGCCGCTGCAGACCACCATCACCGCGGAGCTGACCACCACCGGCACCGACGCCACCCCCGGACCGCACCGGGCGAGCACCCCGCTGCGCATCCTGCAGCCCCGCATCGTCGCGGTGCCGCCGATCGGCAAGCCCGGCTTCGTCACCTCCGTGCGCGGCGTGGACTTCCCGCCCGGCGTGCCGGTGCGGTTCACCTGGCAGCCCGGCATCACCGCCGCCGCCGCGCCCACCTACCCGCGGGCCGACGGGACCTTCGCCGGCCAGCTGCTCATCCTCCCCAAGGACGAGACCGGCCCGCGGACCATCACCGCCGACGGCCCCGGATTCTCGCCGGTCACCACGCCCTTCCTCGTGGTGGAGGGCAATATCGGCCCGCCGGGGGAGGTGGAGCGACGGTGATCCACGAGGTCGACGAGGCGCTGCGGCTGCTGCTCGCCGAGGCCGGGCTGCCCGAACGCGGGGTCGAGGTGGTCTTCGACGCGCCCACCCGGGACTTCGCCGCCCGGCGCACCGCGCCGACGGTCAGCGTCTTCCTCTACGGGATCCGCGAGGAGACCGACCGGCGGCAGGCCGGCGCCGTCGCGGAGTACGACGAGGACGGCCTGGTCGTCGGCCACCGGGCCGCGCCCCGGTGGTTCGAGCTGGCCTACCTGGTCACCGTCTGGACCAACCGGCCGCAGGACGAGCACCGCCTGCTGGCCGAGGTGCTGCAGTGCCTGACTGCCGTGGACGCGCTGCCCGCCCGGACGCTCACCGGCGCGCTCGCCCGGCTCGGACTCACCGTCGGGCTCGACATCGCCGGGCGCGACACCGGCCTGCCGTCGGTCTCGGACGTCTGGTCCGCGCTCGGCGGGGAGCTGCGGCCGTCGATCGACCTCAGGGCGCTCGCCCCGCTGCCCGGCGGGTACAGCCCCGCGGGGCCGCCGGTCACCGAGGGCCTGGTGGTGCACGTCGAGGACACCGGCCGGGAGGCCGGGGCCGGCCCCCGGGAGGGCACCGCACCCGCGGACGGACCCGGCCGCCGACTGCGCTACCACGGCGGTACGGACCCCGGACCGGACGGCTTCGCCGCGCCCCGGGACCGCGAGCTGCCGCCTGGCCGCCGGGCACGGGGCAGGGCGCGATGAGCCTCGACCTCGGACCGGCCGCGCCGGCCGCGCCGGCGGCGGTGGCCACGGCGGTTCCGGAAGGCCAGGACGTCCCGGACAGCCCGGATGTGTCGGCCGGCCCGGACAGCCCGGACGTGTCGGCCGGCCCCGATCAGCTCTGGGCACGGCTGCACCGGATCGAGCAACGGATCCGGACCGCGGTGCGCGAGCGCCGGGCCGACGACCCGGACCCGGACGACCCGTACCGCGGCCAGTACCTCAGCCCGGAGGCGGTGGAGCGGATCCTCGCGGCCTCCGGCGCGGTCCTCCGCGGCGGCGACGCCCCCGGCGACCGGCCGGCGCCGCCGCCCGGCTCGCGGCTCGCCCGGCTCTGCGCGGCCTTCGGCCTGCTCCCGGTGGACCTCGAACTCCTGCTGGTGGCCCTCGCCCCCGACCTCGACACCCGCTTCGAACAGTTCTACGGCTACCTCAACGACGACCTGACCAGGCGTCGGCCGACCGTCGGGCTGGCGCTCGAACTCTGCGGGCTGTCCGGAGCCGGCGCCGGCCGCTTCCGGTTCGCCGCCCGGGCCCCGCTGATCGCCGGCGGCCTGCTGGAGGTCGCCGAGCCCGAGCGCCCGCTGCTCTCCCGCACCCTGCGGGTGCCGGACCGGGTGACGGCCCATCTGCTCGGCGACGACGAGCCGGACGGCGCGCTCACCGGGCTGGCCCGACGAGCCGCCCCCGGGGCGGTCGCCCGCGGCGGAGCCTTCGCGGAGCTCGTCGACCGGGTGCGCGCGGCCGCGGCGGACGGCGGACCGGTGCACCTGCTGGACCGGGACGGGCACGCCGGACCGCCGGCGGCGGCCGCCCTCGCGGCCGGCGGCCGGCCGGCCCTGGTCGTCGACGCGGCCGCGCTGGCCGCCCACCCGTCGGCGGGCGTCGTCCGGGTGCTCGCCCGCGAGGCCCGGCTGAGCGGGGGCGGTGTGGTGCTCGGGCCGCTGGACCGGCTGGAACCCGAACGGCCCGAGCGGGCAGCCCTGTTGCGCGAACTGTGCGCGGCCCTGGCCGGTGTGCCGCTGATCGTGCACGGCCCGCAGGTGTGGGACCCGGCGTGGTCGCGGGAGAGCCCGGTGGTGGTCACCGTCCCGCCGCCGGACGCGCAGGCCCGGGCCGAGCGCTGGGCCCGCGCGCTCGCCGGGACCGGGACGCCTCCGGGCGGGGAACCGACCGAGGAACCGACCGAGGAACCGGCCGGGGAGCTGACGGAGGAACTGGCCGAGGCGGTGGCCGCCTACCGGGTGGACCAGGACAAGCTGGAACGGGCCGCCGCCGTGGCCGCCAGGACGGCGGCCGCCGAGCGGCGCCCGGTGCGCGCCGAGGACGTACGGGCCGCCGTGCGCGCGCAGAACGCCGCGGGCCTGGCCCGGCTCGCCCGACGGATCGAACCCGCCGTCGGCTGGGACGACCTGGTGCTACCCGGGCCCACCGCGGGCCGGCTGCGCGAGCTGGTGCTGCGCGCCCGGCACCGCGACCAGGTGCTCGGGCAGTGGCGGATGCGCCCGGGCGGCGGTCGCGGGAACGGCGTGATCGCCCTGTTCGCGGGGGAGTCGGGCACCGGCAAGACGATGTCGGCCGAGGTGGTCGCCGCCGAGCTCGGCATGGAGTTGTACGTCGTGGACCTCTCCACCGTGGTGGACAAGTACATCGGCGAGACCGAGAAGAACCTGGAGCGGATCTTCACCGAGGCCGCGCAGGTGAACGGCGTCCTGCTGTTCGACGAGGCGGACGCGCTGTTCGGGAAGCGCTCCCAGGTCAAGGACGCCCACGACCGCCACGCCAACGTGGAGACGGCCTACCTGCTGCAGCGGATGGAGTCCTTCGAGGGCATCGCGGTGCTGACGTCCAACCTGCGCGCCAACCTCGACGAGGCGTTCACCCGCCGGCTCGACGTCATCGCGGAGTTCCCGCTGCCCGACGAGGCACAGCGGCGGGTGCTCTGGGACCGCTGCCTGGGTCCGCGGCTGCCCCGCGGGGACGACCTCGACCTGGACTTCTGCGCCCGGCACTTCGAACTCACCGGCGGCTCCATCCGGGCCTGCGCGGTCTCCGCGGCCTACCTGGCCGCCGGCACGGGCACCCCGCTGGGCATGGCGCAGCTGGTCGCCGCGGTGGTCGGCGAGTACCGCAAGCTCGGCCGGCTGGTGCTGGAGAGCGAGTTCGGGCCGTGGCTGGGCGTCCTCGGGGAGCCCGGGCGGGGCTGACCCTACCGGCGGGTACCGAGGAGGTGCCCGCCGGGGGCAGTCGTTCTTGCCCTCGCTCCGGGACCTGCGGACATGTCCCCGGACGGTGCCCGGGCAGCAGACTCGGGGACGACTGACCGGCCACCCGAAGGAGCAGGAATGCCGTCGTACCTCACCCCGGGCGTGTACGTGGAGGAGGTCCAGTCCGGTGCCCGGCCGATCGAGGGCGTCGGCACGGCCGTCGCCGCCTTCGTCGGCTTCGCCGAGACCGGCCCCTTCCACGAGCCCACGCTGGTGACCAACTGGGACCAGTACGTCCAACGGTTCGGCGGGTTCACCGAGGGCACCTACCTCGCCCACGCGGTGTACGGCTTCTTCGCCAACGGCGGCGGCTCCGCCTACGTCGTGCGGGTCGGCGACCCGGCCCGGCAGGCGCCCGGCGCCGCCGCCCCCGCCGTGAGCGCGCCCGCGCCCGTCGCGATCTCGGGCTTCCTCTTCTCGGCGCTGCCCGGCGCCAGCGGCGAGGTGTCCGTCGAGGTCGCCGACGTGGAGGGCGAGAACGTCCCCGAGGACCGCTTCCGCCTCCTGGTCCGCCGGGGCGCCGAAGTCGTCGAGACCTACGACGTCTCGACCCGCAAGAGCACCAAGGGCTACGTCGTCACCCAGCTGCGGGAGTCCAAGCTGGTCGCCGTCGCCGAGCAGCCCGGCACCGCGCCGAGCCGCCCCGAGCGCCGGACCCACGCCCTCGCCGCCGCCGCCGCGCCCGCCACCGGGCCGGTCGCGGCCGCCGCCCGCCTCGACCCGGCCGAGTACGTCGGCGACGCCGCCGCCCGGACCGGCTTCTCGGGCCTGGAGGCGATCGACGAGATCACCATGGTCGCGGTGCCCGACCTGATGAGCGCCTACCAGCGCGGCGACATCGACGCCGAGGGCCTGCGCACCGTCCAGCTGGCCGTGATGTCGCACTGCGAGCAGATGGGCGACCGGATCGCCGTCCTGGACCCGCCGCCCGGCCTCAACGCCCAGCAGATGCGCACCTGGCGCAACGACGAGGCGGGCTTCGACTCCCGCTACGCCGCCCTGTACTACCCGTGGATCAAGGTCTTCGACCCGGCGAGCGGCCGCAACGTGATGGTCCCGCCGAGCGGGCACGCCGCCGGGGTGTGGGCGCGCAGCGACGCCGAGCGCGGCGTGCACAAGGCGCCGGCCAACGAGGTCATCCGCGGGGCGGTGGACCTGGAGATCCGCCTCAGCAAGGGCGAACAGGACCTGCTGAACCCGATCGGCGTCAACTGCGTGCGGGCCTTCCCCGGACGCGGCATCCGGATCTGGGGCGCGCGCACCCTCTCCTCCGACCCGGCCTGGCGCTACCTCAACGTGCGCCGGCTCTTCAACTACCTGGAGGAGTCCATCCTCCTGGGGACCCAGTGGGTCGTCTTCGAGCCCAACGACGACCGGCTGTGGTCCAGCATCCGCCGGAACATCACCGCGTTCCTCACCGAGGAGTGGCGGCGCGGGGCGCTGTTCGGCCAGACCGCGGCCGAGGCCTTCTACGTCAAGTGCGACCGCGACAACAACCCGCCGGAGTCCATCGACCTCGGCCAGGTGATCTGCGAGATCGGGGTCTCTCCGGTGAAGCCGGCGGAGTTCGTGGTGTTCCGGCTGTCCCAGTTCTCCGACAGCACGAGCCTCGTCAACGAGTGACCGGCACCCGCACCCGGTACCCGGTCGGACCCCATCGGAAGGTGACAACTAGCCATGGCTGAAGGCGATCCGCTCTCCACACACATCTTCGGCGTCCAACTCGGCGGCTACAACGTCGAGTCCGTCAAGGAGATCAGCAACCTGACGGTCGACCAGGAGGTCGTCGAGTACAAGCAGGTGACCCAGGAAGGGAAACTGATCGTCCGCAAGCAGCCGGGCGCCCGCATGCCCGGCGAGGTGACGATCACCCGCGGCCTCGACAAGAGCAGCGCGTTCTCGAACTGGATCAAGGAGACCCTCAACAACGGGGCGATCAACACCGCGCGGCAGAACCTCACCATCGAGGTCAAGGACACCACCGGTGCCACCCTGCGGCGCATCCAGCTGACCAACGCCTGGGCGAGCCGCTGGGAGGGCCCCACGCTCACCGCCGGCGAGTCCAGCGCCGCGTCGGAGACCGTGACCATCGTGTTCGAGGAGATCAGCGTAGAGTGAGGCGGAAGATCGGCCTGGAGGAACTCCTCGAACGGGCCCCGGCCGCGCAGCACGCCGCGCCGCCGGCACAGCAACCCGCGGGGCCGTCGGGGCTCTCCGGGCCGTCCGGCCCCCAACGGCGGGCGCCGCACACCGAGTTCGAGTTCGAGCTGCCGCTCGGCTACGTCGACGACGAGGGCACCGTCCACCGGCACGGCACCATGCGCCTGGCCACCGCCCGCGACGAACTGATGCCGCAGATCGACCTGCGGGTCAAGGAGAACCCGGCCTACCTGAGCGTGGTGCTGCTCAGCCACGTGATCACCAGGCTGGGCGACGTCACCGACGTGCACACCGGGATCGTCGAGCGGATGTACGCCACCGACGTGGCGTTCCTCCAGGACCTCTACCAGCGGATCAACAGCGAGGGCCACACGCGCGCCGCGGTGACCTGCCCGCACTGTGACGGCGCCTTCGAGGTCGACCTCGCCGGTGGGCGCCTGGGGGAATCGTGACGTACGCGCCTGCTCGGCTGTACGAGGAGATCGCGTACATCGCCTACCACTTCCACTGGCAGCGGGAGGACATCCTCGACCTGACCCACCGTGAACGCGGGCAGTGGGTGCGCGAGATCGCGCTGATCAACACCCGTGTCAGCGAAGGCGGGTGAGTCGGATGGGGCTTCGGGACTGGATCGGCCGCCGGGGTACCGGTGAGGCGGCGGGCGGCGGTGCGGGCGGTGCTGCAGCCGGCAGTGCTGCCGACGGCGCCGCGGGCGTGGACGCCGGCTCCCGCCACGGCGCTGACGGCGGCGCCGTTCGGCGTGCCCCGACGGCGGGCGACGGGGGGTGGCGCGCGGTACGGTCGCTCGTCCCCACCCTGGCCGGGCCGGCGCACGGCGTCAGCGACGGCCTGCGCTTCCGGTCCCGGCTCGCCTCGTGGCAGGACCCCTCGCTGAGCGGCCCGCTCGGCCACGCGGTCCTCCCGTCCGCCCCGGCGGGGATCCTGCGGGCGATGGCGCGACCGATCGCGCCGCCCGCCGCCGTCGGGGGCGGGGACGGACTCGCCATGCCGGTGGTCGCGGATGCGCCCGGGGCCGGCGAAGCGCAGCCGACGACGGACCCGGGCGAACCGGGTGCATCGGCTGCGTCGGGTGCGTCGGGGGGAACCGGGCGGGCGCGGGCGGTCCAACGGTCCGCCCCGGTCCGGCGGCTTCCCGTGCGGTCGGCGGCGCGAGCGGCCCGCCCGGACGGGGCCGGCCGGCCGACGGCTCAGGCCGGCGCTCGGGCGGGCAGTCAGGACGGCGCTCGGGCGGACGGTCGGGACGGTGGCGTCGGTGGTGGCGATGCCGGCGCTGGCGCGCCGACGCCCGCCGAGGGTGCCGTGACGTCGCCGTCGCGTGACGCGGTGGGCCAGGCCCGCCCGGTACGGCCCCGTCGCGTCGGTGGATCGCTGGTCGTGGCGCGGCGTCCCCGGACCCTGTCCGCGCGTCCGGTGACGGCACACCCGAGCCGGGACCGGACGGCGGGTGCCGACACCGAACCGCCGAACCGTGCCACGGATCGGACCGTCGGGGTGGGCTCGTCCGAGCAGGGCGGCGTTGCCGCACCAACGGCCGCACGAACGGCCACGGGGGCGGACCGCACTGCTGCGCCTGCGCCTGCGCCTGCGTTCGCGCCTGAGCCCGCGTCTGCGCCTGAGTCCGCGTCCGCGCGGAACGATCGGGCCGGAGGGGCCGTCCAGCGGGCGGCCGCCGCCGGGCCCGCCCGTCCGGTCCTCGGTGCGCCCCTGACCTCCCTCCCCGCGAGCGCTTCACCTTCGCGTACGCCTTCTCCTTCTCCTTCGGCTTCGTCTTCGCCCGTGATCGCCACCGGACCGCAGGACCGCGACGCCGCGTCGGGTGCGCCGGCCATGCCGGTCGTGCCGGCCGTGTCGGCCGGTGTGCTCGGCACGGCGAGCGGCGGCGCCGAACAAGGCCGGCCCGACACCACCCCCGACCGGAGCACCCGTACGGCCGCCGAGCCGGGCGGTACGGCACCGTCGCGCCCCGAGCGCGGGGCGGCCGGCGCGGCACCCGTCCAGCGCGCGCCGTCCGGGGCCGGTTCCTCCTCGCAGGCACCACCGGCGTCCGGGTCGTCCTCGTCGACCACCGAGCGCGTCGGCCAGAGCCCTCCGGACCCGGCCCCCGCCCGCACTCGTGGGGGCCTGGGTGCGCCCCTCGACGCGCTGCCGCCGACGGCCACCGCGCCGGGCCGCACCGCCCCGCTGCTCGGCGGGCGGGCACCGGTCCGACGGATCACCGGCCCGACGGCGGGCGCTGCCACCGGCGGCACCAGCGGGCGAGCGACCGAACAGGGCACACCTGCCACGCTGGCCGCGCCTGCCACGACGCCCCCGGCCGGTGAGGCGATGCCGGTGCAACGTGCCGTTCGGGCTTCCGGTGACGGCTCTGCGGAGCCGATCGCTGGGCCTCGGGGCAGCGGCGGTGGGCGAACTCTGCCTCAGGGGCGCCCTGTTGACGGTGGTACGGCGGTGCCGGCAGCGCCGACCGTTCGGCGTTCCGGTGGGAGCTCGGCTATGCCCGCCGGCTCCGCCTCCGCCACCGGCAGCGGGCCGGCGGCCGGCGAGGGGCCGCGTGTGCAGCGCGCCACCCGGCCCGGTGGCGATGCCCCGGGAGGGCCGACCGCCCCTGCCCGGAGCGGTTCGGTCGGCGCGGGTTCCGACGCGCGCACGAGTTCCCGACCCGGCGGGAGTGGACCGGCGGCCGGGGGAGCGGGACGGTCCGACGTGCCGCCGTCCGGCACCGGTCACGCGCACCGAGCCGGCGCTTCGCCACAGCCCGTCGGCCCCGCGGCCCCGACCCGCCCGGCCGGAGTCCCCGGCCAGGGTGACGCTCCCAGCGGAGCCGGAGCCGGAGTCGGAACGGGAACCGGTCGGGTGGTGGCCGCGCGGCCGGTGACCGCGGGTTGGGGCGTCCAGCGTGCCGTGGCACTCAGCGGCCCGAGGCGCGGACTGATCGGCGAGCGCCCGATGAGGTTCGCCCTCGCCACCCCGTCGAATCCGCCCGCTCCCGGCGCGCGCAGCGGCCCGAAGCCGCCCGCGCCCGCACCGCCCGTGGTGCCGGCCGTCTGGCCCAGGGCGCTCCAGCCGCGTACGGACGGTGAACCGGCTGCCGGTTCGGCCACCGAGTCGGCGCCGCGCGACGGCCGGAGGCGTGGATCCTCGGCCGCCGCGCCGCGCTCGCGGCACACGCCCGGCCCGCGCGACGGCGGCACTGTGCCGGGGCGGTCGGTGGTGCCGGGAGGTCCGGCACCGTCCGGCGTTTCGGGCGCCGCACCGGTGCCGGGCCGGCCGTCCGCTGCGGGCGCGCCGCGCGGGGTCGCCGGCGCGGCGCAGCGTTCGGCGGCGCACGTCGGCGGACAGGCCGTGGCCGGTTCCCCTTCTGTGCAGGGGAGTTCGGTGCCGGGCCGGTCGTCCGGACCGGGCGTGGTGCGCGGGCTCGTGGCTGCGGTGCAGCGTTCGCGGGCGCGGCGTCCGTCGGCGCGCGGCGGAGACGGGACGGTGGCTGCCTCCGATTCCCCTTCGGCGCACGGGGGTTCGGCGGCGCAGCCCATACCCATGCCCGAGCCCATGCCCAGTCGCGAGCGTTTGTGGCGTTCGTCGGGCCGGAGGGACGGTCGGGTGGGGTCCGGTTCCTCCTCGGGGCACGGCACTTCCGTCTCGCCGGTCGGCGCCGTCGGGCCGACGGACGCGCCGCGTGTCCGGCCGGGCCGCCCCGACACGGCCGTGCCGCACACGGGTGGCCCGGTGCCGTCGGCGACACCGCAGCCGCAGGCCGGCGGCCCGGGCGCCGATCTCCCGGCCGTGCAGCGTGCCGTCGCACCGGCGTCCGCGGGGAGCCCGGCGCCCGGTGGCTCCGCTGCGCCGTCGGCCGTGGCGCGTGCGCCGCGCCCGCCCGTGGTCCGGCTCGCACCGCCGACGGCGGCGTCGCTCCAACGGCTTCCGGCGCCCTCCCGGCCCGGGCAGCCCGCCCCGCAGTTCTCCTCGCAGCTTCCCTCGGCATCCTCGTCCTCGCCCGTGGCGCTGCGCGCCCTCAGCGCTCCGTCGGCTCCATCTGCTCCGTCCGTACCGTCCGTGCCGGGGGCGTTCGCACCGCCGTCGCCCGGTACGGCGCGGGTGTTGCAGCGGGTGGCGGAGCAGGCGGGCCTGACCGGGGTGCCGTTGACCGCCGTGCCGGCCCGTACGCCGACGACCACACTGCAGCCCGCCCCGCAGTCCACCCAGCCCACCCACTCCGCCCGGCCCGCCCGGTCGGCGTCCCCGCCCGAGACGGGCGGACCGCCGGTCGAGACGGGCGGCCACGGGCCGGCCGACCTCGACGAACTGGCCCGGCGCCTGGTCGAACCGGTCGGGCGGCTGCTGCGCACCGAACTGCGCAGGGGAAGGGAGCGCGGCGGGCGACCGTACGACGGGCGCCGCTGAGCGCGGACCGCGAGCGGCGGCCGACCGACTCCGGCACCAGCCGGAACGAGAACCCGAAGCAGGAACAGGAACGGGAAACAGGAATCAGGATGCGGAACCCATGACCGACAACATCTTCGCGACCAGTGTGTTCTTCAGCCTGACCATCGGCGGCAACGACCTGGGGGAGTTCACCACCTGCTCGGGGCTCGGTGCCCAGGTCGAGATCGAGCAGTACGCGGAGGGCGGCAACAACGGCTTCGCCTGGCAGCTGCCGGGCCGCATCACCTGGTCGAACATCACGCTCACCCGCGCGGTCACCGCGGACACCGCCAAGATCGCCCGCTGGCTGGGCGAGATCGTCCGGAAGGTCGAGCCGAAGGACGGCGAGATCGTCGCGCTGCGGCCCGACCTGAGCCGGATCGTCGGCTGGCAGGTGCTCGGGATCGTCCCGGTGCGCTGGGAGGGGCCGTCCTTCGACCCCTCCAACTCCCAGGCCGCGATGGAGACCCTGGAGATCGCCCACGTCGGCCTGCGCCCCTCCTGAGGACGCCGCGGCCCCATCCTGCGGGTCCCACCCGACCGCACTCGGCCGCGCCCCGCACAGCACAGCCGTTCCGGCCCAGCTGCCCCCCACCCAGCCGCCCCACCCACGTAAGGAGCACCAGGATGTCCTCGGCGGTCCCCGCGAGCGTCACCCGGGCCCAACTGACCATCATGGAGCCCCCGTCGACGGTCGGCGCCCAGCCCGGCGGAACGCTCGCGCAGCTGCGGCTCCAGTTCAACCCGGCGACCCTGGTGCTGCGCAAGACCACCGAGTGGCGGCGCACGCCGTCCCGGATGGCGGGCGAGTCGGCGCTGCCGGAGTTCGTCGGCAGCGGTCCGCGCTCGCTCTCCCTCGACGTGTTCCTGGACTCGACCGCGACCCACGACAACTCGGTGGAGCGGGCGGTGGAGAAGCTGATGACGGCGTGCGTGCCCACGGCGGCCAGCCTGGCCCGCAAGACGCCGGCCAGCCCGTGGATCCGGCTGGACTGGGGCACCCTGAAGACGACCTCGTTCAACGGGGTGATGACCGGCCTCTCGGTCACCTACACGCTCTTCGACGTCAACGGCAGTCCGCTGCGGGCGGTCTGCTCGCTCACCATCGACGAGGCCAGCGTCGACCCGGCCGGCCAGAACCCGACCTCCGGCTCGCCCGAGGCCCGCAGCACCCACCGGGTGATCGCGGGCGACAGCCTGCCGTTGCTCGCCTGGCGCGCGTACGGGGACGCGACGGCGTGGCGCACCATCGCGGAGGCCAACGACATCGACGACCCGCTGGCCCTGGTGCCGGGCTCGGAGCTGATCGTGCCGGGGATCGACGAGCTCACCCGGGTCGGGCAGTCATGACCACCCCCGAGGCCCGGGGCGGCCGCTCCTTCGCCGCGGATCCGGTCGTCGAGGCGCCGGGCCCGCTGCCGCCGATCTGGGCGACCCAGCTGGTGTCCTGCGACATCGAGGAGAGCGTCGGCCTCCCGGACACCGCCGTCCTGAGCTTCCGGGACGCGGACCACAGCTTCCTCGCCGCGACCGGGATCACCATCGGGACCAAGCTGCGGGTGTCCGTGGTGACGGTGCAGGGGAACACCCGGGTGCGGCTGTTCACCGGCGAGGTGACCGCGCTGGAGCTGGAGGTGGACACCACCGGCTCGTACACCGTGGTGCGGGCGTCGGCGGTCACCCACCGCCTGATGCGCGGGCGCCGGGTGAAGGCGTTCCGCAACATGACGACGGCCGACATCGTCCGGGAGGTCGCCTCGGGCGCGGGCCTGCCCTGCGGCCGGATCGACTCCTTCCCGGTCGTCCACCAGCAGCTCTCCCAGGCGAACGTCCCGGACTGGGAGTTCCTGCAGTTCCTGGCGCAGGAGAGCGGGGCCCAGGTGCGGGTGGACGACGACGGCCGGCTGGAGTTCGTCCGGCCCGAGCCCGCCTCCGGGGCGCCGGCGCCCTCCACGCCCGCGCCGCAGAACCCGATGGTCCTGGAGTACGGCCGCAACCTGCTGGAGCTGCGCGGCGTGCTGACCGGCGCCGCCGGCGCGGACACGGTCGAGGCCCGCGGCTGGAACGTCACCACCAAGAGCGCCCTGGTCGCCACCGAGCCGTCGGTGACCTCCCGGACGGTGCTGCCGGGGATGAGTCCCGCGCAGGTGGCCTCCGCGTTCCCCGGCCGGGCCCGGCTGACCGTCGCCGACACCCCGTACCGCACCCAGGCGGAGACGACCGCCGTCGCGCGGTCGCTGGCCGCCTCGGTGGCCTCCGGCTTCGGCGAGCTGGAGGCCGTCGTCGAGGGCAACCCGCGGCTGCGGGCGGGCACCGCCGTCGCCCTGGGGAACGTCGGCGCCGCCTTCTCGGGTCGCTACACCGCCACCGGGGTGCGCCACCTGCTCGAACCGTTCCGCGGCTACCGGACCACCGTGGTGGTCAGCGCGTCGCCCGACCGCTCCCTGGCCGGGCTGGTCACCGGCGGCAACGCGCCGCCACGCGGTCCTCGGATGCCGGGCCTGGCCGTCGCCGTGGTCACCGACGTCCGGGAGCCGGGCGGCGGGCAGCGCGGCTGGGTGAAGCTGAAGTTCCCCTGGCTGGACGACACGTACGTCTCCGACTGGGTGCGCACCGTGCAGTTGGGCGGACACGGGGGCGGCGGCGTGGTCAGCCCCGAGGTCAACGACGAGGTGCTGGTCGGCTTCGAGCAGGGCGACCTGGACAGCCCGTACGTGCTCGGCGGGCTCTACAACGGCGTCGACCGGCCCTCGCCGCACGACGTACCGCTGGTCGACGCGGGCTCCGGCAAGGTCAACCGCCGCTCCGTGGTGTCCCGTTCGGGCCACCGCCTGGAGCTGCTGGACGTGCCGGGCGGCGCCTCCGGCGTCCGGCTGGCGAGCGGGGACAAGAAGCTGGAGGTCAAGCTCGACCAGCAGAACGGGGAGATCGTCCTGACCGTCCACGGCGTGGGCGGCGCGGCGGGGAGCACGGTGCGCCTCGACTCCTCCGGCATCACCCTCGACGCCGGCACCGGGACCGTGAACGTGCGCGGCGGCTCGGTCACCCTGCGGGGCACGACCGCGGTCACCGTGGACGGCGGCGCCGAGGCCGTGGTCAAGGGAGCGCTCGTGCGCATCAATTGACGGAACGTCAGTCACGGGTCGACAGTCAGCAGTCAGCGGCAACCAGTAACCCAGTTACCAGCAAGCAGCAACCAGCAAGCAGCAACCAGCAAGCAGCAACCAGCAAGCAGCGAGAAGCCGGCGGCCACGCGCCCACCGGCACCACCGGAAATGGAGACCGTACATGCCCCCCGCAGCCCGGACCGGCGACCTCACCGATCACGGCGGCGCCCTCACCACCCCGCCGCCGGGCGCCCTCAGGGTGGCGACCGTGCTGATCGGCGGCCGCCCCGCCGCGGTGGTCGGCAGCATCCACGCCTGCGTCCCGCACGTGGAGATGGGCCCCGCCAACCTCGTCGAGCCCGGCCTGGGCACGGCGACCAGGGGAGTGGTTCTGATCGGCGGCCTCCCCGCGGCCCGCATGGGCGACAAGACGACCTGCGGCGCCACAATCACGAGCGGCGCGTTCAACGTGCTGATCGGAGGCGTCGCATGACCAGCAGCTTCATCGGCCGGGGCTGGGCCTTCCCGCTGCGGGTCAACGCCACCGGCGGCATCGGCATGGTGGACCGGGACCGGGAGATCGCGGAGGCCGTCCGGCTGATCCTCGGCACCGCCCCCGGCGAGCGGCCGATGCGCCCGGAGTTCGGCTGCGGCATCCACGAGTACGTCTTCGCGCCGGGCGACTTCACCACCGCCGGACGGATCGCTCGCGAGGTGCGCATCGCACTGGAACGCTGGGAGCCGAGGATCGAGGTCGACGACGTGGTGATCGCCTTCGACAGCGTCGACGAGGGCACGCTCTACATCGACGTCCACTACACCGTGCGCGCCACCAACGACCGCCGCAACCTGGTCTTCCCCTTCTACACCATCCCGGAGTCCCCGGCCGCGGTGAACGGGGGCGAGAACTGATGGCCCTGCCCTCCCCGAACCTGGACGACCGCCGCTTCCAGCAACTCGTCGACGAGGCCAAGCGGTACGTCCAGCAACGCGCGCCGGAATGGACCGACCACAACGTCTCCGACCCCGGCGTCACCCTCATCGAAACCTTCGCCTACCTGGTCGACCAGCTGCTCTACCGGCTGAACCGGGTACCGGAGAAGAACTACTCCGCCTTCCTCGACCTGCTGGGCATCCGGCTCTTCCCGCCCGCCGCGGCCCGGGCCGACATCGACTTCTGGCTCTCCGCCCCGCAACCCGAGACGGTCCTGCTGCGGGCGGGCACCGAGGTCTCCACGCTGCGCACCGAGACCGACGACGCGGTGGTCTTCTCGACCGCCGACGACCTCCCGATCGTCCCCAGCTCGCTGGACCGGCTGCTCACCGTCAGTGCCTCCGGGGAGCAGACCGACTGCACGGGCCGACTGGCCGACGGCGCGGACGTCCGGTGCTTCCAACCGCACCCGGTGGTCGGGGACGCCATGCTCTTCGCGCTGCCGGCCGTGGTGCCGCGCTGCATCCTGGTCGTCCGGCTGGACAGCCGGGTGGAGGGCGTCGGCGTCGACCCGCGCCAGCCGCCGCTGGCCTGGGAGGTGTGGGACGGCGCGCGCTGGACCGTCTGCGAGACCGGCAGCGACACCACGGGCGGCCTCAACCGGCCCGGCGAGGTCGTGGTGTTCGTGCCCGCCGGGCACACCGCCTCGGTGGTCGCCGGCCGACGCGCCGGCTGGCTGCGCTGCCGGGTCACCGAACCGCAGCCGGGCCAGCCGTTCTACTCGGAGTCCCCGACCATCCGCCGGGCCGAGGTCTTCACGGTCGGCGGCACCGCCACGGTCGTCCACGCGCAGACCGTCACCGACGCGCCGCTCGGCACCTCGGAGGGCGTCGCGGGCCAACGCTTCGGGCTCTCCCGGCCACCGGTGCTGCTCGACGGCGAACCCCCGGTGGTCGAGGTCGCGGCCGGCGAGGGCTGGGAGCCCTGGACGGTCGTCGAGCACTTCGGCGAGTCCTCGCCCGTCGACCGGCACGTCGTGCTCGACGCGACCACCGGCGAGTTCCTCTTCCCGCCCGCGGTGCGGGAGCCCGACGGCAGCCTGCGCGCCTTCGGTGCGGTGCCGCCCAAGGGCGCCCGGCTGCGCGTCCCGCACTACCGCACCGGCGGCGGCACCGCGGGCAACGTCGCCCGCAGCACCATCACGGTGCTGCGCAGCTCCGTCCCGTACATCGCCCGGGTCGACAACCGCGAGGCGGCCAGGGGCGGGGTCGACGGCGAGACCGTGGAGAACGCCAAGCAGCGCGCCCCGCACCAGCTGAGGCTGCAGGAACGCGCCGTCACCGCCGGCGACTTCGAACTGATCGCCCGGCAGGCCGCGCCGTCCGCCGCCCGGATCAGCTGCGTGCCCGCCACCGGCGGAGAGGCCGGCGCGGTACGGGTGCTGGTCGTCCCCGACGCCGTCCCGGACGACGGCGAGCGGCTGCGGTTCGAGCAACTGATCCCCGACGAGCAGGTGTTGGCCACCGTCGCCACGGCCCTCGACGAGCGACGGCTGATCGGCACCCGGATCGTCGTACAACCGCCCGCCTACCAGGGCGTGACGGTGGTCGCCCGGCTCACCACCCGCGCCGCCGACCCCGACCGCGTCCGCGAGGAGGTGCTCGCCGCCCTGTACGGGTACCTCAACCCGCTGCGCGGCGGCGCCGACGGCGCGGGCTGGCCGTTCGGCCGGGCCGTCCAGTACGGCGAGGTGTTCGCCGTCCTCCAGCGGGTCGCCGCCGTCGCCGGCGTCGAGGAACTGCGGCTGTTCCCGGCCGACCCGATCACCGGCCGCCGGGGCGCGCCCGCCGAGCGCGTCGAGGTCCCGCCGGACGCCCTGGTCTTCTCGCACCAGCACCAGGTCGTGGTCACCGCGGCCGCCGAGGACGGCAGGTCATGAGGGCCGCCGTCCCGGGCCTGCCCAGCCCGCACCCGATCGGCGAGCTGCTTCCGGCGCTCTTCGCCGACGACGACTTCGCCCAGCGGTTCACGGCCGGCCTGGACACCGTCCTCGCCCCGGTCTTCGCCACCCTGGACAGCCTGCCCGCCTACTTCGAACCCCGGCTCGCGCCGGCCGACTTCGTCGACTGGCTGGCGTCCTGGGTCGCGGTGGACATCGACCCGACCTGGCCGATGGAGGTGCGCCGGGCGGTGGTCGAGCGCGCCGTGGAACTGCACCGCTGGCGCGGCACCCGACGCGGACTCACCGAGCGGCTGCGGCTGGTACTGGGCGCCGGCGCCGAGATCGTGGACGGCGGCGGCACCACCTGGTCCACCGCCCCCGACGCCGCCCCGCCGCCCGCCACGAGCGGTGACGTACTGGTCCGGGTCTGGCCCTTGCACGGCCCGGCGCCGGACGAGGACCAGGTGCTGTCCGTCGTCAGGGCGGGCTGCCCGGTCCACCTGACCTGCCGGGTGGAGATCCTGCCCGGCCCACCCGGGCGAGCGGAGGGCTGACGGATGCCGGTGTGCCCCGAATGCGGGACGGCCAACGCGGAGGGGGACGACTTCTGCGGCAACTGCGGCGCCTACCTGGGGTGGTCGCACAGTACCGCTGCTCCGGCGGCTGCGGCTGCGGCTGCTGCCGGGCCAGGGGCCGGGGCCGCGCCCGAGACGCCTGCCGAGCCCCCGGCGCCTGCTGCGGCGTCCGCCGTGCCCGCCGACCCGGCCGCGTCCGCTGCGCCTTCTGAGTCCGCTGCATCTCCTGCGTCCGCTGCGCCCTCTGCGCCGCCCGGGCCCGAGACCGCGCGCACCGGGTCCACGTGGCGGAACGTGTCACGACGGGTGACGCGCGGCAGGAGGGAGCAGCCGCCCGCCGCGGACACCGAGACGCCGACTCCGCCCGCGGTTGAGACGCCGGCCCCGTCGGCCACCGAGCCCCCGCACGAGAGCTCCACCCGGGTACGGCCGGCTTCGGTTCCGTCGCCGGACCCGGACCCGGGCTCGGCCCCTGCCCCGGACCCTGCTTCGGACCCCGCCCCGGCCGCCGCCCCTCCGCGGACGCCCGACCCGGCTCCGGCGCGGACGCCCGAACCGCCCCCGGCACCGACACCCGACCCGGTTCCGGCGCGGACGCCCGAAGCGCCCGCGACTCCGGCCCGGGCCGTGCAGGCCGACCCGGTGGCCGTGCAACCCGCCAAGCCCGTCGCGCCCCGCCCCGTCGTCAGAACGGCGGCGGCCGACGCCGCCCAGGACGGCCCACCCTGCCCCCGCTGCGGCACGCCCAACCTGCCCGAGCGGAAGTTCTGCCGCCGCTGCGCGGCCCCGCTGACCGTCACCGCGGCCGCGCCCAGGCTGCCGTGGTGGCGCACCCGATGGCCGTTCCGGCGCCGGGTGCGCATGGGCGGTTCGGGCAACGCGCTGCGCCGCACCATCGCCCTGCTCGTGCTGGTCGCGGTGGTGGTGGCGGGGATCCTGCTGTACCCGGCCGGGAAGAAGGCCTTCCAGGACGTGCTGGACAAGCTCGGCAGCACCGCGCCGATCACGCCCTCCCAGACCTCGGCGAGCGCCGCCGTGGAGGGACGTCCCGCGAGCGCCGCCGACGACGGCCTGACCAACACCTCCTGGGGAGCACCCGCGGTCGGGGACTCGATCAGCTTCGACTTCCGTACCCCGTTCCGGCTCGTGGACCTGATCGTCCACACGGGCGACTCCACCGACCCGGAGCGCTTCCGGCAGCAGGCCCGTCCCATCGTCCTGTCCCTGGAGGTCACGTCCAAGGACGGGGAGCTGCACCGGAAGCAGATCTCGCTCAACGACCAGCCGGGCCCGCAGACCGTGGTGACCGGGATCAGCGACGTCGTCCAGGTGAAGCTCACCGTCCGCGAGGCCGCCGGAACCGGCCCCGGCCGGGCGATCGCCCTGGCGGAGGTGGAGTTCTTCAAGCGCACCTGAGCCCGGTTACCCGCCTACCCGCCTGCTCGGCGGCCGGTGTGTCCGCTCTTCTCTTCCGCTTCCCGACGTACCGGAAGTCGGTCGTCGGGATGCTCAGCTCCATGCGACCTGGTCACCGAGGCGTTCGCCGCGCCTCGGTGATCAGTGCGCGGAGTGCGGCGGCCACGGGCGCCGGGCGCTCCTGCATGGCGACGTGGCCGGTGTCCGGAAGGGTGAGCAGACGGGCGTCGCGGAAGGCCGCGTAGGCGCGGGGTGCGGTCCGGAAGGGGACGAGGCGGTCCTCGCGGCCGTAGACGAGCAGGGTGGGGGCGGTGATCCGGTGGGCCAGCTGCCAGGGCGAGGACGGGCCCCGCTGCAGGAAGGTGCGGACGAGTGCGCGTACGCCCGCCGGCAGCATGCCGGCGGTGTGGGGGAGCCCGGCTCGGCGCAGGCGTTCGCGGGCCTCGGTCGCCCGCTGCTCGGGGCCGACCCGGGCGGGGTCGGCGTAGATCAGGCGGTAGAGGTCGTCGAGCTGCCGGTCCTGGTCCTGGGCCGACAGCAGCCGGGCGTACAGGCGGGGGGCACCCGGCAGGGCGAGCAGGGACACCCGGAGGGCCTGGACCGGCGGCAGGGCGGGGAGCACGGGGGACACCAGCGTCAGGGTGGCCACCAGGTCCGGGCGGCGGGCGGCGAGCCGCAGGGCGGCCAGGCCGCCCAGGGAGTTGCCGACGAGGTGGACCCGGCGGTGCCCGGCGCGGTCCAGGTGGTCGGCGACGGCGGCGGCCTGGCGGGAGACGGTGACGACGCCGTCGGGCGGGGGCGCCGAGCTTCCGTAGCCCGGGAGGTCGAGGGCCAGGCAGTGCACCGAGGTCCGCAGGAGGCCGATCAGGGCGGCCCAGTTGTGGGTCCAGCCGCCGAGGCCGTGCAGGAAGACGGCGGTGTCGGCGGCGGGGGCGCCGCCGGTGGCATCGGCGACGGCAGCGGTGACGGGGGAGTACTCGGCGGCGAGGGGCGGGTGCACGGCGGTCGGTTCCTCGGTTCCTCGGTTCCTCGGTGCTTCGCTTCTTCGGTTCTTCGATTCCTCGGGTCGGACGGTCGGACGGTCGGCGTGGTCCGGGTGCCCGTAGGTGTCGGCGGATCGGTGCGGGGCCCGGCGGTTCAGCGCCCGGCCCGTTGTCGCCGGGGTCCGGCGGTCTCCGCGATGGCGTGCCGGTAGTGCCCGATCAGCCGGTCGCCGACCGCCTCCCAACTGCGGTCGGTGACGGCGGCCCGGCCCGCCCGGCCGAGTTCCACCCTCAGCCCGGCGTCGCGGGCCAGGCGTTCCACCGCCGTGCGGAACGCCCCGCCCGCACCGGGCGGGACGAGGAAGCCGGTCCGTCCCGGGACGACGAGGTCCAGCGGCCCGCCGGCCGCCGGGGCGACCACCGGCAGTCCGCTGGCCATGGCCTCCTGGACGGTCTGCCCGAAGGTCTCGAACGGTCCGGTGTGCGCGAACACGTCGAACGAGGCGTAGAGCCGGGCGAGTTCGTGTCCGGTGCGGCGGCCCAGGAAGACCGCGTCCGGCAGTGCCGCCGCCAGCGGGCTGCGGCAGGGGCCGTCGCCGACGACCACCAGCCGTACGCCCGGGAGCCGGGAGACCTCCGCCAGCCGGTCGACCTGCTTCTCCGCGGCCAGGCGCCCGACGTACCCCACCAGCACCTCGCCCTGCGGGCCCAGCCTGCGGCGCAGGGCCTCGTCCCGGTGGCGGGGGTCGAAGCGCGCGCAGTCCACCCCGCGCGGCCACAGGTGGAGCCGGGGCACGCCCTGCGCGGCCAGCGCGTCGAGCGAGGCCCGGGACGGTGCCAGCGTCCGCGCGGCGGTGCCGTGGATGTGCCGCAGGATCCGCCAGGCCGTGCGGGCCCCGGCGTCTCCGGCCAGCGGCAGGTAGGTGCGGGCGTAGGCGGCCAGGTCGGTCTGGAACACCGCCACCGCCGGGGTGCCGGCCCGTCGGGCCGCCGCCGCGCCGACGGCCCCGAGGACGAACGGCCCCGCCAGGTGGACGACATCGGGCCGGTGCCGCTCGATCGCCTCGGCCACCCGGCGCCCGGGAAGCGCGATCCGCACCTCCGGGTAGCCGGGCAGCGGCAGGGAGGGGACGTGGGCCACCCGGTAGCCGTGCGGCCGCTCGCCGGCCTCTCCCGGACGACCGCGCCGGGGTCGCGCCGCCGGGGCCAGTACCAGCACGGCGTGGCTGCGGGCCGCCAGGTGCTCGGCGGTTCGCAGCACGCTGTGGGCGACGCCGTTGAGCTGCGGCGCGAAGGACTCGGTGACGATCAGGACGCGCAGCCGGCCGTCGTCGGAGGCCGGGAGTCCTGCGGCCCGAGCGGTTCGGCCGGTCGGTACGGCACGGCCGGTCGGTACCGCGGACCGGACCCCGCTCACCGGGCGGCACCGGCGGCGGCTTCGGCGTCCACCTCTACCTCTACCTCTGCCTCGGGGTCGATCGCGGGGGCGATCCCGGCTCGGGCCCCGACTGCCGCCCCGTCCCCCGCCGCGCGGCCGACCTCCCGCAGATCCCGCAGGATCTCCCGGAACGACGCCGCGAGACCGGCCTCGCAGTACTCCACACCGATCTCGGCACAGTACGCCCGCACGATGTGTGAGGCCGCGCCGAGCGATGCCACCGGCATGGCCGGGAAGAGGTGGTGCTCGATCTGGTAACCGAGGCCACCGAACACGAAGTGCACGACCCGCCCCGCACGGAGATTGCGGGAGGGCAGGACCTGCCGCCGCACGTAGTCGCCGTGCGCCTCGTCCGCGCCGCTCATCGGCATGCCCTTGTGGTTGGGCGCGAAGATGCACCCCAGGTACACGCCGAGCACGGCCCCGCACACTGCGGCGAACGCGAGCGCCTGGAGTGGCGTGAGGACGACGAGCAGGAGTCCTGCCGCCATGGCGTAGTGCAGGACGGCGAGGGTCCGCTCCAGAGCCGGGTACCGGACCTGACCCCGGACCAGGGTCAGGCAGGTCGCGACGACGAGGCCGAGCGCCTGGAGGGAGAGCAGCGGGAAGAACAGCTCGGCCTGGTGCCTGGCGACGGTCCTGCGCAGCCCCCGTGTGCGGCGGGCCTGTTCGACGGTCCGGGCGAAGAGGATGGAGTCGGCGGCCGGATCGCGGCCCTCGCGGTTCGGGTGCGCGTGGTGGCGGTTGTGGTCGCTGACCCACCAGCCGTAGCTCATGCCGACCAGGAGGTTCCCGAGGACGATCCCCGCGAGGTCGGTCGCCCGGCGCCCGGAGAACACCGCGTGGTGCGCCACGTCGTGGCCGAGCAGCGCCAGCTGGCCCAGGACGAAGGCGAGCAGGGGTGCGAGGGCGAGCTGCCACCAGGTCGCGCCGAGGGCGGTGAACCAGGCCAGGAGCAGGGCGAGGGCGGCCAGCAGGACGGTGCTCCGGCAGGCGTAGTAGAGGGGGCGCCTGCGGAGGAGTCCGGCCTCCTGGACGCGTCGGCGCAGCTCGGCGAAGTCGCCGCGCCGGGCCGTGCCGACGGTCGGGCTCTCCTGAACGGTCATGCCACCATCCCGGTGTCGGGTCGCCCGGCCGACCGCGACCGCCTTCCGCGCGGCCCGGACCGGGAACGGCCCAGCCTTCCGTACCCGCACCTCCGACACCTCGATCCGGCCCGTGTCGCCCGGGACATGGACCGATCGGGCGGACGGCGGTCCTCGGCACTCTGCTGCACGTCCGAGCTCCGCCCGTCCGTTCGAGTCCCGCGAACGGCCTCCGGGGTGCGGAGTGGGGTGCCGGGTGCCGGGTGGGGCGGGGAGAGACGATCGACCACCAGTTGTGCTGTTTAGCCGTCATTTACCGTACGTCGACGTACAGTTGGTGTGCTTGGCATGCACACTTCAGGAACTTCGGACGTGAAGGAGCATCTCTCGTGACCACTCACCTCAGGCGTCCCGCCCTCCGGCGCACGGTACCGGCGCTGATGGCGACACTGTGCGGGATCGCCGGCGTCGCCACCGTCGGCGCGACCCCGGCAGCGGCAGCCGACCAGCGGCACGCGATCTACGCGATCGCGCACCGGGTCGACACCGTGGCGGGCGTGGACGCCGCCCTCAAGCATGGCGCCAACGGCATCGAGATCGACGTCTGCGCCTGGTGGAACCCGAACGAATGGCGGGCCTACCACGACTGCTCCTCGGCCGGGGAGAACCGTCTGGGCCCCAGCTTCGACAGCATGATCGACCGCATTCTCTCCAACGCCAACGCGGGGCGCCGGCTCTCCCTGGTCTGGCTGGACATCAAGGACCCGAACTACTGCGGGGAGCAGCCGAACCGCACCTGCAGCGTCGCCGGGCTGCAGGACAAGGCCCAGCGGCTGACGGCCGCCGGGATCCAGGTGCTCTACGGCTTCTACGAGTACCACGGCGGCAACACCCCGGACGTCGGCGGCCGGGGCTGGAAGAGCCTGGAGGGCAAGCTCGGCCCCCTGGAGGGCATCACGACGACGGGGAGCCGCGACACGGTCCGCAGCGCCTTCGAGCGTTCCGGCTCCGGCTTCCCGGCCGGCCACCGTGCGATGGACTACGGCGACAGCGACATCACCAAGGGGTTCGGCAACTGCACGGAGCCCACCTACAACACCTGCACGGAACTGAGGAAGGGAGCGGCGGACCGCGCCTCCGGGCAGCTCGCGGCCACGCTGTCCTGGACGACCACCTACAACGACCCCTGGTACGTCGACAAGCTGCTGGGTGACGCCCGGGTGGACGGCATCATCGCCGGCTACGGCGCCTTCACCGGAGTGCGCGAGTACGACGACAGCTGGCAGTGCGCCAACGCCGTCAACCTCGTCCGAGACTGGGTGAACCGCCACGGCTCCACCCACCGCATGGCCACCAGCGGCGACCGCCTCTTCAAGTAGGGGACGACCTCCGGCCGCGCCCCGGTACGGGCCGGGCGCGGCGCGGGCCGGGGCATTTGTTCTCGGGCACGGAGTAGGAGTAGTGTTCTCTAGTCGCTCGGCAGGGAGCACCGGACACGCATCGGCGCGGACGGTCCCGGGGCGGCCAATCCTCTGAAACACCACTCCCCAGGTTCGGGCTGGGTTGCGTTCGCATTTCTGCGTCGCGGCTCGGTTCTTATTCGGCGTGTTCGTTTTATCGGATTGCGGTCGATTCGCTTTTCGGAGCACTGATCGGCTAGAGTTTGAAACGTCGGACAGGGCGTCAAACCCCGGAAGACACCAGCGAGTCGGATGAACGAAGCCCCGGAAACGGAGCGGAAAACATCTGATAAGCTGGAAACACGAAAGAACGAAGCCCGGAGGGTCCGCTGGAAGGCGGTCCGAAGGAAGCG